>CAZTIF010000067.1:0-1192 GCA_964613635.1 uncultured Bifidobacterium sp. | reverse complement strand
GCCCGTTGATCGCGAAGCGCCTGATCGAGATCGCGCGAGAAACCGGTGCCGATGCGATCTCGCACGGCGCCACCGGCAAGGGCAATGACCAGGTGCGCTTCGAGCTCGGCGCGTATGCACTGATGCCGAACGTGAAGATCATCGCGCCGTGGCGCGAATGGGACCTGCTGTCGCGCGAGAAGCTGCTGAAGTACGCGGAAGATGCCGGCATCGAGATCGACATGAAGCACAAGAACGGCGGCGCGCCGTACTCGATGGATGCGAACCTGCTGCATATCAGCTACGAAGGCCGCCATCTGGAGAACCCGGGCGCCGAGGCCGAAGAATCGATGTGGCGCTGGACCGTCAGCCCCGAGGCAGCACCGGATGCAGCGGAGTACCTCGACATCGAATTCGAGAAAGGTGACATCGTCGCGCTGAACGGCAAGAAGATGAGCCCGGCGGCCGTGCTGGCCGAGCTGAACCGCATCGGCGGCAAGCACGGCATCGGCCGCCTCGACCTGGTCGAGAACCGTTACGTCGGCATGAAGTCGCGCGGCTGCTATGAAACGCCGGGCGGCACCATCATGCTGCGTGCGCACCGCGCGATCGAGTCGATCACGCTGGATCGCGAAGTCGCGCACCTGAAGGACGACCTGATGCCGCGCTACGCATCGCTGATCTATAACGGCTACTGGTGGGCGCCGGAGCGCGTCGCGCTGCAGACCCTGATCGACCACACGCAGCAGACCGTCAACGGCTGGGTGCGCCTGAAACTGTACAAGGGCAATGTGATCGTCGTGTCGCGCGACTCGAAGACCGACTCGCTGTTCGACCAGACCATCGCGACCTTCGACGAAGACGGCGGCGCGTACAACCAGGCCGACGCCGGCGGCTTCATCAAGCTGAACGCGCTGCGCATGCGCATCGCGGCCAACGCGCGCATCAAGCGCGGCCAGTAAACCGAATCAGAGCAAAGGAAAAACAATGAGCAACCAGTTCGACAACGTCTCCATCGTCAAGAAAGCCAATGTCTACTTTGACGGCAAATGCGTGTCGCATAGCGTCGTCTTCGCGGACGGCACGAAAAAATCGGTCGGCGTGATCTTCCCGTCCACGCTGGTATTCAACACCGGCGCGCCGGAGATCATGGAACTGAACGCCGGCAAGTGCCGCATCCGCCTGAAAGGCGAAACCGAGTGGACCACCTACG
>CAZTIF010000066.1:17224-18448 GCA_964613635.1 uncultured Bifidobacterium sp. | reverse complement strand
TGTGACAGACCAGCATTTGCCCATCCCGGCCGTGACATCCGGCCACGACGACATGCTGAGAAGAGTACTGCAGACAGGCCGCACCTCTGTCCACCGGCTGCGGACGGGTACCGCAGATTTGCTTCGAACAAGGACAGTCCCCTCCCTGTCCACGCCCGAGGCAAGGCCGGTGCAGAAACCTCCGTTGCACGCGTTGTCCCCGCGAATCGAGCGCCTGCGCCGCGATGCGATCGCCTTGCTGCAGCCGCTGCCGCTGTGGGTCTCTGCCGCCAGCGAACGGCTGTCCTTGCGCAAGCAGATAGAACATGAACTGAAGTCCAGTGTCGCCGAGGTGCCCAAGGGCATCGCAGCGCAAGCCCCGCCAGCCTGGCCCGCGCAGTCCGAACCCCATGACGCGTGGTTCCTGCAGGAGCTGCTGTCGGGCATGCGCGCGTTCGACAATTACTACCTGCGCAGTTATGCCGCAGACACCGGGGAGCCGCTGTCACGAGCGATGCTGCCAGCGCAAAGGCGGGTCATGGATGCGGCCGTGCGGGATGTGTTTCGCACCGCCGGTGATGCCGACTTGCAGCGTCTGCTGGCCGTCATCGATCCCGACGTGCGCAGCCTGCTGCCCACGGCAATGCAGGCATCACGGCCGCTGTTCGCTCAAACGGCACTCGCCGACAAGGCGCTGGCGCACGACCTGCCGGCCCTGCCTGCAGACGCACGCTTGAGCCTCGACGAATTCCTCGCGCTGGTCGATTACCTGCACCCTAATACCTGCCAATACCAGGTGATCAATGGCGGTCTGCGGCTGTCTCGCTATTGGGGCGTGGACGGTATCGCCGAAGCCTCTGCGCTGCTGCGCGAGCCTTACTTGCGCGCGCTGCACAAATTGCAGCGCAGCGGACTGTTCTCCGACCGCACCGGGCTGTATGCGAAAGGCATCGTCGCCAAAGGCCACAGCCGCCGCCTGTCGCAAACGCTGGACTTCCTCGCTGATCGCAGCGGACGCGTGATACCGCCGCATCCTGTGTCGGCCACACGCTACGCCAATCAATCTTTCGCGCTGCAGCCGCGGCGGCCGGAAGACACCACCCTGTTCCTGAAGCTGCCCGAAGGCCTCGATGTCACGCCTTTCCATGGCTCGTTGGGCAAAGCGCTGGGCGAGGTCATCCTGTTGCCGCAGCCTTTGCGGTTGTGCCTTCAGGACGAACTGCCGTCACGGGCAGCAGCGCCCCG
>CAZTIF010000066.1:0-17124 GCA_964613635.1 uncultured Bifidobacterium sp. | reverse complement strand
GTCAGACCGTTCGGCGAGCCGTTCGGGTTGAACGGATAGGTTTCGGTCGGGTTGCCATAGTTGTCGACGAAGCGCACCGCAGCCAGCACCTTGTCTTCATTGCCGGTGTGCGCGAAGTTCGCATAGCCTTCACCATGCGCGACAGCGATCGGCGTCTGCGTGCCGGCCATGCCGCTGAAGAAGATCGACGGCGACTCCAGCACTTCGACCATCGCGAAGCGCGCCTCGAACTGTTCCGACTTGTTGCGCGTGAACTTGGGCCAGTGCTCGGCGCCCGGGATGATGGGCTTCAGGCTGCTCATCATCTGGCAGCCGTTGCAGATGCCGAGCGCGAAGGTGTCGCCGCGCTGGAAGAAGCCGGAGAACTGGTCCGACAGCTTCGGGTTGAACAGGATGGTCTTCGACCAGCCCTCGCCCGCACCCAGCACATCGCCATACGAGAAGCCGCCGACGGCAATCAGGCCGCGGAACTCATCGAGCGAGGTGCGGCCGGCGATCAGGTCGCTCATGTGCACGTCCACCGCATCGAAGCCGGCCTTGTGCATCACGTACGCAGTCTCGACATGCGAGTTCACGCCCTGCTCGCGCAGGATCGCGACCTTCGGTTTCGCCGACAGGTTCAGGAACGGCGCGGCCACATCTTCCAAAGTATCGAACGTGAGCTTCGGCGTCATGCCCGGGTCGTTCGCATCCAGCAGTCGGTCGTATTCCTGATCGACGCAGGCCGGGTTGTCGCGCAGGCGCGCGATGCGCCAGCTGGTTTCGCTCCACAGGCGCTGGAGCTCGGCGCGATTCTTCTGGTAGATCACCTTCGCGTCGCGCGTGAACTCGACCACGTCGCGCTCGTTCAGCTTGCCGATGATGTGGCTGCAGGCGCCGAGGCCGTACTCGCGCAGCACATTCATCACGTCCGACTTCTGCTCGGCGCGCACCTGCAGCACCGCACCCAGCTCTTCCGAGAACAGCGCGCGCAGCGTCAGGTCATTGCGGCGCGCCTCGATCTGGCCGGCCCAGTTCTTCGAATCACCCCAGTCGGTCGAGTGCTCGCCTTCGGTGACGAGAATGTCGAGGTTGACGGTCACGCCGGCACGGCCGGCAAAGCTCATCTCGGCCAGCGTTGCGTACAGGCCGCCGTCGGAACGGTCGTGATACGCGAGCACCTTCTGTTCGCGGTTCAATCGCTGCATCGCATTGAAGAAGGCCTTCAGGTCGTCCGCGCTGTCGACGTCAGGCACGCTGTCGCCGATCTGCTGCATCACCTGCGCCAGCGCCGATGCGCCCATGCGGTTCTTGCCGCGGCCCAGGTCGATGAAGATCAGCGCGGTCTCGCCGAGGTCACGGCGCAGTTGCGGCGTCAGCGTGCGGCGCACGTCATCCACCGGCGCAAAGGCAGACACGATCAGCGACACCGGCGACATCACGGACTTCGCGCCTTCGTCATCCTGCCAGGTGGTGCGCATCGACAGCGAATCCTTGCCGACCGGGATCGACAGGCCGAGCGCCGGGCACAGTTCCATGCCGACGGCCTTCACGGTATCGAACAGCGCCGCATCCTGCCCCGGCTGGCCGCAGGCGGCCATCCAGTTGGCCGACAGCTTGATGTCGATGATGTCGGCGATCGACGCAGCGGCGATGTTGGTCAGCGCCTCGCCGACGGCCATGCGGCCCGAGGCCGGTGCGTTGATCACGGCCAGCGGCGTGCGCTCGCCCATGGACATCGCCTCGCCGACGTAGCCGACATGGCTCATCGTGGTCACCGCGCAATCGGCAACCGGCACCTGCCACGGGCCCGCCATCTGGTCACGCACCGTGTGCGCGCCGACGGTACGGTCGCCGATGGTGATCAGGAAGGATTTGTCCGCGACCGTGGGCAGCTTCAGTACGCGCTCGGCAGCGTCGGCCAGCGTGATGTCGGTCAGGTCGATAGCGTTCGTTTCCTTCGCGATGCGCGTGACGTCGCGATGCATCTTCGGCGGCTTGCCGAGCAGGACATCCATCGGCATGTCGACCGGATAGTTGTCATGCTCCGGATCGAGCACGCGCAGCTGGCGCTCTTCGGTGGCGATGCCAACAACGGCGAACGGGCAACGCTCGCGCTCGCACAGTTCGCGGAACAGCGGCAGGCTGGACGGCGCGATGCCGAGCACGTAGCGCTCCTGCGATTCGTTGCTCCAGATTTCCTTCGGCGCCAGGCCGCTTTCCTCGAGCTGGATCTTGCGCAGGTCGAACACGGCGCCGCGGCCGGCGTCATTGGTCAGTTCGGGGAAGGCATTCGACAGGCCGCCGGCGCCGACGTCATGGATAGACAGCACCGGGTTCTCGGTGCCCATGGCCCAGCACGCATTGATGACTTCCTGCGCACGACGCTCCATTTCCGGGTTGCCGCGCTGGACCGAGTCGAAATCGAGGTCGGCGGTGTTCGCGCCGGTCGCCATCGACGAGGCTGCACCACCACCCATGCCGATGCGCATGCCGGGGCCGCCGAGCTGGATCAGCAGGCTGCCGACCGGCAGCTCTTCCTTCTTTGTGTGCAGCGCCGAGATGTTGCCCAGGCCGCCGGCGATCATGATCGGCTTGTGGTAGCCGTACACGGTGCCGCCGACGTTCTGCTCAAAGGTACGGAAATAGCCGGCCAGGTTGGGACGCCCGAATTCATTGTTGAACGCGGCGCCGCCGAGCGGGCCGTCGATCATGATCTGCAGCGGCGACGCGATGCGGTCCGGCTTGCCGGTGATCTTCGAGTCGCCGTGGCCGGTGCGTTCAGCCTGCAGCTGGTTCGCGTCGCGCGCGTTTTCCCACGGCTGCACCGCGTGCGTGATCATCAGGTTGGAGACGGTGAAGCCCGTAAGGCCGGCCTTCGGCTTCGCGCCGCGGCCGGTCGCGCCTTCGTCGCGGATCTCGCCGCCGGCGCCGGTGGACGCGCCCGGGAACGGCGAGATCGCCGTCGGGTGGTTGTGCGTCTCGACCTTCATCAGGATGTGCGTCAGCTCTTCCGACGGACGGTAGCTCAGGCCCTGCCCGGCGCGCGGATAGAAGCGCATCACGTTCGCGCCCTCGATCACCGACGAATTGTCGGAATACGCGACGACGGTGCCCTTCGGCTGCAGCTGGTGCGTATTGCGAATCATCGCGAACAGCGAGCGGTCCTGCTTCTCGCCGTCGATGGTCCAGTCGGCGTTGAAGATCTTGTGGCGGCAGTGCTCGCTGTTGGCCTGCGCGAACATCATCAGCTCGACATCGGTCGGGTTGCGGCCGGCCTTCGTGAAGGCATCGAGCAGGTAGTCGATCTCGTCATCCGACAGCGCCAGGCCGAGTTCGCTGTTGGCGGCCACCAGCGCAGCGCGGCCGCCGGCCAGCACGTCGATGTAGGCCAGCGCTTGCGCGTCCAGCTCGTTGAACAGCGCCGACGCCTGCTGCGGGTCGCGGATCACGACCTCGGTCATGCGGTCATGCAGCAGCGCAGCGACTTCGGCGGCCGCCGCGTCGTCCAGCGCCTTCGACTTGCCCAGCAGGCCGGACTTGCGCTGCACGTAATACGCAATGCCGCGCTCGATCCGGTGGACCTGCGCCATGCCGCAGTTGTGCGCGATGTCGGTCGCCTTGCTGGCCCACGGCGAGATCGTGCCGAAGCGCGGGATCACGACGAACTGCTCGCCGTCGGTCGATCCTTCGAACGGCTCGCCATAGGTGAGCATGGCAGCCAGGCGTTCGCGCTCGGCGTCGCCGAGTTCGGCTGGGCTGTCAATGAAATGGCAGAAGCGGCCGGAGATGCCCGTGATCGAAGGCTCGATGGCCTTCAGCTGGGTCAGGAGTCGCTGGACACGAAATGCAGACAGGGCGCTGGAGCCCGGGAGAATGAGCATGGCTAGGCTGGAGAAATGCGGGACCGCCCGGGGCATCCGGCTGCGGGCAGCGCCGCTGCGCGGCCCTGCGCGCAGCCTCTGCAATCCAGGGCACATCGCGGAATAAATCGGACGGCCGAATTATACCCTGTCACGCGCCCCCGCCGCCGCCGCCGACCCATTGCAGCCGTGCTATCTTTCGGCGGACCGATACGGACCCGACCATGGACATCACCACCCTGAACGACCAGAACCGGCGCGAGATGGTGCACGCCAGCCTCGACCTTGCCGAAGATTCCGACGCCGTCTTTACCCGCCTCTACCGCGACGAAGCGCTCAGCGCCGCCGCGCATGCCGACGTGCTGCGCCTGTCGGGCCAGCCGGTATCGGCGCTGGCCGGCATGCCGGTATCGGTCAAGGACCTGCTCGACGTGGCCGGAGAGACCACACTGGCCGGCTCGGTCGTGCTGCGCGACCGTCCGCCCGCTGCCGCCGACGCGCCCGTGGTCGAGCGCCTGCGCGCTGCCGGCGCCGCCATCCTCGGCAAGACCAACATGACCGAGTTCGCCTTCTCCGGCGTCGGCATCAATCCGCACCATGGCACGCCCGGCAATCCGGCCGATCCGGCGCGCATCCCGGGCGGCTCCTCGTCGGGTGCGGCCGTCTCGGTGGCCGCGGGCATTTGCGTGGCCGCGATCGGCTCCGACACCGGCGGCTCGATCCGCATTCCGGCGGCGCTGTGCGGGCTGGTCGGCTTCAAGCCGACGATGCGGCGCGTGCCGAGCGCCGGCACCGTGCCGCTGTCGCCGACGCTGGATACGCTCGGGCCGATTGCGCGCAGCGTCGCCGATTGCCTGCTGGTCGATGGCGTGATCGCGGATGCGCCGCTGTTGCCGCTCCGGCTGCCGCTGGCCGGGCTGCGCCTTGCCGTGCCGGATGACTACGTGACGAATGACATCGACGACGCAGTCGCGCGCGCGTTCACGGCCACGCTGTCGAAGCTGTCCGCAGCCGGCGCGACCATCATCGAGTTGCCGATGCCCATGCTGGCCGAGGCGCGCGAGCTCAACCGCTTCTCGCCGATCGAGGCCTTTGCGTGGCACCGCGAATTGCTGGCTGCCCGGGAAGGACTGTATGACCATCGCGTCGTGCAGCGCATCCTCGCCGGCAGGAATCACAGTGCCGCCGACCTGCCGGCGCTGCACGCCGCGCGGCGCAACTGGATCGCGCGCGTCGAATCGGCCATGAACGGCTATGACGCGATGCTGATGCCGACCGTGCCCATCGTCGCGCCGCGCACCGAGGCGCTGCTGGCGTCGGATGAAGCGTTCTTCGAGGCCAACGGGCTGCTGCTGCGCAATCCCTCGCTGATCAACCTGCTCGACGGCTGCGCTTTGTCATTGCCCTGTCATCGTGCAGGCGACTTGCCGGTGGGCCTGATGGTCGCCGCACCGGCAATGGCGGACGCGCGCGTGATGGCGATCGGCAGTGCCATCGAAGCCCTGCTCGGCGCCTGAGCGACGGTTTTCCTGCACCGCCGTGGTGCCGGGCAATGCGTGACGGGGCGCTGCCATGCCGGAACCCGGGCCGCATGGCGAAGATCAGGATGTTGGCAATTGTTTTACGCCCTGATTACGGCTACCCTATACCGTCTATATCGAATATCGCAGGCGAAGACCTGCCCCACGGTGCCGCAGCATCCTGCCGTGAGGTCATCAAACATCTGGAGTCCAATGCGCATAGCTGTGATCGGCGGTGGCGTCGTCGGAGTTTGTACTGCCTGTTACCTCGCGGATGCGGGGCATGAAGTGGCCATCGTTGAACGCTATGGCAATGTCGCCCAGGAGGCGAGTTTCGGCAACCTCGACCTGATGGGGCCGGCGGCGATCCATCCGTGGTCGATGCCCGGCACGGCGGCGCGGGTGCTGCGCATGCTGTTCCGTCCCGAATCGCCGATGGCCTTCAGTTCGCGGTTCGAGCCGGCGATGTGGGGCTGGCTGCGCCGTTCTTTGTCCGAATCCAGCTTGCCTCGTTTCAGGCAGAACCAGCAGCGGCTGCACGCGCTCGCCCGATACAGCATGGAACTGATGGACGAGCTCACGCACCGCCGCGAAATGGACTTCCAGCAGCGCAGCGGCGTGATGATGATGTTCCGCTCCGAAAAGGAAGCGGCACAGGCGCATCCGCTGCTCGAGGCACTGGGCGAAAGCGGCGTGCACTCCGAATTGCTCGAGCCTTCCGCCGCGCGGCAACTCGAGCCCGCGCTGTCCGAGCACACCGCGTTTCACTCAGCCTTGCACCTGCCCGACGACTGGGCCGGCAACTGCCCGCTGTTCGTCCGTCAGATGAAGGCGGTCGCGCAGGAAAAAGGCGTCGAATTCCATTTCAACAGCGAAGTCGATGCCATCCGTCCCGAGCTCGGCGGCGTCAGCCTGCGCATAGGCGAGCGCGATGTCGATGTCGATGCCGTCGTGGTCGCCGCCGGCGCCGGCAGCGCCCGCCTGCTGAAGCCGATCGGCATCCAGCTGCCGATGTATCCGGTCAAGGTCTACTCGGCCTCCACGGCCATCCAGGAATACGAACTCGCGCCGCAGCTTTCGGTATTCGACACGACTTACCGCGTCGCGCTGACGCGACTCGGCAAGCGGCTGCGCATTGCCGGCTGCGCCGAACTCGGTTCATCGAATTTCGATCTGCACCAGAAGGCCATCGACACGCTCGTCAAGGTCGGCGACGACTGGTTCCCGAGTGCCGCCAACTACCGTACCGCGTCGTTCTGGTGCGGCCCGACCGCGACGCTGCCGGAAGGCGTCCCCCTGATCGGCGCCACGCGCCATCGCAATGTGTTCGTGAATGCCGGCCACGGTGCCGGCGCGTGGGCGCTGGCGGCAGGCAGCGGCAAGCTGCTCGCCGACCTCGTCTCCGGCCATCCCCCCGACATCGATATCGAGGGATTGACGCTGGACCGCTATGCCGACCGCAGCCACTGAACACGCCTACACCCGACTGTATGACGTCGCGCAGCTGCGCGCGATAGAACGTGACGCGCTGTCCGCGGTGCCCGCCGGCACGCTGATGCAGCGCGCCGGCGCGGCAACGGCCCGACTGGCTGCCACGCTGGCGAGCGCGAGCGACGCACCCGTGCTGGTCTTCGCCGGCCCCGGCAACAACGGCGGCGATGCGCTCGACGCGGCGGCACGGCTTTGCGAGCGTGGCCATCGCGTGTCGGTCGTGCTGCTGGCCGATGCCGCGCGGCTGCCCGCCGATGCCGCCGCCGCCTTGCAGCGGGCGCGCGACAGCAACGCGTCCTTCATTTCCCTTGCGCAGGCCGATGGCGACTGGTCGCTGGCGATCGATGGCCTGTTCGGCATCGGGCTGGCGCGTGCACCCGACGGCGAATTCCTTGCGGCGATCGCGAAGATCAATGCGCTTGGCTGCCCGGTGCTGGCCGTTGACGTGCCGAGCGGGCTCGATGCCGATACCGGCACGCGCGTGGGCAAGGGGCCGGCCGTGCGGGCCGACCACACACTGAGCTTCATCGGCAACAAGCCCGGCCTGCATACGGCCGACGGGCGCGATCATGCGGGTCGCGTGCATGTCGATGCGCTCGGCATCGATCCCTGCCTGTATGGCGAGCCGCGCGCAATGCTCTGCACGCCCGCCTTGTTCTCGCATGCGCTGGCGGCGCGCCCGCATGCCAGCCACAAGGGCAGTTACGGCGACCTGACCGTCATTGGCGGCGCGTCCGGCATGGGCGGCGCCGTACTGCTCGCCGCGCGCACCGGCGCGATGGCCGGCGCGGGGCGCGTGTTCGCGGCCTTCGCCGCTGCGGTGCCGGCGTTCGATCCGGTGCATCCCGAACTGATGTGCCGCGCTGCGCATGCCGTCGAGCTCGAGTCCGGCGCCGCTGTCGTCGGGCCCGGACTGGGCATGTCGCGCGACGCCGCCGACCTCGTCGCGCGTGCGCTGGGCAGCGCGCTGCCGCTGGTGCTGGATGCCGATGCGCTGAATCTGATCGCCGCCGAGCCGGGGCTGCAGCACAGGCTGGTGCAGCGCCATGCGCCGTCGCTGCTGACGCCGCATCCGCTGGAAGCGGCAAGGCTGCTCGGCATCGACGCAGCGGCAGTGCAGGCCGACCGGCTGGCGATCGCCGGGGAACTGGCCCGCCGCTTCCATGCCTGGGTCATTCTGAAAGGTTCGGGCAGCGTGATCGCATCGCCCGATGGCGCGCTGGCGATCAATGCCAGCGGCAATCCCGCGTTGGCGACTGCCGGCAGCGGCGATGTGCTGGCAGGACTGTGCGGCGCGCTGCTCGCGCAGCACCTGGCAATGCGCGAAGCTGCGCTGGCGGCTGCATGGATGCATGGCCATGCGGCCGATCGCCTGGTGGCCGATGGCGTCGGCCCGGTCGGGCTCACCGCCTCGGAGTTGCCTGCGGCGATACGCGAGGTACTGAACGCGCTGTGCGCCGGGCGCTAGCTTGCGCCGCTGTCTTCCGTCATCCTGCCGGCGTGTATCGTGATGCGCCGCTCGCACATCGCCGCGATCGCCGGATCATGCGTGACCAGCACCAGCGTCGATCCCTGCTCGCGGTTCAGCCGGAACATCAGGTCGATCACGGCCGCGCCAGTGGCGGCATCGAGGCTGCCGGTGGGTTCATCGGCCAGCAGCAGCGGCGGATCGGTGACGAAGGCGCGCGCCAGTGCGACGCGTTGCTGTTCGCCGCCGGAAAGAAACTTCGGGTAGTGTGCAGTGCGCGCGGCGAGGCCGACGCGTCCCAGCATGGCCAGCGCCTTGGGCTTCGCCTCGCGATCGCCGCGCAGTTCCAGCGGCAGCATCACGTTCTCCAGCGCGGTCAGGTGCGACAGCAGCTGGAAGGACTGGAACACGAAGCCGATCTTTTCCTTGCGCAGCGCTGCGCGGCCATCTTCATCGAGCCGGTAGAGTTCGACGCCGTCGATGCTGACTTCGCCGGCGCTGGGCGTGTCCAGGCCGGCAAGCAGGCCGAGCAGCGTTGATTTTCCGGAGCCGGAAGCGCCGACCAGCGCGACGGTGGCGCCGGGTCGCACGGTAAAATGCACGTCCGCAAGGATGGTCAGTTCGCCGCTGGCATCCGCGACTGTTTTTGTCAGGCCGGTGACCTCGATCGCCGGAACCGTCTGGGGGTTTGCTCGCATGCAGGGTATCTGGAAGAGGATGTGCAGGCTCGCGCTGCTGCTGTGGCTGCTGGCGCTCGCGCTGCCGGGCTATTCTGCATCAAAAAACCTGCTCGTGCTCGGTGACAGCCTGTCGGCCGAGTACGGACTGCAACGCGGCAGCGGCTGGGTCGCGCTGTTGCAGCAGCGCCTTGCTGCCGGCGAGCACGGTCATCAGGTGATCAATGCCAGCATCAGTGGCGAGACCACCGCAGGGGGCAAGGTACGCCTGCCCGAACTGCTGAAGCAACACCGCCCCTCCGTGCTGATACTCGAACTCGGCGGCAATGACGGCTTGCGCGGCCTGTCGCTCGCCGCAACCCAGGCCAACCTGCGCGCGATGATCAAGGCCGCGACGGCAGCCGGTGCGCGCGTGCTGCTGGCCGGCATGCAGGTGCCTCCGAACTACGGCCCCGACTACAGCCGGCGTTTCGCCGCGATGTACCAGGGGCTCGGGCGCGAGCCGGGCGTCAGCCTGGTGCCCTTCCTGCTCATCGGGCTGGAAGATACCGACAAATTTTTCCAGCCCGACCGCATCCATCCGAATGCGCGCGCGCAGCCGGTCATGCTCGACAACGTCTGGCCGGTGCTCAAGCCGCTCTTGAAATAAGATCTCGAAAAAAGAACGATGAAATACCCTGCACTGCTGCCCGCCGACGAAGTGATCGCGCAGCTTGACGAATACGACAGCATCATCGACGTGCGCTCGCCGTCGGAATTCGCGCTGGACCATCTGCCCGGCGCGATCAATTGCCCGGTGCTGGACGACGACGAGCGCATCCGCGTCGGCACGATCTACAAACAGGACAGCGCGTTCGAGGCGCGCAAGATTGGCGCGGCGCTGGTCGCGCACAATATCGGCCTGCAGCTGGAACGGCATTTCCTGTCGATGCCGCGCGACTGGAAGCCGCTGGTGTATTGCTGGCGCGGTGGCAACCGCAGCGGTTCGCTCGCGCATGTGCTGGCGCGCATTGGCTGGCCGGTGGTACAGCTCGATGGCGGTTACAAGGAATACCGGCGCAGCGTGGTCACATTGCTGGGCGAGCAGCCGCAGCGGCTGCAGTTCCGCTCCATCTGCGGCACCACCGGCAGCGGCAAGAGCCGGCTGCTGCAGTACCTGATCCGTGCCGGCGCGCAGGTACTCGATCTCGAAGCGCTTGCTGCGCATCGCGGCTCCGTGCTGGGCGGACTGCCGACCGAGCCGCAGCCTTCGCAGAAGATGTTCGAGAGCCGGCTGTGGCAGGCGCTGCGCGGCTTTTCGTCACGGGAGGTCGTGTATGTCGAATCCGAGAGCAAGAAGATCGGCGACCTGCGCGTGCCGGACAAGCTGATGGAGCGCATGCGCGCGTCGCCATGCATTCGCGTCGATCTGTCGGTGGCGAACCGCGTGAAGCTGCTGATCGAAGATTATCCGCATCTGGTCACCGACACCGCGCTGCTGGGCCGCCAGCTCGCGCATCTCGTGCCTTTGCACGGCAAGGAGCGTATCAACGAATGGATGGCGCTGGCCGATGCCGGCAAGACCGAGGCGCTGGTCGAGGCGCTGCTGGTGGAACACTATGATCCGGCTTACCTGCGCTCGATCGAACGCAATTTCACCGGCTATCGGGACGCGCGGGTGTTGCAGTTGTCCGGCATTGGCGTTGCCGACTTCAGTGCTGCAGCCGATGCGCTCAGGATGGACGAGTAAGCCGCGCAACGCGGGTTGCGCGGGCTGCCATTTCAACGGTGTTTGCCGCGTGCCGAATCAGGAGTCAGCCTTGCCCGGCGCTACCTTGTCCGATGGCGGTTTGGAATCCGGATTTTCTCCTATCATCCTTGCGAGGCTCTCGAGCACCTCGGGCGGTGCGTTTTCCGCGAGTGCCCGGTTCAACTCATTTCCCCAGTGAGTCGGCGCTTGTGCGGCGTTGTTCACCAACAGCTCGTAAGTGGCGGCGCCGGACTTCATCAACGATTCTCGTCGTTCGAGTTGGGCCTTCACATTGCGCTCGACGGCGGAGTCGAACGATGCCCTGGCGGCGTCGCTGACTTCATTGCCATCCAGCTTGATGGCTTCCAGTGCGGGACAGTGCTGCACGATACCTGCAACGATGTCCATTTGCTCCTCGGACAAGCCGCAATCCGACAAGTCGAGAACCCGGAGCGATCTGGCGGAAGCCGCGAGATGGCAGCAGTCCGTGAAATACGGATCGCTCTCGCTGTCCGGCAATTCAAGCTCGGTACCGGTTGCCGAGATTTGCGAAATCCCACCGTAAGATCCGCGCGAAAACCGAAAAAGAGTATCGAACGGAAATCCTTCATACGTCCTGATCTCCGAAAATTTCAGCGAGCGCAGGTTCGGATTCGACGCGGCTTTTTCAAATAATTCGTAGACACCGGCGTCTTCCGCCAGAAAGTTTCGAAATTCCAGATCCTGCAGGTTCGGTGAAGCTGCGATGACCCGCCCGAGCTCTTCGGAAGCGCTTGCCATTCCCGATCCTCCCGGGCCCAGGTTCAGACTCTGGATGGTCGGATAGCGCTTCAGAAAATCGGCGAGGTCTCGCCAGCCCGCGTCCTCGAATTGGCATTGACTGACATCCAATGCCTTCAGGTGACGACCGGACATCAGGATCTCGCGGAACGACTTCGGATTGGGGCGGTAATGTGACACTTCAAGGTCGGCTTCGGTCAGCCCTTTGATCTCCGCAAGATCATCTCGGGTCAGCGCTTCGAAGAAATTGCCGGTCAGCTTCAGTGCCGTGATGTCTGGAGAATGAAGCAGGACATCGGAGAGAGCCGAGACACTTTTCAAGCTCCTCACGTTCACCTCAAGACTGCCGCCTGCAGCCATCGCCTGGTCCCGCAACTTTGCCCGGTCGAGTGTCGGATTCGCCTTTTCAAAGTCCTTCTTCCGCTGCGCTGACTGCAACGCTTTCAATTCCGGGTGCCTGGACTGGATATCGGCTTCGCGCGTGCGCAGCATACCTTGTCCTCGTTGCTTGTTTTCAGGCTTCAGTTTTTCCTGATATTCGGCGCGCTTGCCGGAAGGGCGAACGACCGGGTCGGTGTGGGAAGTGCTGTTTGGCGCAACCCTGGCCTCCTCCGCTTTCGCAGCTTGCTTTTGCGTGAGCTTAGGGCGGGCTGGTCGACCTTTTTCAGGCGCCTGTTTCGGTTCGATTTCTTTCGAAGAGCTGCCGATGATCTCGTCGGAGCTGCTGACGTCAATGGCATCACGCGCTGTGGCGGGAGTGCCTGAGTTTCCTGTGGTCGGTCGCATGGCGGTCACCTTCTGATGAAGAGATGAAAAGGTGAGTGCCCCAGATCGCCCGGGCACCTCCCCGCAAATCTGTGCCTTGGGTGATTCACGGGTTCGCTTGTCCGCTCTGCGATGATCCGAGCGTCAGGGACAAGCGATTGGTACGAGCAAATGCAGAGGCTTTATCCGGATGCCTGCTGCATGACTGGCATGCAATGCGAGCGTAAAACAGGTCTGCGAAAACAAAAAAACGCCCCCGCATCGGCGGGGGCGTTTATTCGACGTCGTCGGGTGAATCGCAGCTTACTGCTTCGCCGGCTTGTCCTGCTTCGCTGCCGCGACCGGCTTCAGGATCTCGGCCTTCGCGCGCTTCTTCAGCACGCCGAGGTAACCGGCCATCTCCTGCGCCGCGAGGAATTCCTCGACCTGCTGCTTCTCGGCCTTCACCAGTTCTTCGTCAGCCGGCTGCTCGTCGACCGAATTGATGCGGAAGATGCTGTAGCCCTTGCCCGCGACCGGCACGCCGACATAGGCCGGCAACTTGCTCGTGTCAGCCTTCATCACGGCCGCCACGGCCGGGCCGGACACGCCATTGAAATTCGTGCGCGACACCGACTTGGCCGCACCGAACTCGGCGCTGCCGCCGGCCTTCAGTTCGGCCAGCTTCTTCTCGCCGGCAGCCAGCGCCAGCTTCTCCGCCTCGAGCGTCGCGACGCGCTCTTCGATGATCATGCGCACTTCCGACAGCGGGATCTTCGCCACCGGCTTGTGCTCGACAACGCGGCCGGCGATGTAGATGCCCGAACCGACTTCGATCGCTTCGGTGTTCTGCTTGTCCTTGATCGCTTCCTTCGAGAAGATCGCGGCCAGGAACTTCGGCTGGTTGTAGGCGGCCGTCTTCGGCAGCACCGAATTCGGTTCACGCGTCAGCGAGGCTGCGGTCTCGATCTTCAGGCCCAGCTTGTCGGCCACCGGCTTGAGGCTGTCCGGCTGCTCGTAAACCATGTTCGAGAAGGTCTCGACCATCGATGCGAATTTCTTGCCGGCCTCGGCGCGGCGAATCTCGTCTTCGATGTTGACCTTCACGTCCGCCAGCGGACGCGTCGCGGCCGGTTTGATCGCGGTCAGGCGAATGATGTGGTAACCGAAGTCCGACTCGACGATATCGCTGATCTCGCCTTCCTTCAGCTTGTAGGCGGTGTCTTCGAAAGGCTTGACCATCATGCCCTTGCCGAAGAAGTCGAGGTCGCCGCCGCGCTCGGCCGAGCCGGGGTCGTCCGAATTTTCATTCGCGACTTTCGCGAAATCGTTCGGGTTCTTGCGCACCTGCGCGAGCAGCTTCTCGGCCTTCGCCTTCGCGGCCGCCTTCTCGGCCGCCGGCGCATCCTTCGCCGCCTTCACGAGGATGTGGCTGGCGCGGCGCTGCTCATCCGTCTTGTAGCGCGACAGGTTCTGTTCGTAGAACTTGCGGATGTCGTCGTCGGTGACATTCACCTGCGCCTCGACCACCGGCGCAGCCAGCACGATGAACTCGGCCTTGACCGTCTCCGGCACCTGGAACTGCGCGGCGTTCTTGTCATAGAACGCCTGCACCATCGCATCGGTGACCTTCACCTGCGGCTTGAATTCCTGCGCGGTCAGGGTCACTTCCTGCAATTCACGCTTCTGCTGGTTCAGCGACGAGATGCGCTGCGCGACCGCCTTCGGCGCAAACGCAGTGCCCTGGATCGCCATGTTCACCTGCTGCACCGCGAGGTCGTGCCGCAGGCTGGCCTCGAAGCGCTCCGGCGTCATGCCCTGCGCGGCCAGCAGCTGCTTGTAGCGTTCCTTGTTGAACTTGCCGTCGGCATCGGTCAGGCCCTGGATTTCCGTGATGGTCTTGCGCACGGCCTCGTCCGAGACAGTCAGATGGCTGTCGACGACGTTCTTCGACATCGCCTTTTGCGCGACGAGGTTTTCCAGTGCGCCCATCTTCGCATCCGGCGTGTCGAACATCGCCGGGTTGAACTGGTCGCCAAACATCTGTTTGAAGCGCTCGAGCTGGCGCGCATGCGTCGCATCCCATTCGCGCTGCGAGATTTCCTGGCCGGCGACCTTCGCCACCGGCGGCTCGCGGTCGGCCGAGCGCATGTAGCTCTCGACGCCGAAGAAGGCAAACGACGGGAAGATGATCAGGAGCAGAAGGAACTGCATCAACCGACGATGGGTGCGAATGAATTCAAGCATGGTGCACTCAGGTCTCCAGGCCTCGACGGCCCTTTATCGTAATGAACAAGCGTAAAAAAAGGCGAACACTTGGTTCGCCTTTCTGGGTTTGGCGGAGTGGACGGGACTCGAACCCGCGACCCCCGGCGTGACAGGCCGGTATTCTAACCGACTGAACTACCACTCCTGATACTGCTTTCTGCAACTGGCCCGTTGGTGGGTGCTGAGAGGCTCGAACTCCCGACCTACGCCTTGTAAGGGCGCCGCTCTACCAACTGAGCTAAGCACCCGCTGAAACCGTGCTGCCGTTTCGCGTAGCCAGCCTGCACCGACGCTTGTCACCGCGCCGGAAAAAACGCTAGTTTAGCGCATCTTTCAGTGCTTTGCCAGGCTTAAATTTCGGTACCTTCGATGCGGCGATCGTGATCTCTTCACGCGTGCGCGGATTGCGACCGACACGAGCGGCGCGCTCGCTGACGGAGAAGGTGCCGAAACCAGCGAGGGTGACCGAGTCGTCCTGCTTCAAGGTCGCGGTGACCGCTTCGATAACGGCTTCAAGTGCGCGACTTGCGGAGGCTTTCGAAATATCTGCCGCCTTCGCGATTTCATCAATCAGTTCAGTCTTGTTCACTGAAATTCCCCTCGGACATGTAGTTGAGATTTTTCTGCGGATGCAGCGCCACTTGCGCCCGCGACCCTTCGGGCGCCGGCGGTCCCTGCAGCGAGCGGCTATTAAACTAGCCAGCCGCGTGCAGTGTCAAGAAATTTACCTCCGGCGCTGCGGCATCGCGCATGGACAAGCCATGCAATTTGCGCTGCAACGGCAAGCAGCGCCACGGCAGCGCACAACGTGCGCCCATGAAAAAAGCGTCCCGCAGGACGCTTTTCCCATTCGCATTGCCGTATCAGTGCTTGACCAGCGTCGTTTCCTTTTTGCTTTCCGCCGATGTGGCAGCCGCGGGCGCAGCCTCCTCTTCGGCCAGCGGCACCGGCTTGCGTTCGAGCGCGATGTCGAGCACCTTGTCGATCCAGCGCACCGGCACGATTTCCAGCGCGCTCTTCACGTTGGATGGAATCTCGGCGAGGTCCTTCACGTTCTGCTCGGGGATCAGCACGGTCTTGATGCCGCCGCGCATGGCTGCCAGCAGTTTTTCCTTCAGTCCGCCGATCGGCAGCACTTCGCCGCGCAGCGTGATCTCGCCCGTCATCGCGACATCGGCGCGCACCGGAATGCCGCTGAACACCGACACCAGCGCCGTCGTCATCGCAATACCTGCCGACGGGCCGTCCTTCGGCGTCGCACCCTCGGGCACGTGGATGTGGATGTCGGTCTTCTCGAACACATCGTTGCCGATGCCGAGGATGCGCGCACGGCTGCGCACCACGGTGCGTGCGGCCTCGATCGACTCCTTCATCACGTCGCCCAGCGTACCGGTGCGGATCGTGTTGCCCTTGCCCGGCATCGTCATCGCCTCGATCGTCAGCAGGTCGCCGCCGACTTCGGTCCAGGCGAGGCCGACCACCTGGCCGATCTGGTTGTCCTTCTCGGCCATGCCGAAATCGTAGCGGCGCACGCCGAGGAACTTGTCGAGATTGCGGCCGGTGACCGCGATTTTCTTCTCGCCGCCCTTCAGCAGCAGCATCTTCACGACCTTGCGGCAGATCTTCGAGATCTCGCGGTCGAGCGAACGCACGCCGGCCTCGCGGGTGTAGTAGCGGATGATGTCGCGGATCGCGGATTCGGCGACGTTGATCTCGCTTTCCTTGAGCCCGTTGTTCTTCATCTGCTTCGGCACCAGATAGCGCTGCGCGATGTTCAGCTTTTCATCCTCGGTGTAACCCGACAGGCGGATTACTTCCATCCGGTCCAGCAGCGCCGGCGGAATGTTGTAGCTGTTCGAGGTCGCGACGAACATCACGTCGGACAGGTCGAAATCGACCTCGACATAGTGGTCGCCGAAAGTGTGGTTCTGCTCGGGGTCGAGCACCTCCAGCAGCGCCGACGCCGGGTCGCCACGGAAGTCCTGGCCGAGCTTGTCGATTTCGTCGAGCAGGAACAGCGGGTTGCGCACGCCGGTCTTCGACAGGCTCTGCAGGATCTTGCCCGGCATCGAACCGATGTAGGTACGACGATGGCCGCGGATCTCGGCCTCGTCACGCACGCCGCCGAGCGCCATGCGCACGAACTTGCGGTTCGTTGCGCGCGCGATCGACTGGCCAAGCGAGGTCTTGCCGACGCCCGGCGGGCCGACGAAGCACAGGATCGGCGCCTTCACCTTGTCCACGCGCTGCTGCACGGCGAGGTATTCAAGGATGCGTTCCTTGATCTTGTCGAGGCCGTAGTGATCGTCCTCGAGCACTTTCTCCGCATGCGCGAGATCGTTGTTGACCTTGGACTTCTTCTTCCACGGCAGGCCGATCAGCACATCGATGTAGTTGCGCACGACCGTCGCTTCGGCCGACATCGGCGACATCAGCTTGAGCTTCTTCAGCTCGCTCTGCGCCTTCTCGCGCGCTTCCTTGGGCATCTTGGCGGCGATGATCTTCTTCTCGAGATCCTCGAGGTCCGCGCCCTCTTCGCCTTCGCCGAGTTCCTTCTGGATCGCCTTCACCTGCTCGTTCAGGTAGTACTCGCGCTGGCTCTTCT
>CAZTIF010000065.1:0-18474 GCA_964613635.1 uncultured Bifidobacterium sp. | reverse complement strand
GGTGATGACGGGCGGGGTCTTGGGCGGCAGTTCGCCGCTGAGGGCGCGTTTCATGTGGGTGTCCCTCGTTGCTCAGTCAGGATTGGCGAATGTCTGCGAAGCGCAGTGCGTCCGGCACTGGCTGCGGCACCTCGGCGTAAGGTGTCACCGCGCCGAATACGGCCTGGGTATCTGCAGGCGTCAGGTTTTGCACGACGGCCTCGGCCAGCTGCATCGTCACGTCCAGCGGCAACTCGGGCAAGGCCTGCGGCTCGTTGCGCTGCACGCCCAGCATCACCGACATGCCCATGCCGGCTGATGGTGTTCGCGCGTAGGTGAGCAAGTTGTCGATGGCGAGCGTATACAGCTCTTTCACGAAAGACACGCTCTGGAGGGGACTCCGGACAGGCTGCTCAAACGAAAAAAAGCTGATCTGGCTGGAGCCTCGCATGAACCCGGCAAGTTGCTGCAATCCTTCCTCGATCTGTTCCACGGCAATCATTTCCGGGTAGCGCAGGACGAGCTGGCTGATTCCCGGATGGGCCCTGAGGAGGTCAAGCAGGCAATCAAAGTACAGCAGGTTGGAAATTTGCACGGACTTCAATCCCGGGCACTGTGCAATAGCCCGGAAGACGGCAGCGATGCGCGCTTTGCGATGCGGTGTGTCGTCGGGATTCAAGGCGTGCCAGTCGTCGAGGGCAAGGCAGTTGATGGCGATGGTGGTGATGCGTGTGCCGTGCTTCAACGCATCGCCCAGTGCGCAGGCAAGCGATCCATCGGTCGTGAACGTGCCCAGGTCGAGCGTGAAGAGGTTGGCATGCGCTTGCAAGACTTTGCCAAACGCCGCGAAAGCCTCGTGCGTCAGTGCTCCCCACGGCAGGCCGATCGTTTTCAGGCCCCGGTTGACCGCCAGCATGTCGATGTCCCTTGCCCCGATCTGAAGGGCATCCGTGCGGTGCCGGTTGGCATGCAAGTATTCCAGGGTGTCGTTGTCTTTCAGGGCCGTGAATACGTCCAGGTAATCCTTTGCCTTCAGATTGTTGCATCCGGAAATGTCGAGCCGTGTCAGGCGGCTGTTGGTGGCGAGTATTTGCGCCAGCAAGACTCCCGAGCCCGCAGGGCAGCTCACGCTACCCCCACAGCCGGTGCTGTCCCCGTGGCCGGTGGTGTCGCCCAGATTCAGGGTGCGAATGCCCTGGTTGCTCGCCATGCCTTCGGCAACCGCCGCTAGCAGGCCTTTGCAGCGGATGTCCAGCAGCGCCAGTGTTTGGAGGGTCGTATTGCGGCCGATGCCTTGTGCCAGCGCTTTGCGCTGGGCTGGCGAGGGCGCGGCAATGTCCGTGTCGTCAAGCGTAAACCTTGCTGCCTCACAGGCCGGGTCCAGAAAATGCCGGAAGGACTCTTCAAATGGGCACCAGTCATCCTCGCCGCTGTCCTCGCCGTCGTCCTCGTTTTCTTCTACCGATTCCTGCAACGCAGCCTGCGGGAGGCGTGGCCGCTCAATGGGCGGCGTATGCGGCATCATCTGCAGCAAGGCATCCGCATCGGGTAGGTCATCGGGCAGGCCATCAAGCAACTCATCGTGAAGCCAGTTCAAGGCATGCCCGTTGACCTCGGTGCCGTCGTCGGCCTCGGGCGTGCGCATGACCGGCGTGCCGGGCGGCGGGACGTCGCCGGATGCCTGCGTGCCCGCGGCAAGATTTTCCTGCGTGTCGGCGCCGGTGATGACGGGCGGGGTCTTGGGCGGCAGTTCGCCGCTGAGGGCGCGTTTCATGCGTCATTCCTTCGTCTTTTCTTCGCGCGGCGCGTAGGACGACAGCGTGTCGACAATTCGCTTCGCATCGTTGGGGCGCGTATGGCGCACTGCTGCTGTGGCCAGCGCCCGTGTGATATCCAGCGGCAGTTCCGGCAGCGCATCCGGCTCGTTGGCCTGAAGGCCAAGCATCATCGCCATGCCCTGCGTGGCCGCGGGCAGCTGCCTGTGGTTCGCGAGGTTGAGGGCCGCTGCTTGCTCGATATTTTTTTCGAGTTGATTCAGGGTCTCCGGATCCTTTGCCAACCACAGGCCTTTGGTCGAGATCCTGCAATGCGTGAGCTGGCCGGAATTTTTTGCGAAGTCCAGGAGGGCTGTCATGAAATCCGCCACCTTGTCATCCATAAAATTGCCATGGACTTCCACTTCACGGATGTGCGGATGCTTGCGCAGGAAAGCGAGCAGCGTATCGAGATGGAAAAATGCATCGCCGATTTCCACGCGCTCCAGTGACGCGCACTGGCCCAGCGCATCGAAGATCTCCGCCACGCGGGCTTTGCGTGGTTGCCTTTCCTGCGCCATGTCGTTGTCGTCATCCGCATCGACATGGCTGATGGGCCGGAAGGAATCAAGATCGAGCTTGACGCAGGTGAGCCGTGCGGCGCTTCCCATGGCCCCCGACAACGCAGCCACCATGCCTTCCTCGTTGGCGATGATGCCGAGGTCGAGTTCCCGCAGCGTGGGGTGGATGCGCAAGACCTCGGCCAGTGCGGCGATGTTCTGCGCCGGCTGCATGTCCGGCAGGCCGAGCGCCTTGAGCGAGGCGTTGGCGGGCAGTGCGGTCAACAGCGTTCGTATTGCGGTTTGCTTTTCGAGCGAGTGGGCATGACCAAGCGTCAGGTTTTCCAGCGAGTGATTGGCTGGCAAGGCCTTGCCCAGCGCCAGCAAGTCGTCGCTTGTCATGGTGCAATGGCCGAGGTCCAGTCGCTTGAGGCGGTGGTTGGCGATGAGGGCCTGGGAGAGCATGAATCCCGAGCCTTCCATCGCACCGTGGCCGGCGTTCAGCTCCTCCAGCGTTGGGTTCACTTTCAGTGCCGCCCAGACGGCCAGCCAGTCGCCGATGGTCATCGAAGGGCAGGCGGAAATGTCCAGCTGCCTGATGGTGTGATTGCGGATGAGGATGGTGGCCAGCGCCGCTCCGGCACCCTGCATGCAAGCGCCGCGGGCATTCATGCTCTGCAAGCTTTTGTTGTTCTTCACGCCATCGGCAATGACAAACCAGTCCTCGACTTTGATGTGAGCACGGTTGAACGGCGGATCTTCGCTTCGGATGTCCAGCCGCTTCAGGCTCCGATTGGCCAGGAAGAACGATCCCAGCGCCACGCCGGCGCCCTCCAGTGAACAGCTGGCGATTCGCAGTTCTTCCAGTGTCGTGCTGTCCGCCAGCGCGCGCAGGATAGCCGTCCAGTCCGCGATCTTCGGCTTTCTGCTGTCGGAGAGGTCGAGCAGCTTCACGCACGCATTGGCCTTGAGGAGGGTGGCCAGCGCCGCTCCGCAGCCGCTCGGGAGCTCGCCTCCGATGTGCAAGTCTTCCGGCAGGCTGTTGGGCGCAAGGGTGTTGCCGATAGTCCGCCAATCCGCGACAGTCAGCTCGCAATGCGAGATGTCAAGCAACTGCAGGCCCTGGATTCGGCCGATCAGCTCGGCCAGTGCGGCGCCCGAGCCCGCGCCGCAACTGCGCGGCAGGTACAGCCCGTGCACGGAGGTGTTACGAGCCAGTACCTTGGCGAGCATGTCGAGCAAGCCCGGGCATGCCACGGCGGCCAGCACCAGGTCATGCGTATGCCGGTTGCCTGCCATGGCTTCGATCAGGGCATGCAGCTCCGCTTCGGTAGGTGGTGAGATGGACTTTTCCCGAAGTAAAAAGACCTGGTCTTCGCAGCAGGCGTCCAGCAGGGGTTGGAAGGCTTCGCTGAACGCGACGCGGTCACTGTGCATTTCCGGGTATTGTTGCGACGCATCCGTTCCCGGTGGGATGAGGCGGGGCTCGGTGTACAACGGCTGCCCGGGTGGCGCCCCGGAGGCCGTCCAGTGCGCAAACATCGGTTCGGTCAGCATAGCCATGGTCGGGATGATGAGCTGCGATATCGGCAGCTGGCCCGGCACCGGGCTCTGCGATGCCGATTCCATCTGTGTTTGCACCAGCTCCGTTGTCCGGGACAGGATCTGCAGCAGTGCGTTGGCATCGAGCTTGCCATCACCCGGTATGGGCGGAAGCATCCACAGCGGGATGAACCAGTTCGAGAACACGCCGCCGTCGGTTGCGGCCACGAACATCGAGGGTACGAGGGGCAGAGGGTTTGTCGCAGGTGTTTGCGCCAGCGGTGTCGGATCGGCGGTTACGGCGGTTACGGCGGGTGGTGGTGGCGTTTGAGGTGAGCCGTTGCCGGGAGCGGGAATCATCAATGACCTCCGTCGCTTGCTTTTGCAGGCTGCGCTTCGCGAATGTCTGCAAAGCGCAGCACGTCCAGCACGCGCTGCGCCTCTGCCGGCGGCAGGGTGGTGTCGATGGCGCTGGCGATGGCGGTCGCTGTTTCGTCGTTCAGCGCCGGCCAGTTCGCGTCGTCGTTGTGCCTGAAGCTGGACAGTATCTGCAAGCCGAGTGCTGGCTCGGCGATGCGCTGCCGCTGTTGCTGCCGTTCCGCTTCCAGCTTCCGGTTACGCGCGGTCAGTGCGTCGAAGCGGGCGAGCGCTTTGACGACGAGGGGTTGGCTCAGCCTGTTGCGGTCCTTGAATTCGAAGCGGCAGGTCAGCAGCGTGGTATTGCCCTGGATCTGGTCGGCGATGCGTTCGAGGGTGCCCGCCAGCGAAGCTTCCGACGCATTTGCGGGCAGGAAGCGGGTCAGGTTGAGTTCGGTGATACGCGGATTGTTGTTCAGCAGGCTGATGAGCTCATCGACGCCATCGGCCTCCCACAGCGACACCGAGCGTATCGACAGGCTGCGTTCCAGCCCCTTCAGCACATTGGCCGATGGCGGCAGGCTGCCCCGGCGCGGTGGCCGCAGCTTGGCTGCGGTCAGGCGGGAGTTGGTGGCGAACAGCTGGTTGAGGGCATCGGTCGCGTCGGTCGTGCCTGCGCTGTTGTCTTCGGCCACGATGTTGCCGGGGTCGAAGAAGCGTAGGCTGGTGTTCGCATGCAGCCCCTGCTGGATCAGCGTGATATTGGCGACGTCCAGCTTGCTGTGAATGCTCAGTGCCTGCAGGTGCTGGTTCGCCTTCAGCACGGCGCCGATGGTGGCGCCGAGTGCCGGGCGCTGGTCTCCGTCCTGCCGGATGCGATGGAAGTAGAGCTCCTGCAGGGCCGTGTTATCCGCCACCGCGCCAATGACCATCTCCAGTTCGTCCGGATGCCAGCCGTAGCTGCCTTGCAGGTTCAGTGCGACGATGGCCTGGTTCGATGCCAGCACGGACGCCAGAGCCGGCCCGCAGCCGCCGAGCTCGCTCTCGTGCAGGTCGAGCACTTGCAGGCTGCCGTTGCCCGCCAGTCCGGGCGCGATGGCCTTGAGCAGCACGGGAGTGGCGCCGCAGCGGTTGAAGTGCAGCTGCTTCAGGCTGGTGTTGTCGCGCACCCGTGCCGCCAGCTGCTGCGGGTCGTGCAGGGACACGGTGTCGAGGCGACAGGTCAGGAGCTTGAACGAGCTCAGGTGCGGATGCGAGAACAGCGCGCTGAAAAACGCCTGGTCGAGGTCGAATTTCCGTTCGTCGCGGTCCCAATCCCACAGCTCCAGCTCGAGCTGCTGCAGCGGCGTCTTCTTTTCCAGCAGTGCGGTCAGTTCGGCCAGCAGGTCCGGTGCGCAGTGCTCCAGCGTGCCGAAGATACGCAGGGCCTGCACCGTATGGTTGTCGTGCAGGGCTTGCAGCGTTGTCCTGACGGCTTGCGGATAATCCGGATCGAGGGTGATGCGGGTAATGGTTTCGTTCACCGGCAGCGCATTGCCCAGTTCGGCGAGTTCCCGGGGTTTCATCACGTCGATCTTCAGCTCGGTCAGCTGGTTCAGCGCCACCCCTGTGTAGCTGGCGCGATGCAGGCCGGACGTCCCGGAGGCATCTTCATCGGCGTCGCTGTCGTCGGAGTCGACTTCGATCTGCCTATCAGACGCGAACTCGGCCGGGTCAGTCGGCCTGAACAGGGGAACGGTGTGCATTGCGGTGCTTGGTGCGGACTGGCCGGCAGCGACTTCTGATGGCGGCGGCAGCATACCCGGCGCCGGGGCCGTCCACAGGTAAGCGGTATAGGGCATGGCGGCGTTCATCCCGGGGTAAACGGGATATTGCATCCCGGCGTGGAGGCCGTGCTGCACCGTGGCCATGGTGGGTGGCTGCGGCGGAGCCGCCTGGCCGCCCGGTGCAGCTCCGCGTCCGCGTTGTAGTGCTTGTTGGTCTTGCGGTACTTGTTGGCCTTGCGCTGCTCCCGGAGCGGGAGCGTCGGTGCGCGCGCCAGTGCGATCCGCTGTGTCGGTATTGAAGCCGCCTTCCGGAGTGCCTCGAATCATGATGTGCTCCTTGGTCGCTCAGTCAGGATGGGCGGATGTCTGCGAAGCGCAGCACGTCCAGCACGCGCTGCGCTTCTTCCGGTGGCAGGGTGGTGTCGATGGCGCCGGCGATGGCGAGCGCCTCCTCTTCACCCAGCGTCGGCCAGTGCTCGTCGTCGTTGTGCCGGAAGCTCGCCAGCATCTGCAGGCCGAGTGCCGGTGCAGCGATGCGCTGCAGTTGTTGCTGGCGTTCCTTGTCCAGCTGCCGGTTGCGCTTGACGAGGTCTTCGACGCGGACGAGTGCCGCAGCGATGGCGGGATGCTTGAGCTTGTCGTCGTCTCCGAAATCGATACTGAATTTCAGCAGCGTGGTGATGCCGCTGATCCGTTCGACAAGTGCTTCGATGTCATGCGCGATCACCTCGCACTCGACGTCATCATCCATGAAGCGGGTCAGTTTGAGATCGGTAATGCCGGGGTTGCTGTTCAGGAGCTGGGCCACTTCATCGATGTCCTGGATATCCCTCAGCCACACCGAGCTGATCGACCGGTTCCTTTCCAGTCCCTTCAGCGCGCTGACCGGCGGCTTGCGCAGCTTGACGGCCGTCAGGTGAGTGTTGGTGGCGAGCAGCTGGCCGAGGGCGTCGGCCGTGTCTGTCGTGCCCGTGGCATTTTCTTTTGCAATGTAGTCGCCCGGGTCGAAGAAGCGCAGGTGGGTATTGGCATCCAGCCCTTCCCGGATTGGCGTGAGGTTCGCCAGGTCCAGCTTGCTGTAGATGCTCAGCGCTGTCAGGGTCTGGTTGGACTTGAGCATGGCGCCGAGGGAGGCTCCCAGTGCCGGACGTCGGCCTCTGCTGGACGGTATGTCATGGAAATAGAACTCTTCGACGGTGGTGTTGACTGCCAGGGCGTCGATGATCTGCGCCCAATCGTCGGCACTGACCTCGCTGCTGAGTTGCATGTTCAGCTTTTCAATGCCCTTGTTCGCTTTCAGCACGGCGGCCATCGCCGGTCCGCAGCCCCGGAGGTGGCTGCGGCGCAGGTCGAGTGTCTTGAGTGTGCTGTTGCCTTCGAGGCCGGGTGCGATGGCCTTGAACAGTTCGGCCGGGTCCTGGCAACAAAAGAACTTCAGGTGAGTCAGGCGGGTGTTGCTGCGTACTGCTGCAGCCAGCTGCTGCGGGTTGTGCAGGTAGATACGCTCTACGTAGAGCCCGTGAAGCTTGAACGATGTCAGGTGCGGGTGCGTGAACAAGGCCATGAAGAAGGCCTGGTCGAGGCTGAATTTCTGCATGCCTTCAACCGTCACGATCAGTTCCAGGTGCTGCAGCGGCGTTTTCTTCTCCAGCAGCGCAGTGAGCTTGTCCACCAGCTTCGGCGAAAAATCCACCAGCGAGAGTTCGATGCGCAGGGTCTGCACGGTCTGGTTGTGGCGCAGCGCGTCCAGCGTGGCCTTGACCGTTTCCGGATGCGTGCCATCGAGCGTGACCTCGGTGATGGTCTCGTTTGCCGGCAGGGCCCGGGCCAGCTGGGCGAGTTCTTCGGCCGAGGCTTCCGAGATGACCAGTTCGCTCAGCTTGTTCAGGGCCGTGCACGTATAGCGCTGGCCGGGCGCGGTGTCAGCCGGGCGCTGCGCCCTGACGCGGGGATTGGTGTGCGCCTCGTTGTTTGCGCCGGGCGGGCCGGCGGGCGGTGCTGATGGCGGCCTCCCCGGATGAAAACCCGGCCCGCCAAAGGCGGGGAAGGTATTCAGGGGATTGAGGGGATTGAAGGGACGGGCGTGCCCGCCCCCGGGATTGCCCGGCAGCGCGTACATGGCGGGCGGCTGCGGCGGGACAGCATGGGGGGCGGGCGCGCCGCCCGGATGCTGCGCGGCTTGTCGCGTCGGTGCTCGCCCGGTTGCTTGCCCTGGTGCCTGCCCGGGGGCCTGAGTTTGCAGGCCTCCACGGCCGGCGGGCGCGGCCGCGCGTTGTTGTGCTGCGCGGCCTTCTTCATCCTGGCCCTGTCCTGTTCCTGTTCCCTGCGAGATGGCGTTGAAGCCTCCTTCGGTGGCGCTTCGTTTCATGGTGTTCTCCCCGGGTTTGTCGGTCAGGCCTGGCGCAAGTCGGCGAAGCGCAGTACGTCCAGCACGCGCTGCGCTTCTTCCGGTGGCAGGGTGGTGTCGATGGCGCTGGCGATGGCGGTCGCTGTCTCGTTGTTCAGCGCAGGCCAGTTCGCATCGTCGTTGCGCGTGAACTCGTTCAGCAGCCCGATGCCCGCCGCCGGTGCGCTCACGCGTTGCTGCTGTGCTCGGCGCTCCTCATACAGCTGATAGTTGCGATTGGTCAGGTCTTCGAACCGGGCCAGCGCGGCGATGACGCGCGGATCCATCTGCAAGTCGATATCGTCATGCGTGAACTCGAATTCCAGCAGCGTGGTGTTGCCGTCGATGGCGAGGGCGATATCTTCGAGAATCTCCGCCATCGCTCGATACGACACGGTGTTGCGCAGGAAATTGTTCAGGCTAAGGTGGGTGATGCGCGGGTTGCTGTTCAACAGGCGCTTCAGCCCGTCCACACTGTCGGCGTCCTCCAGCACCAGCGTGTGTATCGATCGGTTGCGCTCCAGTCCCCGCATGCCGACAGTCTCGTCGTTGTTTTCGGCGTTGCCCGGAGGGTGTAGCGTGACCGAGGCGAGGCGGGAGTTGGTGGCGAACAGCTCGTTGATCGCGTCAACCGCATCGGTCGTGCCTTCGCTGTTCTCCCTTCCGGTGATGCTGCCGAGGTCGAGGGACAGCAGGCTGGTGTTGGCGTTCAGGCCCTGCCGGATAGGGGTGAGGTTCGCGAGGTCCAGCTTGCACTGAATGCTCAGCGCCTTCAGCTGCTGGTTGGCCGTGAGCATCGCGCCGATCGCCGTGCCCAGCGCAGGTGGCTCATTTTTCGTACGGCTATTCCATTCCTCCCGGGCGTGGAAAAAATTGAAATTCTCGACCGCCGTGTTGACTGTCATCGCGTCGACGATCTGCTGCAAGTCGCCGGGACCCCAGTCCGCAGTGAACTGCATGTCCAGCTGCCTCAGGAACGGGTTGGCCTTCAGCACGCCGGCCAGGGCGGGGCCGCAGCCGCTCATGGTGCTGTAGCGCAGGTTGAGCGCGTAGATGCTGCGGTTGTCTTCGAGGCCGGGCGCAATCGCCTTGAACAGCTTGTGCAGTTCGCCGCAGCAATTGAAGGTCAGGGTTTGCAGGCAGCTGTTGTTGCGGACCTTGTCGGCCAGCTGCTGCGGGTCGTGCAGCCAGACGGTTTCTTCCTCGTTGAAATCGAAGTGGATGTCATGCAGATATTGATGGCCGAACAAGGCCTTCAGGAAGGCCTGGTCCAGCACGAATTTCCCATGGGGGCCTTCCCCGTCCCGTAGCACCAGCTTCAGTGAAGTCAGCGGCGACTGGCTCTTGAGCAGCGCGGTGAGCTGGGAGATGAGTTCCGGCGCAAAGCGGTCCATGCTGCATTCGATGGTCAGTTCCGCATCGGTGAGGTTGCTGCGCAGCGCGTGCAGTACCACGGCGACCGTCGCTGGCTCATTGCCATCGAGCGTGATGACGGGGTAGCGACATTCGGGCAACCAGCGGGCGAGGTCATCCAGCTCTTTGGCGGAGGCAGTGGAGAGATGCCAGTGGTTTGTCTCGGACATGCGATCGCGGGTGTAGCGCGATGGCGGATTGCCTGAAGCGCTGGCGTGGCCCGTGTGCGGCAACGGCGTCGGGCGCGCATGCAACTCGGGGGCGGTCTGGTACGGGAGCGTGTCGGCCGGGGCCAAAGGCTGCAGAGGGATAGGCTGCGCGGCGTAGGCTTGCCACATGTCGGACCCGACAGCCGGCGGCAGGTCGAACGGGGGCAGCATGCCGGTGGCGCCCCATGGCGATGGCGGCAGCGGAAGACCCGGGAACGGAGCGAACGCGGGCTGCTGCGGCGCGAACGGCGCCGGTGCGGGCACGACCCATTGATTGATCAGTTGTCGCAGCAGGTTCAGTTGCTCATTCATCTGGCCCGGGGTGGTGGCATACGGGGCCGGGTATCCGAGCATGCGCGGCGCGCCGGGTAGGCCCGGTACACCCTGCGCGCCCGGAGCGCCGGGTTCGCCTGTTGCGCCCGGCACTCCCGGTGTTTGCGTCGCTGCGTTCGGCGCGCCCGCCTGCTGTGCCGGCATGCCGCCGGGCGTGGGTGCATTGTGGCCGCCGGGGTTGCCCCAAGCGTCGGGGTCGAGGCCTTCATTGGCGCGTTTCATGGTGATCTCCTTGGTGGTGAGCTTGGGGTGTGTGACGGTTGTCAGGCGTGGCGGATGTCGGCGAAGCGCAGCACGTCCAGCACGCGCTGCGCCTCCTCTTGCGGCAGGACGGTGTCGATCGCGCTGGCGATGGCCATCGTTTCTTCGGAGCGCAGCGCGGGCCAGTTCGCATCGTCGTTGCGGCGGAATTCATTCAGCAGCGCTATGCCGGCCGCCGGCGCGCTCACGCGCTGCAGTTGCTGTTCGCGTTGTTCTTGCAGGCGCTTGTTGCGTCCGCACAGTGCGTCGAAGCGGGCGAGAATCAGGTCGAAGTCGGCTCTCCACGCCGGGTTCGACAGATCCGCATCGAAACGGAATTCCTGCAGCGTGGTGTTGTCCGCGACGGCGTCGAAAATGGCCTCGAGTGGTTTCAGGAGCCATGCCGGGCCACTCGGGTAAGCCTCGGCGACCAACGTCAGCGAGGTGATGTGCCGGTTGTTTTGCAACAGGCTGATCACGCCTGCGCTGTCGCCGGAGAAGTTCAGCCTGAGCGAACGGACCGACGTGTTGCGCTCCAGTCCCTTCAGAACGGAGGCTGGTTCGGCGCCCTCGCCGCGCTGCGTGCGCAGCATGACCGACGTCAGGCGGGAGTTGCTGGCGAACAGCTGGTGGATGGCGCCGGTCGCGTCGGCCGCGCCCTCGGGATTGTTCGCGCCCCTGATCTCGCCGGGATCGAAGAAGCGCAGGCCGGTGTTGGCGTTCAGCCCCTGGCGAATGGCGACCACATTCGGCTCGTCCAGTTGGCTTTGTATGCCCAGCGATTCCAGCTGCTGGTTGGTCGTCAGCAGCTGGCCGATTGCGTCGCCCAGCGCGGGGCGGGCGCCGGTCGCGCCGGGATCGATGCCTGCGCCGCATTCGCTCGCGCGATAAAAACGGAACTCCCTGAGCGCCGTGCTGCGCGCGACTGCATCGATCACGATCTCCAGCTCGCCCGCCTTCCACTCGGTGGACTCGATATCCAGCGAGGTGATGGCCGAGTTGGCCTGCAGCAGGGAGGCGATCGATGGCGCGAAGCCGGAGAGATCGTTGTGGCGCAGGTCCAGCGTCGTGATGCTGCCGTTGCCCTGCAGCCCGGGCGCAATCGCGTTCAAAAGCGTGATGCAGTCCCTGAAGCCGCGCAGTTCGAGGTGTTTCAGGCGGGTGTTGTCGCGCACCAGCGTCGCCAGTTGCTGCGGCTTGCGCAGGTAGACGCGATCCACCTGGTCGCAGTTGATGCGGATCGTCTCGAGATGGGGATGCGCAAACAGCGCTTCGAACAAGTCCTGGTCGAGGGTGAAGACCCGGTTGCTGTCTTCGGACTCGACGATGCACAGTTCGAAGCTTTGCAGCGGCGTCTGTTTCTTCAGCAGCGCGGTGAGCTGCGCTGCCACTTTCGGGTCGAAACAGCTCTGCCAGCAGACGACGCTCAGGGACGTCACCGTGACGTTGGTCTGCAGGGCCGTGAGCACGGCCTTGGCCGCTTCGGGGTGGCTGCCGTCGAGGGCGATGCGGGTGATGGTGGTGTTGGAGGGCAGCGCCATGCGCAGGGTCTGCAAATCTTCACCGGAGGTGTCGTCTTCCACCTTGAGTTCCGTGCGCTGCTTCAGGTCCTTTTCGCTGAAAAGCTCCGGGGTCTCGTCCGTGCTGTCGTCCTCACTGGCGTCATCGCTCGCCCACGAGAGCTCGCCCATGTACTCGTAGTCGTCCAGCGAGAAAGCGTCGCCCGGGGCCGGTCGCGAAGCCATGGTCGGCGCCTTGTGTTGTGCGGACGTGCCGACGGAACCGGGCGTGCCCGGGGATCCGGTAGCGCCGGGCGTCGATCCGGTCTGGTCATTCGGCGAATTCAGGTCACAGGGCGGCTGGCCGGCGGCGCGGCCGGTGCCTTTTTCAAGCGTACGTTTCATCGGGAGCTCCGGAGGGGAAGGGGCGCCTGCAGGGTGACGACTGGGGCGACGGCTCGCGGCTTAGTAGGAGGCAAGTCAAGCCGGTTCCAGAGGGAAAAATAGTGACTACTCACATGGTCGATATGCGACCAATCTGCGCTTGCCTGGGGTTTTGCGGCGCAGTGCAGGCGTGTTGCCGCTTGCCTTGGCTTGGTGGGCGGTGCTGCAGTGTTTTCTGCCATGCAAACACATGTGTTTTTCTAAAGTTCAACATTCACTGTTCGCGCTAAGTACTTAATTTTCTGCGCTATTCTCTCTTCCCGAGCTTCAAGTGTGTGCGCTAAGTCCTTGGTTTCATTGAAAAAAAACCACTTTCCGTCCGCGATATTCCTTGACCGAAAATCAGGGCTCCACTAAAGTGGGCGCAAGTGTGGAAAAGTGTATTTTTGTGGGTCGCCAGCGGCTTGTTTTGCTGGTGCTTCTGGCAAGAATTCATCACTCCGCGAGACCGAATTTTCCGAATGCGCAAGCAACAGGAGCCCGTTTCCCGTGTTTCAAGGCGCCTCCGCCCTCAGTCTGGATGCCAAAGGCAGGATGAATGTCCCTGCCCGGCATCGTGACGCGCTGTCCGTACAGTGCGAAGGGAGAGTCACGCTCACGAAACACCCGCATGGTTGTCTGTTGCTGTTCCCCCGTCCGGTCTGGGAGCAGCATCGCGAGCAGATCGCCAACTGGCCGATGTCCGCGCGCGCATGGCAGCGCATCTTCCTCGGCAACGCCTGCGACGTGGAGATGGACAGCGCCGGCCGCATCCTGATCTCGCCCGAACTGCGCAATGCCGTCGGCCTGACCCGTGACGTGATGCTGCTCGGCATGGGCAGCCATTTCGAAGTCTGGGACGCCGCCAAGCTCGAAGAGAGCGAGGCGCAGGCGGTCGCCGGCGGCATGCCTGACGTGTTGAGCAACTTTTCCTTCTGACGGCGGCCAATGACAGAGCAAACGGTGCCCGGTACCTCGCACCGGACAGTGCTGCTTGACGAGGCGGTCGATGCGCTCGGGATCGAGGACGCGCGCGCGGACGGCATCTATGTCGACGGCACCTTCGGTCGCGGCGGGCACAGCCGGCTGATCCTGTCGCGGCTGTCGCCGCGCGGCAGGCTGGTGGCGTTCGACAAGGATCCGCAGGCGGTCGAGGTCGCGCAGCGCCTCGCGCAGGAGGACGCAAGGTTTTCGATCGTGCACGACAGCTTCGCGACGATGGATGCGGCGCTGTCGACGCGTGGCATTGGCCAGCTCGACGGTGTACTGCTCGACCTGGGCATCTCGTCGCCGCAGGTGGACGAGGCGGCGCGCGGATTTTCCTTCCGCGCCGATGGTCCGCTGGACATGCGCATGGACACCACCCGCGGCATGCCCGCTTCCGAGTGGCTGGCCACGGAAACGCAGGAAAACCTGGAGAAAGTGATACGCGAGTATGGGGAAGAACGGTTTGCTTTTCAGATTGCAAAGGCGATTGTTGCTCGCCGCGCCGTCGAGCCGATCCGCAGCACCGGACAGTTCGCAGCGCTCGTGGCTGGTGCCGTCAAGACCCGTGAAAAAGGGAAAGACCCGGCCACCCGGACTTTTCAGGCTGTACGAATTTTCATCAATCAGGAACTGGAAGACCTTGAAGCAGGTTTGACGCAGGCGTTCAACCGTCTTGCGCCCTTCGGGAGATTGGTGGTGATCAGCTTTCATTCGCTGGAAGACAGGATCGTGAAGCGCTTCCTGGCCTCGAAGGCCAGCGTGGCGCAGCCCGACCGTCGCCTGCCGATCCGTGCGTCCGAGCTGCCGCAGCCCGAGGCGCGCCTGCTGGGCAAGATGAAGCCCGGCGCCGCCGAGGTGGCGTCCAACCCGCGTTCCCGTTCGGCCGTGATGCGCTGCGCGATGCGCCTGCCGCAGGGAGGCGTTGCATGAACCGCGCGCTGCTGTCCGTGGCCGGTCCGCTGGTTGCCTGCTCGCTGCTGCTGGTGAATTCGCAATACCAGGCGCGTCGCCTGTTCATCGAGATCGAGCGCGCGCAAGTGCGCAAGGAAAAGCTCGACGCCGAGTGGGATCAGCTGCAGTACGAGCAATCGGTCCTGGCCGACCACGCGCGCATCGACCGCATCGCCCGCAACACGCTGGGCATGAGCGCGCCCGGCCCCGGTCGCACGCAGTACCTGAACGCGGGGGCGCGGTGATGCGCGCGCCGAGCCGCAAGGCCGCCGCGCGCGGCTTCAGTTTTTCGGCCAGCCCGGTGCTGGCCGTGCAGCTGCCGCCATGGCGCTCGCGCATTGCGCTGTTCCTGCTGTTCGCCGCGTTCATGACAGTGGCCGTGCGCGCCTTCTGGCTGCAGGCGATGTCGACCGAATTCCTGCAGGAGAAAGGCCGCTCGCGCTACCTGCACACGATCGACCTGCCGGCCGTGCGCGGCAAGATCACCGACCGCCACGGCGAAGTGCTGGCGTCCTCGTTGCAGGTCAAGACCATCGGCGCGATACCCAAGGCCTTCAGCGCGACCGACGAGCAGCTGCGTCAGCTCGCCCGGCTGCTCGAGATACCGGTGGCGGAACTGAAGAAGAAGCTCGACTCCGATCGCAGCTTCGTTTTCCTGAAGCGCCAGGTGGACGAAGACGTCGCCGGGCGCATCGCCCGGCTTGGCATCGCGGGACTCGACACCCGCATCGAATACAAGCGTTTCTACCCGGCCGGCCCGGTCGCCGCGCATGTGCTCGGCTTCACGAACGTCGAGGACAGCGGTCAGGAAGGCATGGAGCTGGCGCAGCAGGGCTCGCTCGGCGGCGCGGCCGGCAGCCGGCGCGTGATCCGCGACCGGCTCGGCCGCATTGTCGAGGACATCGGCTTCGTGCGCGAGCCGCAGGACGGCCGCGACCTGGTGCTGTCGATCGACAGCAAGATCCAGTACACCGCCTTCACCGAGCTGCAGCGCGCCGTCGAGCAGCACCGCGCGAAGGCCGGCGCGATCGTGGTGCTCGACGCGAAGACCGGCGAGGTGCTGGCGCTGGCCAACCTGCCCACCTACAACCCGAACACCCGCAACGGCCTGACCGGCGCGCAGCTGCGCAACCGCGTGATGACCGACACCTATGAGCCGGGCTCGACGCTGAAGCCGTTCACGGTGGCGCTGGCGCTGGAAAAGGGCCTGGTCTCGCCGGAGACCTTGGTCGACACGCCGCCGCGGCTGTCGATCGGCTCGGCGTCGATCGGCGATTCGCATCCGCATCCGTCGACCATGTCCGTCACCGAGATCATCCAGCAATCGTCCAACGTCGGCACGGTGCGCATGGCCATGCGCTTCGAGCCGCGCGAGATGTGGGAGATGTACACCTCGGTCGGCTTCGGACAGGCGCCGCGCTTCGGCTTCCCCGGCGCGGTCGCAGGGCGCCTGCGTCCGTACAAGAACTGGCGGCCGATCGAGCAGGCGACGATGAGCTATGGCCACGGCGTGTCGGTGTCGCTGATCCAGGTCGCGCGCTCGTACATGATCTTCGCGCGCAACGGCGAGATGATCCCGCTGTCGTTCCAGAAGCTGTCGCAGTCGCCGCAGCCGCAGCGCGTGGTGTCCGACAAGACCGCGCAGCAGATGCGCGAGATGATGGAAAAGGTGGTCGGCCCCGGCGGCACCGCGCCGCTGGCGCAGGTACGCGGCTACCGCGTCGCCGGCAAGACCGGTACCGCACACAAGCTCGAGAACGGTCGCTATGTGAACAAGTATGTGGCGTCGTTCGTCGGATTTGCGCCGGTCTCCGACCCGCGCATCATCATCGCGGTAATGGTCGACGAGCCTTCGGCCGGCAGGCATTTCGGCGGCCAGGTCGCCGCGCCGGTGTTCTCCAGCGTCGCCGCCGGCGCGCTGCGCGCGATGAATGTCGCGCCGGACGCGAGTATCGAGAACGTGATCATGCCGGCCGAAACGGTCGTGGAGAGCATGTAATGGCGCGCGTCGACACCACCGACCTGATCAGCTGGCTGCGCGCGACCGCGCCGTCCGCGCAGCTGTCGCTCGACTCGCGCCGCATCCAGCAAGGCGATGTCTTCCTCGCCTGCCCGGGCGAGTCCGGCGACGGCCGCGATTTCATCTGCGCTGCCATCGAGGCCGGCGCACGCGCAGTGCTGTTCGACGACGCCGGCGGTTTCGCATGGAATCCCGAGTGGGCCGCCGAGCGCCGCGCGGTGCCGGGACTGGCCGCGCTCGCCGGCTGCATCGCGCACGAATGGTATGGCCGTCCGGACGATGGCCTGTTCAGCGTCGCCGTCACCGGCACCAATGGCAAGACTTCGTGCACGCAGTGGCTGGGGCAGGCGCTGTCGCGCCGCGAACTGCCGACGGCCGTCGTCGGCACGCTCGGCATCGGCTTGTTCCGTCGTGGCAGCAGCGGGCCGTTTGCGGCCACCGGCTTCACCACGCCGGACGCCGTGCAGCTGCACCGCAAGCTTGCCGAGCAGCGCGCGCAGGGCGCGCTGGCGCTGGCGATCGAGGCGTCGTCGATCGGCCTGGTGCAGGGGCGCATGGACGAGCTGCATGTCGATTGCGCGGTGCTGACCAATTTCACGCGAGACCATCTCGACTTCCACGGCACGATGGAGGCCTACGAACTCGCGAAGGCCAAACTGTTCGACTGGCCCGGGCTGAAGCACGCGGTGATCAACCTCGATGATCCGGCCGGCCCGCGCATGATCGCCCGCATGCGCAGCACCAATCCGTCGGTGCAGGTGATCGGCTACACCACCGAAGGCGCGCAGTTCGGCGCGCAGTCGGGTGCGCAGTCGGGTGACCTGCCGGTACTGTCGGCCACCGACATCCGCATCGGCCAGCTCGGCACCAGCTTCCAGCTGTCTTCGCCGTACGGCAGCGGCAGCGTACGCACGCAGCTGATCGGCCATTTCAATGTCAGCAATGCGCTGGCGATCGCCGGCGTGCTGTGCGCGCGCGGACTGGCCTGGGACGTCATCGTCGGCCTGCTCGAATCGCTGGTTGCCGTGCCCGGCCGCATGCAGCAGCTCGGCGGCAGCGACGGCCCGCTGGCCGTGATCGACTATGCGCACACGCCGGATGCGCTGCGCAAGGCGATCGATACCTTGCGCGCCGTTGCGCAGGCACGGCAGGGCAAGCTCTGGTGCGTGTTCGGCTGCGGCGGCGACCGCGATCCCGGCAAGCGGCCGGAGATGGCGCGCGAAGCCAACCGCGCCGACCAGATGATCGTCACCAGCGACAATCCGCGCAGCGAAGAACCGGAGGCCATCATTGGGCAGGTGGTCGATGGCGTGCCCGAGGCCGACCGCGGCAAGCTGCAGGTGATCCAGGACCGTGCGACCGCGATCCTGTCCGCGATCCGCAATGCAGGCAAGAACGACGTGATCCTGGTGGCCGGCAAGGGCCACGAGGACTATCAGGAAATCAAGGGCCGGCGCCTGCCTTTCCGCGACGCCGACCATGCCGCGCTGGCGCTGGCCACGCGCGCTACCCGTTTCGGAGGCCACTGATGCAGGCCGATCTCACCGACTTCGTCTCCGCCATTCCCGGCGCCACGCTGTCGGCCCCTGCGCGCTTCACCGGCGTGTCGACCAACAGCCAGACGGTGGAAGCCGGCAACCTGTTCGTCGCGCTGCGCGGCGAGCGCTTCGATGCGCATGACTTCCTGCACGATGTCGCCGCGCGCGGCGCGGCCGCCGTGGTGGTCGAGCGCGTGCCCGACGGCTTCGCGCTGCCGGCGCTGGTCGTGCCCGACACCCGCCATGCGCTCGGCCAGATCGCGCACGCATGGCGCAGCCGTTTCGACATCCCGGTGATCGGGGTCACCGGCAGCAACGGCAAGACCACGGTCAAGGAAATGATCGCGTCCATCCTCGAGACCGCGTTCGGCGCCGACCAGGTGCTGGCGACGCGCGGCAACCTGAACAACGAGATCGGCGTACCGCTGACCCTGTTCCGGCTCGACGCGCAGCATCGCGCCGCCGTGATCGAGATGGGCATGAACCATCCGGGCGAGATCGCGCGGCTGGCCGAGAT
>CAZTIF010000064.1:0-18502 GCA_964613635.1 uncultured Bifidobacterium sp. | reverse complement strand
GTGGAAAGGCTTGGCCAGATCCAGCTCGCGTCCCTGATAGGTCAGGGTCGCAGTGCCGTGCGCATCGATCGCCGCCTGGCGGATCAGCGCCTCGGTGAAGTCCATCAGCCAACGGTAATCGACGTAGGCGGCGTAGAACTCCATCATCGTGAACTCGGGATTGTGTCGCGGCGACACGCCCTCGTTGCGGAAATTGCGGTTCACCTCGAACACGCGATCGAAGCCGCCGACCACCAGCCGCTTCAGGTACAGCTCCGGCGCGATGCGCAGGAACATCTCCATGTCGAGCGCATTGTGGTGCGTGATGAAAGGCTTGGCCGCCGCGCCGCCGGGGATCACGTGCAGCATCGGCGTCTCGACTTCCATGAAGCCTTCCTTGTCCATGAAGCGACGAATCGACGACAGTGCCGCCGTGCGCGCCTTGAAGGTGCGGCGCGTGTCTTCGCTCATGATCAGGTCGACATAGCGCTGGCGATACTTGGTCTCCTGGTCGGCCAGGCCGTGGAACTTGTCCGGCAGCGGACGCAGCGACTTGGTCAGCAGGCGCAGCTTCGTGACCTTCACGGTCAGTTCGCCGGTCTTGGTCTTGAACAGCGTGCCCTCGGCGCCGAGGATATCGCCGATGTCCCAGTGCTTGAACGCGGTGTGCAGCTCTTCGCCTACGCTGTCGTTCGAGATGTACAGCTGGATGCGGCCGTCGGCGCGCGCGCCCGACGCGTCCTGCAGCGTCGCGAACGACGCCTTGCCCATCACGCGCTTCAGCATCATGCGGCCGGCGACGACCACGTCGACATTCTGCGCTTCGAGCGCTTCGCGCTCGGTGTCATGGTGCTGCGCATGCAGGTCGGCCGCCTTGTGCTGCGGACGGAAATCGTTCGGGAAGGCGACGCCCTGTTCGCGGATTGCGGCCAGCTTCGCGCGGCGCTCCGCAATGATCGAGTTCTCGTCCTGCGCTTCCTGCTGCACGCCTTCGTATTTGTCAGTCATCATGTTTTTCTCTGGGTATCGCGGCGATCAGACGCCCTGTTTCAGCGACGCGGCAATGAAATCATCGATGTCGCCATCGAGCACCGCCTTGGTGTTGCCTGTTTCGAAGTTCGTGCGCAGGTCCTTGATGCGCGACTGGTCGAGCACGTACGAGCGGATCTGGTGGCCCCAGCCGATGTCGGTCTTCGCGTCTTCCAGCTTCTGCTGCTCGCTCATGCGCTTGCGCAGTTCCAGCTCGTACAGGCGCGATTTCAGCATCGCCCACGCTTCGGCGCGGTTGCGGTGCTGCGAGCGGTCGTTCTGGCACTGCACGACGATGCCGCTGGGCGTGTGGGTCAGGCGCACCGCGGAGTCGGTCTTGTTGATGTGCTGGCCGCCCGCGCCGGACGCGCGGTAGGTATCGACGCGCACGTCGGCCGGATTGACGTCGATCTCGATCGAGTCGTCGACTTCCGGATAGACGAACAGGCTGGAGAACGAGGTATGGCGGCCGCCGGCCGAGTCGAACGGCGACTTGCGCACCAGACGGTGCACGCCGGTCTCGGTGCGCAGGAAGCCATAGGCGTAATCGCCCTCGACCTTGATGGTCGCGGTCTTGATGCCGGCCACTTCGCCGTCGGACTGTTCGAGGATCTCGGTCTTGAAGCCCTTGCGCTCGCAGTAGCGCAGGTATTGCCGCAGCAGCATCGATGCCCAGTCCTGCGCCTCGGTACCGCCGGCGCCGGCCTGGATGTCGATGAAGCAGGCGTTCTTGTCGAGCGGGTTCGAGAACATCCGCCGGAATTCCATGCCTTCGACCTGCTTCTGCAGGTCGGCCGCGTCGGCCTCGACGGCGACGAGGGTGTCGTCGTCATTTTCTTCGCGCGCCATCTCGAGCAGGTCGGTCGCGTCCTGCAGACCGTTGCGGATGGTCGTCAGCGATTCGACCACCGCTTCGAGCGATTTCTTTTCACGGCCGAGGTCCTGCGCGCGTTTGGGATCTTCCCAGACGGCCGGGTCTTCGAGCTCGCCGTTGACTTGTTCGAGTTTCTCCGACTTCAGATCGAAGTCAAAGATACCTCCGTAGATCTAGCTCGCGCGCGGTCAGGTCGGCGAGCAGGGCGGTGAGGGCGTTCAGGCGTTCGGCTTCCATGGCTTTCGGGATTCCTGCGAAAACCCGGGATTATACCGGATGGGGGGCGCCTGCAGCCGCCCGCCGGAGCCGCCCGCGCAGGCGTCAGCGCACCGGCGCAGCGGATGCGGCCACCCTGGCCGGACTGTTCAAACCGTATGCCGATGCAAACGCCGATGGCCCGTGACGCTCGAGCACGCTGCATCTCGGGTGGGCCTGATGGCCCGTGCTGATCTGGTGCACCTGACCCAGCAGGCGCGGCGCGTGCCATGGAAACAGCCGGCCAACGCCGGTCAGCGCCGCCAGCAGATGGTTGACCTTCCGGCTCGTGACCGGATCGCCTTCGATCCGGACCTGGTGCACTCCGGCGAGCCGTTCCGGCGTCAGGCTGCCCGACTGGCGCAAGTCCTTCATGCAGGCCGGCCCCAACATGGCCGAATTGAATCCGACCGCCTTCAGGCCCAGCTTCAGTCCGACATAGGTGGCAATGCCGCCGCCCAGCGAGTGTCCGCCCAGCTCCAGCGTCGCGCCCGGAGGCAAACGGTCGCGGATTTCCTGCGCCAGCCGCAGCGCGTCGCGGTAGGCCGCCGGCACACCGCCGATGCCGAGGAACTGCAAGATGCTTGCGCCGGTCTGGACGCCGCTCGTGTCGACCAGACCGGTGCCGGGGAAGACCAGCCGGTAAATCGGCAGCCGCTCGGGCGGTGGGCCCTGGCGGGAGCTGAGATCGGCGTTCAGCCCGGTCCGGATGTCGCGGATGCTGCCGGTGGCAGGCTCCAGCAGGCGGCGCAAGGATGAGCCGGCGGGCAGCAGCTTCTCCAGCTCCGATAGTCCGTCGCCTTCCTCGTCGCGCAGGACGGCGGTGTCTTGCATGCGCTGCAAGGCGATGGCCGTGTAGTGCCGGTTCCGCGTGATATCGGGGCCGGCCGAATGCTTTGCGTCGCGTTCGCGCTTGAATTCCGCATAGACCGGCAGCCGGTGCTGCCGGTCGAAATAGCGCCGGGCCATGATCCGGGTGTCCTCGAGCGCGTTGAAAAGCGGGACCGTCAGCTTTTTCGATTCAGCATCGAATTCCCTGCGTACCGACAGCGGGTCGCCTGACCTGAGACGCTCCAGTCCCATGTCGACCGGGTGCAGCACCGGGGAAGTCGCCGCCGGCTCTCGCGGCTGGCGCCTGCCCGCAAGCACGGGCGTGTCGCGCGCGAGCGTTGCGAGCTTTTCGGTGTGCCGGCTTCGGCTTGCTTCGCCATTCGCATCACCACTCGCCTGCGGTGCCGCAGCGAGGCCGGGGCGAGCGGTGCCGATCCGGGGCGTCATGCTCAGCCCCGCAGGCCCATGTCGGAGCCTGTCGCAGCCGCCATCGCGTCATCGGCGTCATCCTGCCGGATGAAGATCGCGCGGGCCTGGTCGAGTGCGACCATGAAATTGTCCAGCGTGTTGCCGAAGGCAATGGCGTCGCTGGTCGGTACGTTGATGTTGGTGCACAGCGTGAGCATCTGGATGTCGCTTTCCCAGGCGATCCAGCAGCCGCCCAGCGGCCGGCCGAAGCGGTTCAGTTCCAGCGCGGCCAGCAATGCGGCCTCGTGCGCATCCTCCGGCAAAGGCGCTATCAGCGCGCACAAATGGGCTGTCTCGCCGTCGGTCGGCACCTCGACCAGCACGACCGTGTCCTCGTCGCGCCTGACCGCCGCCACGCCGCTGTCGTCGAGCCGTGCGCCGGGCACGCGCGCGGCCAGCCACTGGTTGACCGAATCCTGCGCCATGGTCATTGCCGATCTCCTGGTGATTCGCCCACGCTGCCGGCCGGTGCATCACGGATGCCCCATAACCGGGCCGTCGTGCTAGCCGCCGGTCGCTAGCTGGGAACGCCGGCCGAGCGTCCGCGGAATTCGCTGCCGATGAAGTCCGGGTCCTGGCTGGACGGCACGAAGCTGTCGTACAGCTCGGCCCAGTAGCCGAGCTTGCTCCCCTCGGCGCCGGTGTTCTGGCGCTGCATGGCGGTGCGGGTGCGGTCGTGGAAGACGAAGGCCTGCAGCTGCAGCTTGTCGGTGTCGGTGCGGCCGACGTAGGGCGGCGGAATGTCCAAGGCCTCGACGCTGCCGTCGGTCCGCACCGCCAGTCCATGGCCGGCGTCGCGGTACTCGCTCTGGAAAGACAGCAGCTTGACCTCGAGATCGAGCTGCGCGGTGCGATCCTTGCCGCTCTTGCAATTGAAGGCGGTACCGCCGGAGATCAGGAAGGACAGCCGGGCCAGCCGCGCGGCAAACTTGTACGGCTGCTCGCCCGCATGCCGGTAATCGCCGCTGGTCCACATACCGGCCAGCTGCCGGCCGAGCGCTGCGAGTTCGTTTTGTCGCCGGCGAATGACGTCGGCCTCGGCCAGGGCCTGCAGTTTTTCACTGTGCGTGGCGTCCGACGCGGTGCCCCGGGCAAGCTTCTCGTTGTATTCGGCCGTCAGCTCCTTCAGCGTCTCGCCAAGCTGGCCGCCGAACCGGCCTTCAGCCACGCCGGACGGCGACCCGATCAGGTCCTCGAGCGCCTGGCGGTTGTCGCTTTCCACCTGATTCCAGCCGCTCGTCAAAGCGCGGGCCAGCGGGCCCCAGCTGCGGCCCTGGGCCAGCCGGTTCACGCCGGTGGAGAAGGAAATGATTTTCGCTTTGACGATGTTCCCGTCAATCTCGAACTGGCCGTTGTTCAGCGCCTCCTGCAAGTCCTTCCACGCCTGCGCTTCCTCGCGCCGCATGTTCAGCTCGTCATGGGCCCGGTACTTCCGGGGGAAGATTTTGGCGAGGAAGCTTCGGAACGGATCCGGCGTGATCAGGGAGATTGACGTGAAACTGACCGGCTTGCCCGCCTGAATTCGCTGCAGCATGGCGGGGTTGCCGATCGCTTCGGCCAGGAAGACTTCACGCGCGCGGTTCAGCGCGGCCTTGCGCCGCAGCAGCGCGCAGAAGGCTTCATCGTTTTTCGCGCGGTCGATGAACTGTTCCTGGCTGAGGCTCGCGGTGGCGGCGTTCCACTGCTGGTCGAATGCGGTCTCGTTGAAGGGGGGCGGGTTGGCGATCGCGTGATTGATCAGCTCATCTTTCGTGCACAGCTGCGTGGCCCGGCTGATCGGCGGGTTCGGCTGCAGGTCCGTGTACAGCTTGTCCAGCAACTTCTGCGGTTTGGAGCGAACCGCATCCGGATAGAGCCCAAAGGCCGACAAGGTGCCGTGGCGGGTGCCGCTGAACATGGTCTTGCCATCGGCCGACATCTCGGTGCGCGCAATGTTCACGCCGTGCGCACACTCCATCGTCGAATGCGAATTGCGCCCGGTGACCACGGTCTTGTTCGGGTCGTCGGGAAAACCCGGGTCCTGCTGCTTGTATTCGCGCAGGCGGGCGGCCGTGACCGCGGAGCTTGTCCGTATGCAGCTCACGTTCTCGTCAGCAAATACATGCCCGATCGGCGTGGTCACGGTGTTGACCTTCGCCATGCCGACGATGCCGCCTTCGACGCCGCTCAGCGCCGCCGCCGAGCTGACCGGCACCAGCACTTCGCTCTCGACCACGGACCAGTCGCGCTGCTCGTTCAGCACCCGCGATTTCGCCAGCACAATCAGCTGCTTGCCGCTGCGCTGGTCCGCGCCCGGATGCTCGCGCAGGAAGGCATCGATGACGGCCGCCATCAGGTCGGCCTCGGATTCCTCGTCATTCAGCGTGATGGTGCGGAAAGAGATCTCATCGCCTTCCGCCAGCCCGTGGCGCAGGCCGGTGTGCGCAGCTTCGGCGGCGACGACATCCTTTTTGCCCGACGTACTGTCGGCGTTGCGTGCAAACGAGGCCAGCGCGTCGCGGCGGACATCGAGGCGGCGGATGAAAGTGTTGGCAAGTTCGTCGAATGCGTGCCTGCGCTCCTTGTTGAGGCCTTTGGCCTTGTCGGGCACGTCCTCCAGCGCCGACTCGAAGAACCGGCGCGCGGCGTCGACGTAAACCAGACGTTCGTCGATCCGGTTCCTGACCGAGTGCGGGCTCTGGTAGGCGTCGGCCTTGTGCCGGATTTCCTTCAGCTCGTTCAGCTTGAGCGTCAGTTCCGTCGCACTGCTTTTCCACGGCTCGGCCGTTTTCTTGTCGTCGACGCTTTTCAGCGCGGCCTTCAGCTCGACGATGGCCGTGGCAATTTTTTTCTTGTTGCTCTCGCTGGGAATGGCGCCGATCTGCATGGCCTCGTGGGCGCTGTCGATGGCGTGCAGGATATCGCCAGCCAAGTCGGCACCCGAAAAGGAATCCGTTTCCGAATCGATCAGGTGGTCGGAGCCGGAATTGGTCGCGCTGCGGTGCTCCCTGAGTTCACCGAGGATCTGCTGCCGCTGCTCGAGCTCCGCGCGCAGCCTGCCGAGCGGCTGTTCCGGCTTCTTCGGCGCGGCTTGCCATTCCCGCGTCTTCTTGCAGACCGTTTCCAGCCCGTTCACAAGTTTGTCGACCTCCGGCGAACCCTTCAATGCATCCGGCACATTGAGCAGTTGCTTGCGCCAGGTTTCGATGCTCGGTGCAGCTGATGCAGCGATGTCTTCCATGCTGCGCTCGTCGTCCTCGTCGTCGTCATCGCCTTCCGATCCGGCATCGTCAGGGGGATTCTGGTCCACGAATTTCTTCACGCGATTTTCCAGATCGACGGAATGAATCGATGTGCCGTCGATGTTGTGCGCAAGATCGCCACCATCATCATCGACGAGCTTGTCTTCAACGGTGTTTTCAACGAGTGACGACGATGGCGATGGCGGTTTGTGGGTGGTGGTCTGAAACTTCATCAGGGGGCTCCGCAATCAATTCAACCGGCGCAGCCGAACCTGTTTCGCGCAGGCGCAGGCTCGCACGACCGGCGGTGGGTTGTTCGCAGGAATTGAGTGGCGGGCAGGCGGAATGATTGCAGGCGCAAGCGCAACGCATTGCGTGGCTCATGCATCATCCGGCGTCGCGACGGAGCGACACCGGAAGCTCGTTCAGGCGGGCTCGCCGTATTCGAGCATCAGCTGCACCGAGGTCTTGCCATTGAATTCATTCGCATCCAGCCGGTATGCGGCGCGTATGCGATCGGGCAGGCCGTCGGCATGGTTGAACCAGATTGCGTCGTAGCGACGGCCGTCCTTTTCCAGTTGCAGCTTCAGGTGGCGCTCTTTCAGCACGCGCTGGTTGAGCACGCGGAATTCATCGCAGAACAGCGGCGGCGCAAAGCCCTGGCCCCAGACCTGCGTATCAAGCATCTCGATGAAATCGAGGCTGAAGTACTCGGGTTCGAGCGGGCCATCGGTTTCCAGCACATGCTCGAGTTCGGCCGGAGTGAGCCATTCGCGGCCGACCTGTTCGAAGGCCTGTGCGAAGGTGTCGAAATCGGCTTCGCGCAGCGACAGGCCGGCGGCCATCGCATGGCCGCCGAACTTGTCGATCAGCTGCGGATGGCGCTTGAAGACCAGGTCGAGCGCATCGCGCAGGTGAAAGCCCGGGATCGAGCGGCCGGAGCCCTTGATCATGCCGTCGCCGGCCGGCGCGAAAGTGATGGTCGGCCGGTAGAACTTTTCCTTCAGCCTTGACGCGACGATGCCGATCACGCCCTGATGCCAGTCGGGATTGAACAGCGTCAGCGTTGCGCTGTCGCGCGGATCGATGTTCTCCAGCGAGGCCAGCGCCGCCTCCTGCATGCCGGCCTCGATCTCGCGCCGTTCGCGGTTGATCGTATCGAGCTGGCGCGCGATGTCCCATGCGCGCGTGCTGTCGTCCGTCAGCAGGCATTCGATGCCCAGCGACATGTCGGCCAGCCGCCCAGCGGCATTCAGCCGCGGGCCCGCCGCAAAGCCGAGGTCGAAAGGCGTTGCGCGGCGCACGTCGCGTGCCGCCACCGAAAACAGCGCGGCCACGCCCGGATGCGCGCGGCCGGCGCGGATGCGTTTCAGGCCCTGCGCGACCAGCACGCGGTTGTTCGCGTCGAGCTTCACCACGTCGGCCACGGTGCCGAGCGCGACGAGGTCGAGCAGGTGATCAAGGCGCGGCTGCGTGTCGGCATCGAAACGTCCGCGCCGGCGCAGTTCGGCGCGCAGCGCCAGCAGCGTGTAGAACATCACGCCGACACCTGCGAGGTTCTTGCTCGGGAAGCCGCAGCCGGGCTGGTTCGGATTGACGATGACGGCGGCGTCGGGCAATTCGGCGGCCGGCAGGTGATGGTCGGTGACCACCACCGGTATGCCGCGCCGATTGGCCTCGGCCACGCCGGCGATGCTGGCGATGCCGTTGTCGACCGTGATGATCACGTCCGGCGACTTTTCGCGCGCGGTCAGATCGACGATTTCGGGCGTCAGCCCGTAGCCGTATTCGAAGCGGTTCGGCACGATGTAGTCGACCGTGGCACCGAGCGCGCGCAGTCCGCGGATGGCCACCGCGCAGGCGGTCGCGCCGTCGCAGTCGTAGTCGGCGACGATCACCAGCCGCTTGCCCGCGTCGATCGCGTCGGCGAGGAAGGCGGCGGCGCGGTCGACATGGGTCAGGTCGTCCGGTCGGATCAGCGCGTCCAGCCCGGTCGCCAGCTCTTTCGGCTCGCGCAGGCCGCGCGCGGCCATCAGCCGGGCCATCACTGGATGCAATCCCTGCTGCGCGAGCAGTTCGGCGTGGCGGATCGAGTAGGGGCGCGTGGCGAGGCGGGTCATCGGGATGGCGTCGGTGAATCAGTCGGCAAGGCGGGACAGCGAAGGGGATCGCCAGAATTTTCTCATGCCGGCGCGGCTCAGCTGCCATTCGCGTACGCGTTGTGCGTCGGTCAGTTGCAGGCTCAGCTGCGTGAGCTTGCCGGACTTCAATCCGGCCAGCAGCGGCGCTGCCAGCCGGAAATCGATGTCGTGCATGACCGCCAGCCAGCTGCCCCAGTCGCCGGCCAGCGCGCTTTCGACCAGTGCATCATCGAACCGGGTCATGTCGGCGGAAGGCGTGCCGGCCAGCATGTCGGCGTAGGCAAGCGGCGCGGCATCCTGCGCGCCGGCACCGCCCCACAGCCACAGCGCATTCACGCGGCGCTGACCGCGCATGTCGCGCTGCTCGTTCAGCGGGTGCATGTGCCACAGCATCTGCACTTCATTGTGCAGCCGTCGCCAGCTGCGCGCCTCGGTACCGCGCGGCAGCCAGACATCGACGTTGTGGCCGGCCGCCGCATCCGGCGTGCAGGTGCGCAGGTCGTGCCAGGCGTCGGCGCGCAGGAACCAGTGATGTGGATTGCCGTAGCGGACCTCATGGCCGAGCTCGTCGAACAGCGGCTTTGCAGCGTCGAACAGGGTGCGTGCGGATGCTTCGTCCAGATCCAGCTGGCGCGGGTCGGTCAGCACCAGATGGTCGCGCGCGACATGGAAATGCGCCGGCTGCAGCACGAACCAGTGGCCGTCTGCCGCGCCCGGCGCGAACCGCTGCATCAGCGTGTGCGCGACCGGCGGGCTGTTGTCCGTGGTCGTTCCGGCCAGCAGCGCTTCATGCGGCAATGCGGCTGCGAACGGGTCGGCATCGATCCGGCGGCCCGGCCGAGCGCGCGCGAGCAGCATGGCCAGCGCCGGCGCATCAAGCGCGGCCAGCAGGTCTTTCGCATGTTCGGCAGGGGGCAGGGCGAAGGGCAGGAGCAGGGTGGCGTGTTGCATGGGTTGGCATTTTAGGCGATTGGCGGGAGTTGCCGGGGCTGGCGAGCACTGCGAAAGCCTCAACGACACTGGGTCCCGGCCTGCGCCGGGACGACGTTTCAAGCGCAGACAGCCCCAAAATCGTCGTCCCAGCCACCGCCCCAGCGAAGGCTGGGGGCAAGCTGGGACCCACGGTCGCATTGGAACGTACTGTGCCTTGGGTTTATCGACGATGGATCCCAGCTTGCGCTGGGATGACGACATTCAAGTCAGCCGGCTTCCATTGCCTGCAGGCCGAGACCCGGCGTCTCCGAAGCATCCCGCCGCAACCCGCCACCGTTGCTTTGCCCACCCGCCTTTTGTTCTGCCGCTATGACTATGGCAAACTGCCGCCTTGTCAAATCAAATGGAGCCCCGTTTGGCCCTGTTCAACAACCTGCCTTTCGAATGGACGATAGGCCTGCGCTATACCCGTGCCGGCCGGCGCAGCGGGCGCAACAGCTTCATTTCCTTCATTTCGCTGATCTCGATGGCAGGTATCGCGCTCGGCGTCGCCGCGCTGATCGTCGTGCTGTCGGTGATGAACGGCTTCCAGAAAGAAGTGCGCGACCGCATGCTGTCGGTGCTGTCGCACGTCGAACTGTTCGACGGCTCCGGCAGCCTGCCGGACTGGCCCTCGCTGGCGGCGCAGACGCTGAAGCACCCGGAAGTGCGCGGCGCCGCGCCCTTTGTCGACGGGCAGGCGATGATCACCCGCAATGACGTCGTGCGCGGCGTGATGGTGCGCGGCATCCTGCCGTCGGAAGAACCGAAAGTGTCGGACGTGGCCACGCAGGTGAAGCAGGGCAGCCTCGACGCCTTGCGGCCCGGCGAATTCAACATCGTGATCGGCCGCGAAATGGCGCGCAGTTTCCGGCTGCGCGTCGGCGACAAGCTGACACTGATCGCGCCGCAAGGGCAGGTGACGCCGGCCGGCGTGCTGCCGCGCCTGAAGCAGTTCAACGTGGTCGGCATCTTCGAGGCCGGTCATTACGAGTTCGATTCCTCGCTGGCTTTCATCCACCTTGAAGACGGCGAGCGCCTGTTCCGCCTCGCGGGCCCGAGCGGGCTGCGGCTGAAGGTGGCCGACATGCAGCGCGCGCCTGAAGTCGCCTCCGAACTGGGCGCTACGCTGAAGGGTGACCTCTACCTGCGCGACTGGTCGCAGCAGAACCGCAACTGGTTCGCCGCGGTGCAGACCGAGAAGCGGATGATGTTCATCATCCTGACGCTGATCATCGCAGTCGCCGCGTTCAACCTTGTCTCGACGCTGGTGATGACGGTGACCGACAAGCAGGCCGACATCGCGATCCTGCGCACGCTCGGCGCGTCGCCGCGCTCGATCATGAAGATCTTCATCATCCAGGGCGGGCTGGTCGGCCTGCTCGGCACCGCGATCGGCGTCACGCTGGGCGTCTCGGTCGCGCTGAACATCGACGTGATCGTGCCGTTCATCGAAGGCCTGCTCGGCGTGCAGTTCCTGCCGCGCGACATCTACCTGATCTCGGCGCTGCCTTCCGATTTGCGCTGGCCCGACGTGATCCGCATCGGCGGCATCGCGGTCGTGCTGGCCTTCCTCGCCACCCTGTACCCGAGCTGGCGCGCCGCGCGCGTGCGTCCGGCGGAGGCACTGCGCTATGAATGACGCCATGAACATCGTGCTGGCCTGCCGCCAGCTGGGCAAGACCTATGCGCAGGGGCGCGATTCGCTGACCGTGCTGCAGCAAGTGAACCTCGATGTGCGCCGCGGCGAGCGGGTCGCGATCGTCGGCGTATCCGGCTCGGGCAAGTCGACGCTGCTGCACCTGCTCGGCGGCCTCGACGTGCCGACCGTCGGCACGGTCTCGCTGATGGGGCAGGAGTTCGGCCAGCTGTCCGAGAACGCGCGCGGTGCGCTGCGCAACCAGTCGCTCGGCTTCGTTTACCAGTTCCACCACCTGTTGCCGGAGTTTTCCGCGCTCGACAACGTTGCGATGCCGCTGCTGATCCGGCGCGTGCCGAAGGCGCAGGCGCGCGCGGCGGCGACAAAGCTGCTTGAGCGCGTCGGCCTTGGCGCGCGCGTGTCGCACCTGCCGGGCGAGTTGTCCGGCGGCGAACGGCAGCGTGTCGCGCTGGCGCGCGCACTGGTGACCGAGCCGGCCTGCGTGCTGGCTGACGAGCCGACCGGCAACCTCGACCGGCAGACCGCGCAGCAGGTGTTCGACCTGATGCTCGAACTGTCGCAGACGCTCGGCACCGCCTTCGTGATCGTCACCCACGATCCCGAACTCGCGCAGCGCTGCGACCGCGTGCTGCACCTGTCGGCGCAGGGCCTGGCCTGAACGCAAGCGCGCCGGCGCGATGCTGATCGACAGCCACTGCCATCTGGACGCCGCCGAGTTCGGCGGTGACTCCGCCACTGTCGCGCAGCAGGCATTGGAGGCCGGCGTGCGCTGGATCGTGGTGCCGGCGGTCGAGGCGGCCAATTTCGATACCGTCGCCCGGCTCGCGGCCAGCCTGCCGCAGTGCGTGTATGCGCTCGGCATCCATCCGATGTACGTTCGGCAGGCCGCCGATGACGACCTCAGGCGCTTGCGCGATTGCGTCGCTGCCGCGCTGGATGACCCGCGCTTCGTCGGCATCGGCGAGATCGGCCTCGATTTCTTCATCCCGGAACTGAAGGACGGCCCGCTGCGCGAGCGGCAGGAGCATTTCTATGTCGAGCAGCTGAAGATCGCGCGCGACTTCGGGCTGCCGGTGATCCTGCATGTGCGCCGCTCGCAGGACGTGCTGCTGAAGCACCTGCGCCGGGTGCGTGTGTCCGGCGGCATTGCACATGCCTTCAACGGCAGCGAGCAGCAGGCGAACGCTTTCATCTCGCTCGGTTTTGCGCTTGGCTTCGGCGGCGCGATGACCTTCCCGCGCTCGCTGCAGATCCGTCGGCTCGCGGCCGGCCTGCCGGACAGGGCGATCGTGCTGGAAACCGATTCTCCCGACATTTCCCCCGCATGGCTGCACCCGGGCATCAACACGCCCGCGCAGCTGCCCCGCATTGCTGCGGTGCTGGCCGAGTTGCGCGGCCAGCCGCTGGCAGACATGGCGCGACAGACCTCCGAGAACGTCGCGCGCGTGCTGCCCCGCCTTGGCAACCTGATGATGGCCTAGTGCGCGCGCTCGCGCTCGGCGCGCTGGCCGGCACGCTGTGGCTGCAGTCGCGCGCTGCGCTGCCGCCGGCGTGGCTGGCCGCGCTGTCGGGCGTGGCCGGTTTGCTGCTGGCGTGCCTGCTGTGTCGACATTGGCGCTGGCCGTCTTTCCCTCCCTTGATCCGGGCGCTACGCATGGTCGCGATCATCATCGCCGCGGCCGCGCTCGGCGCGGGCTGGTCGGCCTGGCGGGCGCAGCAGCGACTCGCCGATGCGCTGCCGGCGGCGCTCGAAGGACGCGACCTGCAGCTGACCGGCGTGGTCGCCGACCTGCCGGATGCCGTGCCCGCCGGGCTGCGTTTTCGTTTCGAGGTGGAGAAGGCTTCGCTCAACGGCGCCCCCGCGCCCGTGCCCCGCCTGGTCGCGTTGGGCTGGTACGCGGACGGCGGCGAATTGCCGGCGCTGCAGCCGGGACAGCGCTGGCAATTCGTCGCTAGGCTGAAGCGCCCGCATGGCCTTGCCAACCCGCAGGGATTCGACGCCGAGGCATGGTGGCTGACCGAAGGCATACGCGCCACCGGCAGCGTGCGTGCAGGCACGGCGCAACGGATCGACACATTCGTCGCCAGCGCGCGCGACGCCATCGGCCGCGTGCGCGCCTGGCTGCGCGAGCGCATCGCCGCTGCGCTGGAGGGAAAACGCTATGCCGGTGTGATCGTCGCGCTGGTGATCGGCGACCAGCGCGGCGTGGCCTCATCCGACTGGGAGCTGTTCAATCGCACCGGCATCGGCCATCTGGTCTCGATCTCCGGGCTGCACATCACGATGATCGCGGCGCTGGTCGCCGGCCTCGCGCATTTCCTGTGGCGGCATCCGCTGGTCTGCGGCGGCGTACTGCCGTTGCGCCTGCCCGCGCAGCAGTTCGCCGCCGCTGCCGGCTTGCTGGCAGCGCTGGTCTATGTCGCGCTGGCCGGCTTCGGCATCCCGGCGCAACGCACCTTGCTGATGCTGGCGGTCGCAGCGGCAGCCTCGTGGAGCGCGCGCATCGTGCCGGCTTCGCAGGTGCTGGCCTGCGCGCTGCTTGCGGTGCTGCTGCTCGACCCGTGGGCGGTGCTGTGGCCGGGCTTCTGGCTGTCGTTCTGCGCGATCGGCTGCATCCTGTTCGCGTCGGCCGGCCGGGTCGGCGCGGAAAGGCAGCCTGCAGGCGCGTCAGGCAGGCCGGCGTCAGGCTGGCGCAGCGTTCTGGCAGCGGCGACGCGCACCCAGTTGGCGGTGACCATCGGCCTGCTGCCGCTGACGATGCTGATGTTCGGGCAGGTGTCGCTGGTCAGTCCGCTGGCCAATGCGCTGGCGATCCCGCTGGTGAGTTTTGTCGTCACGCCGCTGTCGCTGGCCGGCAGCGTGCTGCCTGCGCCGCTGTGCGGCTGGCTGCTGCTGGCAGCGCATACGGCGCTCGAGGCGCTGGCCGCCGTGCTTGGCTGGCTGGCCGCATGGCCGCTGGCGGTCTGGCAGGCGCCGCGCCCGGACGCAATCGCCACCGGGCTTGCGCTGGCCGGCACCTTGTGGGCCTTGCTGCCGCGCGGCTGGCCGCTGCGCTGGGCCGGCCTGCTGGCGTGGCTGCCGGTGCTGGCGGCGCGTCCGGCCGCACCGGCGACGGGCCTGTGGCTGACCGCCTTCGACATCGGGCAGGGCAATGCGGTACTGGTCGAGACGCCGAATTTCCGGCTGCTGTACGACACCGGGCCGGTCTGGTCGGCCGAGTCGGACGGCGGCAGCCGCGTGATCCTGCCCTACCTGCGCGCACGCGGCATCGAGCGGCTGGATGCGATGGTCATTTCCCACGGCGACAGCGACCACGCCGGCGGCGCGCGCTCGCTGCTGGCGGCGATCGATGTCGGCTGGATTGCGTCGTCGCTGCCCGCATCCCACCCGCTGGCCGATGTCGCGGCGGCACGCCATGCCGGCTGCGTGGCCGGCCAGCGCTGGCAGCGCGACGGCGTGGCCTTCGAGTTCCTGCATCCGCAGCCAGGCGACGATGCACAAGCACGGCCGAACGCGCGCAGCTGCGCGCTGAAAATCACGGTCGGCGAGCAGTCGGTGCTGCTGGCCGGCGACATCGAAGCGCCGCAGGAGCGGGCGCTGCTGGCGCGCGATGCCGGGCGCCTGCGCGCCGACGTGCTGCTGGCGCCGCATCACGGCAGCGGCACCTCGTCGACGCCGGCCTTCCTCGATGCGGTGTCGCCAAGTGTCGCGCTGTTTCAGGTCGGCTATCGGAATCGCTACCGCCATCCGAAAGCCGAAGTCATTGCGCGCTACGACATGCGCGGTATTCGCGTCTTGCGCAGCGACAGCGCGGGTGCAGTGATGCTGAAGATGGACGGACGCAGACTGGACATCGAACCGGCGTGCGCGTCGGCACGCTACTGGTCGAGCCGGCATTGCAACGATGCGCGGATGTCATTTGCGAATGATCGAGCGGAGTGAATGCAGGGCATGGCAGCATCCGCCGGGATTTCTTCGCGGGGCCGACGATGCGAACTTTCCCTGTCCTTCTGCTGTTGGCTGTCTCGATACTGGCCGCGCCGGCCGGTGCGGCGGACGCCGGCCTGCGCGAGCTGTTCGCGCGCGGCCGGCCGACCTGGACGCTTGATATCGACAATGATTCGCTGCTGATGAATCGCGACGACGGCCTGTACACCAGCGGCCTGCGCATCACCGGCAATTACCGGCTGCGCGACGGCGACGGCTGGCGCTCGGCCGGCTGGCGCTTCGGCCAGCAGATCCATACGGCGAGGGATACGCAGCGGCGGCCGGCGCAGCTCGGGCCGCTCGACCATCCGTATGCGGGCTGGCTGTATGGCGGCGTCTATTACCGGATCGAGCGGGCCGACGGCAGCGAACTCGCGTTCGGGCTCGACCTCGGCTGCCTCGGCCCCTGTGCCGGCGGGCGGCAGACGCAGCGTTTCCTGCACCGCGTGCTGGATCAGCCGCAGCCGCAGGGCTGGGATGCGCAGCTGTCGAATGAATGGGGGGTGGTCGCGCAGGCCGGCGGTCGCGGCCCGCTGGTGCGGCTGGGCCGCGCCTTCGACCTGCGCGCCGGGCTGGCGGCGCGCGTCGGCAATATCTTTACCGACCTGTCCGGCGACCTGACGCTGCGCGCCGGTGCCGCCCGCGCCTCGGCGGATGGCAGCCGCCTGTACGGTTTCCTGCGCGGCGGCCTGCGCGCGGTCGGGCGCGATGCGACGCTGCAGGGCGGATTGTTCAACGGCGACGATCAGCACGAAGTGACGCCCAGGCGCATTACCCGGGAGATGGAGGCCGGCCTGCAATGGCAGTCGGGCGCGTGGGCGGTGCGGGCGTCGGTGGTGGCGCGTGGCAGCGAGGTCTGTGGCTTGCCGGACAGTCGCGGCGGACAGGAATTTGCAAGACTGTCAATCAGTTATTCGCCCTGAGCCGGCAGTTTGACGGGGAAGCGCGGACGCTTTGCGTTATAATTCGAATTTCACGCTAGTGCCCCTGCGGCACATCCTGCAATGACCAAGTTTGTTTTCGTCACTGGCGGCGTCGTGTCGTCCCTTGGCAAGGGAATCGCGGCAGCGTCCCTGGCCGCGATCCTCGAATCGCGCGGCCTCAAAGTCACCCTTCTCAAGCTCGATCCCTACATCAACGTCGATCCCGGAACGATGAGCCCGTTCCAGCACGGCGAGGTGTTCGTCACCGATGACGGCGCCGAGACCGACCTCGACCTCGGGCATTACGAGCGCTTCATCAGCGCGAAGATGAAGAAGGTGAACAACTTCACCACCGGCCAGATCTATGAATCCGTGATCCGCAAGGAACGCCGCGGCGAGTACCTCGGCAAGACCGTGCAGGTGATCCCGCACATCACCAACGAGATCCAGGATTTCATCCGTCGCGGCGCCGAAGGCTATGAAGTCGCGATCGTCGAGATCGGCGGCACCGTCGGCGACATCGAATCGCTGCCCTTCCTCGAAGCGGCGCGCCAGCTGTCGCTGCGCGCCGGTCGCAACAGCGCGGCCTTCGTGCACCTGACGCTGGTGCCTTACCTGCAGTCGGCCGGCGAGCTGAAGACCAAGCCGACCCAGCACAGCGTGCAGAAGCTGCGCGAGATCGGCATTTCGCCGGACGCGCTGCTGTGCCGCGCCGACCGCCGCATTCCCGACGACGAGCGCGCGAAGATCTCGCTGTTCTCGAACGTGCAGGAAGATGCGGTGATCTCGGTGTGGGACGCCGACACCATCTACAAGATCCCGCAGATGCTGCACGACCAGGGGCTGGACCGCATCATCTGCGAGCGCCTCGACCTGCAGCCGAAAGATGCCGACCTGTCGATGTGGACCCATCTGGTGTCCGTGCTGGAGAACCCGAAGCGCGAGGTGAACATTGCGATGGTCGGCAAGTACGTCGACCTGACCGAGTCGTACAAGTCGCTGACCGAGGCGCTGCGCCATGCGGGCATTCATACCGAGTCGCGCGTGAACATCGAATACGTCGACTCCGAGGACATCGAGGCCAACGGCCCGGCGAGCCTCGCGAAGTATGACGCCATTCTGGTGCCGGGCGGCTTCGGCAAGCGCGGCGTCGAAGGCAAGATCGCCGCCGTACGCTATGCCCGCGAAGGCAAGGTGCCTTATCTCGGCATCTGCCTCGGCATGCAGGTCGCGCTGATCGAATATGCGCGCAATGTCGCCGGCCTGAAGAATGCGAACTCGACCGAGTTCGATCCGGATACCGAAAACCCCGTGGTCGCGCTGATCACCGAGTGGCAGAACCATGACGGCCATGTCGAGCGCCGCGATGCGAACTCCGACCTCGGCGGCACGATGCGCCTGGGCGCGCAGACTTGCGCGGTGCAGCCGGGCACGCTGGCGGCCGAGATCTACGGCGACTCCGTCACCGAGCGCCACCGCCATCGTTACGAGGCGAACAACCACTACCTCGATCGCATCGAGCAGACCGGCCTCGTGGTGTCGGCGCGCACGCCGACCGAGTCGCTGTGCGAGATCATGGAGCTGCCGCGCGGCGGCGAGCAGTCGCACCCGTGGTTCATGGGCGTGCAGTTCCACCCCGAGTTCAAGTCGACGCCGCGCGACGGCCATCCGCTGTTCATTTCGTTCATCAAGGCAGCGCTTTCGCACAAGGACGGCGCGGCGCAAAGGAAGGCAGCATGAAGCTTTGCGACTTCGACGTCGGGCTCGACCGCCCGTTCTTCCTGATCGCCGGTACCTGCGTGATCGAGTCCGAGCAGATGGCGCTCGACACCGCCGGCCAGCTGAAGGAAATCACCGGCAGCCTCGGTATTCCGTTCATCTACAAATCCTCGTTCGACAAGGCGAACCGCTCGTCCGGCTCGTCGTTCCGCGGGCTGGGCATGGAGAAGGGCCTCGAGATCCTTGCGAAAGTGAAGCGCGAGATCGGCGTGCCGGTGCTGACCGACGTGCATGAGGTCGACGAGATCGAAGCTGTCGCCGCCGTCGTCGACGTGCTGCAGACGCCGGCCTTCCTGTGCCGCCAGACCGACTTCATCCGCGCGTGTGCGCAGTCGGGCAAGCCGGTCAATATCAAGAAGGGCCAGTTCCTCGCGCCGCACGA
>CAZTIF010000063.1:0-18589 GCA_964613635.1 uncultured Bifidobacterium sp. | reverse complement strand
CCCCCAAATTAATTTGCACCAACCTAAGAGTTAAAGAATCCGCAAAAAACTGTGTTCAAACGAAATGAAACGGTTATTTTTTGGACGAAGGCGGGATTATACCCCGCGGGACAGCCGCGGGGCTACCCGCCTCGCCGGGGCTGGTGATGTGGCAGCAGGGGCGGCGCGGGTCGGAATGTTGTCGGAAAAATATCGGGCCGGTGACGGTGGGCTCGGTGGATTCCGGCGCATTCGCCCGTCATGGCCGGTGTATTTCGTCCGGGACAGCCGGTGATTGCACTAAAATAGCCGGTCAGCCAGATAGTCCCACCCCATGCCGAAAAAGAATCCTGCGGAACAGCCGGTCGCCTCCTTTGAGCAGGCGATGGAAGAGCTTGAAGCGCTCGTGGCGAAGATGGAGTCCGGCGAGCTGCCGCTCGAGGCCTCGCTCGCGGCCTACCAGCGCGGCTCCGAACTCGTGAAATATTGCGCCGCCCAGCTCGAGCGCGTTGAAAAGCAGATCAAGATCCTAGAGGGCGACATGCTGAAGCCCTTCGAAGGCGATGCCGACGACGAGGACGACGAAGAATGACGATGGATTTCGCCGGCTGGCGCACGCAGGTGCAGTCGGCCATGGAGACGGTGCTGGATCGGCACCTGCCGCCGCTGTCGCAGGCGCCGGCCAAACTGCACGAAGCGATGCGCTATGCGGTGCTCGACGGCGGCAAGCGGGTACGCGCGCTGCTGGTGTTTGCCGCAGGCGAGCTGTCGGGCGCACCGCGCGACGCGATCGAGCGCGCTGCTGCGGCCGTGGAAATGATCCACGCGTATTCGCTGGTGCACGACGACATGCCCTGCATGGATGACGATGACCTGCGCCGCGGCAAGCCGACGGTGCACAGGCAATTCGACGAGGCCACCGCGCTGCTGGTCGGCGACGCGCTGCAGTCGCAGGCCTTCGAGGTGTTGGCCGGCGGCGAGCTGGCCGCCGACCGCAAGGTCGAGATGCTGGCCCTGCTCGCGCAGGCGTCCGGCTCGGCCGGCATGTGCGGCGGGCAGGCGATCGACCTCGAATCGGTCGGCGTGGCGCTGGCGCTGCCCGAGCTCGAGCAGATGCATCGGCTGAAGACCGGCGCACTGCTGCGGGCGTCGGTGAGGCTGGGCGGCGCGGCCGGCAAGGCGCTGCTGCCTGCCGAAGCGGCGGCGCTGGATGCGTATTCGTCGGCCGTCGGCCTGGCGTTCCAGGTGGTCGACGACATCCTCGACGTGACCGCCGATTCGGCGACGCTGGGCAAGACTGCCGGCAAGGATGCGGCGAACGACAAGCCGACCTACGTGTCGATCCTTGGACTGGAGGCGTCGCTTGTCCTGGCCGGGAAGTTGCGGGCGGATGCCCACCAGGCACTGCAGCCCTTCGGCGACGGCGCCCGGCGCCTGCGCGAACTTGCCGACCTGATCGTGCAAAGGAAGGCCTGAACGATGGAACTGCTCAATAAAATCAATGACCCGGCGGACTTGCGCGCACTGTCGCGCGCCGACCTGCAGCGGCTGGCCGATGAACTGCGCCAGTACCTGCTCGAGTCGGTGTCGAAGACCGGCGGCCACTTGTCGTCGAACCTCGGCACGGTCGAGCTGACGATTGCGCTGCACTATGTGTTCAACACGCCGGAGGACCGTATCGTCTGGGATGTCGGCCACCAGACCTATCCGCACAAGATCCTGACCGGGCGGCGCGACCGCATGCCGACGCTGCGCCAGATGGGCGGCCTGTCCGGTTTCCCGAAGCGCGACGAGAGCCCCTACGACACCTTCGGCACTGCGCATTCGTCGACCTCGATCTCTGCCGCGCTCGGCATGGCGCTGGCGGCGCGCACGAAGGGCGAGTCGCGCCACTCGGTGGCCGTGATCGGCGACGGCGCGATGACGGCCGGCATGGCCTTCGAGGCGCTGAACAATGTCGGCGTGTATGAAGACATCAAGATGCTGGTCGTGCTGAACGACAATGACATGTCGATCTCGCCGCCGGTCGGCGCGCTGAACCGCTATCTGGCACGCCTGATGTCGGGCAAGTTCTATGCCGCTGCGAAGAATGTCGGCAAGTCGGTGCTGCCGCCGTCGATGCTGGAGTTCGCCAAGCGCTTCGAGGAGCATGCGAAGGGCATGCTGACGCCGGCGACGATGTTCGAGGAATTCGGGCTGAACTACATCGGCCCGATCGACGGCCATGACCTCGACGCGCTGATACCGACGCTGCAGAACCTGAAGCACCTGGAGGGCCCGCAGTTCCTGCATGTGGTCACGAAGAAGGGGCAGGGCTACAAGCTGGCCGAGGCCGATCCGGTCCTGTACCACGGCCCCGGCAAGTTCAATCCGGCCGAGGGCATCAAGCCGGCCAGCGCGCCGGCGAAGAAGACCTATACGCAGGTGTTCGGCGACTGGCTGTGCGACATGGCGACGGCGGACGACAAGCTGGTGGGCATCACGCCGGCCATGCGCGAAGGTTCGGGCATGGTGGCCTTCGAGCAGAAATTCCCGGAGCGCTATTACGACGTCGGCATCGCCGAGCAGCATGCGCTGACTTTTGCCGGCGGCCTCGCGTGCGAAGGCATGAAGCCGGTGGTCGCGATCTACTCGACCTTCCTGCAGCGCGCGTATGACCAGCTGATCCATGACGTCGCGCTGCAGAACCTCGACGTGACCTTTGCACTCGACCGCGCGGGACTGGTCGGCGCCGACGGCGCGACGCATGCGGGCAATTACGACATTGCCTTCCTGCGCTGCATTCCGAACATGGTGGTGATGACGCCGAGCGACGAGGCCGAATGCCGCAAGATGCTGACCACGGCCTATCGTTACCCGGGCCCGGCGTCGGTACGTTATCCGCGAGGCGCAGGCATTGGCGCGGCGACCGATGACGCGCTCGATGCCGTCGAACTCGGCAAGGGCGTCGTGCGCCGTGAGGGTCGGCAGGTGGCATTGCTGGCGTTCGGCACGATGGTCGCGCCGGCGCTGAAGGCAGGCGATGAACTGAATGCGACGGTTGTCGACATGCGCTTCGTCAAGCCGCTGGATGCGGCGCTGGTGGCGCAGCTCGCGGCCACGCATGAATTGATCGTGACGGTGGAAGAAGGCTGCGTGATGGGCGGTGCCGGTTCGGCGGTGGCCGAAGCGCTGGCGGCCGCCGGCATCGTCAAGCCGCTGCTGCAGCTCGGCCTGCCGGACAAGTTCATCGACCATGGCGATGCCCAGGTGCTGCTGGCGCAGTGCGGGCTGGACGGGCAGGGCATTGCGACAGCGATTCGTGAGCGCCTCGGCGCCGCTGAGCCGAGGCTGGTGGTGAACAACCACTGAGCACTTCACAGCATGGAAAACGGCGCTGCGTGCGCCGTTTTTTTTGCGCTTGATTGTGCGGTTGCAGGTCCATCAGTTCAGGTTGAACTGCGCCGGAACAGCGTGCGGCGCATGGTGACGCAGGCAGGGCTCTGATCACTCCTGTCCCTGACGATTTCATGCTACCGAACACTGGCAGTCCTTCCGATTCCACCATTCTTGTCCGAACTGCGGACGGCAGCTATGTGCCGGCGACGGCGGTACCGGCTACCTCCTCTGCCAATCAGCCGCCCGCGCCCGGTCGCAAGGCCATGACCGTGGAAACCCGGCGCATGAAGCGTCAGCTGGCGGAGCTGGTGGAGCCGGCGGGCACCGGTGGCGGCGAGCGCGCTGCGAAGCGGCAGCGTATCGAAGCGTCCATCGAACCGCAGCCGGCGCCGCTCGCGTCGACCGAACCGAGGACGAGGGTGCTGCCCGGCGAGAACCGCGCTGCGTCTGCGCAGTCCTCGTCCACGACGACGGCCGACACGCATGCATCATCAGCAAGGCGGATTCGCTTTCAGGTCGAAACCCGTGTGTCGTCTTCGTCCGCCGGTCCCATTCCGACCCAGCCGGTGGAGCCGCCGAAGACGGCGGGCCAGATGATTGACGAGAACGACCTGCGGGCACTGCGATCGCTGCTGCAGGGCGCAGAGCGTGGCTGGAGCCTCGCCGCCAAGGCCGATCTGCTGCGCCATGCCGCGGCCGCCGGCAGGCTCGAGGCCTTCAACATGCTGCTGGAATTCGGCGCGCTGCAGGCGCTGCGCGCCGAAGCGCCGAAGGCCGGCCGGCAGTCCTTGCTGGAGTATGCGGCATGGGGCCAGAACCTCGCGATACTCGATCGCCTCGAAGCCAACGGGCTTGCGATCCATGCCTTTGCGCGCGATGAATTGATGTCGGCCATCGGCTTCTCGGCAAGGAAAGGCGGCCTGCCCTTCCTGCAGCGCCTGTGCGCCGCAGCGGATGCTGCCGGCATTCGCTTCCAGCCCGCCGACATGCGCAAGATCTTCACGGCGACCGTGCAGTGGGAGAAAAACGAACACTGCCAACGCATCACGTCTCCGGCCGTCATGGAATGGCTGATGGCGCGCTATACGGGCAGCTTCGATGCGTCCGTGTTTGCTGCGCCGCTGTGGATGTCGGTCGATGTGGGCAACTGGCCGGCGGCCGAATACCTGCTGGGCGTGTGCGGCGCCAGTCCCCACCTGGTCGGCGAGAGCAACCGGTCGTTGCTGATGCTGGCAGCGGCGCGCGGGCGCTTCGGCCTGTACGACCTGCTGCGCTTCCATGACGCCGATCCGCATGCGGTTGATGCTACCGGACAAACTGTGCTGCATCACGCCGTCGAAGGTTCGGGCTACCGCATCGTCGCCGACCTCGTGCTGCAATGCCGGGTCGATACACTCGCCCGCGACCATCAGGGACGGACCGCCGCCGAACTGGCGGCCCGGCAGGGGAAGCAGAATGTCGTCATCCTTCTGGAATCGCAGCCGATGAAGATCGATTACCTCGCGCGTCTCTGAATCTGTTAGTCGGCAAGCAAAGAACATCTGTGCAGGTGGCCGTTACACAGCGCATCGCCGGCAGCGTGCCGGCCTTCGCAGCCACCTCTCCGCAGAAAGGATGTACCCCCATGAGCGCACCCAACGCCAATAATCCGACGTCCTATCCAAGCTCAGCGTTTTCGTATCTCCTGAATCAGCCCCAGCAACAGGCGCCGCAACAGCCGGCCCAACAGCCTGCGCAACAAGGGCAACAAGCGCCCGAACAGGCGAATGCCGCACCTGCTGCGCCGCGCATGATGCAGCCACAGCCACAGCCACATCAGCAGATGCAGCCGCAGATGCAGCCGCAGCCGGCCGGCTTCCAGAACCCGCCGGCGCAAGCCCCGGCCGGTGTCGAAGCCGGCGGCCCGCCCGCACTGCGCGCTGATCGCAAACGCGATCGTGAAGAGGGTGATGTGAACGACCGGGCCAAGCGCGCACGGCTTGAGCAGGGAGACGCTGGCCAGGCTGCCGCCGGTGCTGCGCCGGTGACGCCACCGCAGCAGCTGCCGAACGACCAGAGCCCGGACACGCTGTGCCGCAACGCGATCCGCGCCGGCGACATGACTGCCTTCATGGCTGTGTGGACCTCCGGCACGCTGCAAGGCGATGCCGACAACTTCCTCGGCGATGCCGTGGATGCGGGGCAGACGGCGATTGCCGACGTCTTGTTGCAGGCCGGCGCCGATCCGAATGCGTTGACCGCCGATGACGGCGATCCGCCTATCGTGCAAGCGGCGCTGAACAATCACCTGCCCATGGTGCAGCTGCTGCTGCAGTACGGCGCCGATATCGATGCCTGGCATGTGGAAGGCTGTGAGATGGGCGCGCTGGCCGTCTCGGCGCGTTATCCCGACCTCACGCTGTTCCGCTTCCTGCTCGAGCAGCACGCCAATCCCGGCGCGGTGCCGTGGCAGCGGCGTGCTGGTGATGCCGATCGCGACGAGGTCGACAACGGCTCCGGCATGCCGTACACGCCGATGCTGGAGGCGGCCGGCCACGGCAACATCGAGGCCGTGCGGATCCTGCTCGATCTGGGTATCGACCAGGGCATCGACCTGGCGACGCAAGACCAGGACTTCTGCGATGCCTTCCGCCGTGCCGCGCAGTCAGGGCATCTGGACATCTGCATGCTGCTGGTGGCGAATGGGGCCGAAGTCGATGCCGAACCCTGGGGCGCTGGCTCGGAAATCGTCACCAGCCTGACCTGTGCTGCCGCGGGCGGCAATCTCGGCATCCTGCAAATGGTGATGGACGCACGCCGGCAAGCCCAGGAGAAGCTGGCCGAACCGAAGGAGCTGCTGGCTGCGATCACTTGCGGCGTCAAGGGCGGGCAGGTGAACTCGGTACTCACGCTGTGCAGCCAGCAATTCGAGCTCAAACTTGCGGCGCAGCCGTCCAGCACGAGCATCGCGTTGCAATGGATGGTGACGGCTATCCGGGCCGGCAACATCGACATGATGGCGGCCTTGCATCAGGTGCTGCAGACGCAATTCCCGGGCTGGCAGCTCGATGGCCATGTGCTGTGCCTCGAGGCGATGGCGGCGCAGAATCAGCAAGCGCTGAGCTGGCTGCTGCACAACTTCAGGGTCGACATCAACACCCCCGGCTCGATGCATGGCCCGGGCCCATTCCAGGTGACCCTGCTGATGCAGGCAGCAAGAACGGGGAACGTCCCGATGATGCAGCAGCTGTTGCAGATGGGCGCGAAGATCGTCGTCGACCGCTCCAACGGGCAAGCGATGCAGCGTTACAGTGCGCTGGACGCCGCAGCGCAGGCCGGCCAGCAGGAGGCGCTGCGCTTCCTGCAGGATTATCTGGTGGCGCGCGGCAACGGCTGAAGCAGCGCCGGTCAGTTAGTTGCGCATGCCCCGCTGCGGGAGGGCCGCAGCGGGGCATTTTTCAGTCGCGGCTCCGGCCCTTCTGCCACAGCACGTCGTGGCCGCCTGCGTAGCGATTCAGCACGCGCGCCAGCACGAACAGCAAATCCGACAGCCGGTTCACATACTGGCCCAGCCGCGCATGCACTTTCTCGGTCCGGCCCAGCGCGACGATGCTGCGCTCGGCGCGCCGGCACACGGTACGGCACACATGCGACAGCGCCGCTGCGCGTGAACCGCCCGGCAGGATGAAGTCCTTCAGCGGCTCCAGCGTCGCGTTGTACTTCTCCAGCAGGCTGTCGAGCCGCGCCACCTGCGCGTCGGTCATCATCACGAAGCCGGGGATGCTGAGTTCGCCGCCGAGGTCGAACAGGTCGTGCTGTATCGTCACAAGCGCTTCGCGCATTTCATCGGGCAGGTCGTCGCACAGCAGCAGCCCGATGTGGGAATTCAACTCGTCCACATCACCCATCGCCTGCACGCGCAGCGCGTTCTTCTCGGTGCGGCTGCCGTCGCCCAGGCCTGTGCTGCCGTCATCGCCGGTGCGCGTCGCGATTTTTGAAAGTCGATTGCCCATATTGTCAATTCCAAACGTCCAGCGCCCAAGAATACGGGAAAATCGCAGGATCAGCCTTTGCCTTCGGTAAAGGGAGGGGCGTAGTTAAACGGTCTATTTAGAGCCTGTCTCGTTAGGCCGCTGGCTGCGTTGGCAGTCCCTTGCCGTACGTCTGTACTGTCTTCGGGACTGCCGCCTTGCCACCGACCTAACGAGACAGGCTCTTAACCGGTCAGAGTACAATAGCTTGCTTGAGGAGAATTCCGATGAACCATCCTATACCTACTGCGCTGCGGCGCGACATGCCGGCCGCGCTACTGGCCGGATTACAGGCGCGATTTGGCGACCGCCTGTCGACCAGCCACGCGATGCGCGAGCATCATGGCCGCGACGAATCTTCGTATGATCCGATGCTGCCGGACGCGGTCGTGTTCGCGCAGTCGAACGAGGATGTCGCTGCTGCGGTGGCCTTGTGCAATGAACATCGTTTCCCGGTGATCGCCTACGGTACCGGCACGTCGCTCGAGGGGCATATCCTCGCGGTGCAGGGCGGGCTGTCGATCGACCTGTCGCAGCTGAACCGGGTGGTATCGGTCAATTCCGAAGACTTGACGGTGACGGTGCAGGCCGGCGTCACGCGCAAGCAGCTGAATGCGGAGATCAAGGACACCGGATTGTTCTTCCCGATCGATCCGGGCGCGGATGCATCGATCGGCGGCATGGCCGCGACGCGTGCTTCGGGTACCAACGCGGTGCGCTACGGCACGATGCGCGAGAACGTGCTCGCACTGACCGTCGTCACCGCCGAAGGCAAGATCATCAAGACCGGCACGCGCGCGAAGAAGTCGTCGGCCGGCTATGACCTGACCCGGCTGTACGTCGGCAGCGAGGGCACGCTCGGCATCATCACCGAGGTGACGCTGAGGATCTATCCGCAGCCCGAGGCGATCTCGGCGGCGGTTTGCTCTTTCCCGGACATCGCCAATGCGGTGAACACGGTGATCCAGACGATACAGATGGGCGTGCCGGTCGCCCGTGTCGAATTCGTCGACGAGAACAGCGTGCGCGCGCTGAACAAGCATGACAAGCTGACCCTGCCGGAAAAGCCGCTGCTGCTGTTCGAATTCCATGGCAGCGAGCATGGCGTGACCGAGCAGGCCGAACTGGTGCAGCAGATCGCCGACGAGCATGGCGCGGTCGGCTTCGAATGGGCGACCCGCCCGGAAGACCGCACGCGGCTGTGGCAGGCGCGGCATAACGCGTATTTCGCGCTGCTGCAGCTGCGCGCCGGCAGCCGTGCCATCTCGACCGACTGCTGCGTGCCGATCTCGCGGCTGGCCGACTGCCTGCTCGAGACCAAGGCCGACCTGGATCGCGAGAACATCGTGCACGGCATCATCGGCCATGTCGGCGACGGCAACTTCCATGTGCAGATGCTGGTCGATCCGAACGATGCGGCCGATATCGCGCGCGCCGAAGCGGTCAATGAGCGCATGGTTACGCGCGCGCTCGACATGCAGGGCACCTGCACCGGCGAGCACGGCGTGGGCCTGCACAAGATCGGCTTCCTCGTGCAGGAGCACGGCGAGGACGCGATCGACGTGATGCGCACGCTCAAGCATGCGCTCGACCCGAACAACATACTCAACCCGGGCAAGGTGCTCCGCTGGTGACACCCGCCCTTTGAAGCAAGGTTCCGATGGCAACACGCATTCCTCCCGTCCACGCGCTGTCCGCCTTTGAGGCGGCGGCGCGGCATGGCTCATTCGCACTGGCGGCGGAAGAACTTTGCATCACGCCTTCGGCGCTGTCGCACCGCATCCGCCTGCTGGAGGAATTCGTCGGCGAGCGTCTGTTCGTGCGCGACGGCCGCAATGTCGGCCTGTCCGAATTCGGCCGCCGCTATCTCGACGTGGTGCGGCAGGCGCTGCGCACGCTGACGGACTTCCCGATCCCGCGCCGCGCCGCGTCGGCACAGCCGCGTCTGAAGATCACCGCGCCGCCGACCTTTGCGCGCTACATGCTGGTGCCGCACCTGGCATCCTTCACGACGCTGCATCCGGAGATCGCGGTCGAGATCTTCCTGTCGGTACCGCTGTACGACCTCGCGCTGGCCGAGAGCGACCTGGAAGTGCGCTTCGGCCCGGGCAGGTATCCGAACCTGCAGACCGAAAAGCTGTTTTCCGAGCCGACCTTCGCGGTGGCCAGCCCGAAGTACCTCGAGACGATCGGCGAGCTGAAGGAGCCGGCCGACCTGAAGAAGGCGACGCTGATCCGCTCGGCGCTGGAGCCGTGGCAGCCGTGGTTCGAGGCCGCCGGCCTCGACTGGCCGGAGCCGACCACCGGCATCCGCGTCGACGACCTCGGCCTGCTGCAGGAAATGGTGCGCCATGGCCATGGCATCGGCCTGGCGCGCGCACACTTCGCGCGCGAGCTGATCGAGGCCGGCGAACTGGTTCGCCTGTTCGACGTGCAGATGTCCTCGCCGCCGCATGCGTATTACGCGGTCTACGAAAAGCCGGTGCTGGAGCGTCCGGAAGTGGCGATATTCCTGCAGTGGATGCGGGACACGTTCAAGAGCCTGTGAGCGTGTCCGGCGGCCAAGTTGGTTGCCCGGCAAAAACTTTCATCTTTCCCGGCAAAGCTTTTCAGGCCAAATCCTCCTGATTCTCCGTCAAGGAGGAGGGCGTTTCGCTAAACTAGGGGCCTTTCTCATTCGGCCGTGCGTATTGCTGCGGCTGACCCAGGATTGCCTGAAATGAACGCCCCCACCGAACCCGCCTTCGCGCTCGCGCGCCAGCAGGAAGTCGTCGCTGCGCTGCGCGCGGTGCTGCCTGCGCAGGCCGTGCTGTACAGCGAAGAAGATACCCGTCCCTATGAATGCGACGGCCTGTCGGCCTACCGGCAGCTGCCGATGGTCGTGGTGCTGCCCGAAAACGAAGCCCAGGTCGCGGCCGTGCTGCAGACCTGTCGCCGTCTCGAGGTGCAGATCGTGCCGCGCGGATCGGGCACCGGCCTGTCCGGCGGCGCGACGCCGATCGCCGATGGCGTGGTGCTGTCGACGGCGCGGCTGAACCGCATCCTGAAGCTCGACCCGTATGCGCGCACCGCCGTCGTGCAGCCGGGCGTGCGCAACCTCGCGATCTCCGAAGCGGCCAATCCGCATGGCCTGTACTACGCGCCGGATCCGTCGTCGCAGATCGCCTGCTCGATCGGCGGCAATGTCGCCGAGAACTCCGGCGGCGTGCACTGCCTGAAGTACGGCCTCACCGTGCACAACGTGCTGCGCGTGCGCATGGTCACCATCGAAGGCGATGTGGTCGAGCTCGGCAACGAGGGACTCGATGCGCCCGGCCTCGACCTGCTGGCGGTCTTCATCGGCTCCGAGGGCATGCTCGGCGTGGTCACCGAAGTGACCGTGAAGCTGGTGCCGAAGCCGCAGCAGGCGCGCGTGATCATGGCGTCGTTCGACGACGTGGTGAAGGGCGGCAATGCGGTGGCGAACGTGATCGCCGCCGGCATCATCCCGGCCGGCCTTGAAATGATGGACAAGACCAGCTCGCGCATGGTCGAGCCTTTCGTGAAGGCCGGCTATGACACCGATGCCGAAGCCATCCTGCTGTGCGAATCGGACGGCACCATCGAGGAAGTCGAGGAAGAGATTGCGCGCATGAGCGAGGTGCTGAAGAGCTCCGGCGCGACCGCGATCGCGGTGTCGACCAGCGAGGCCGAACGGCTGAAGTTCTGGTCGGGACGCAAGAACGCCTTCCCGGCGGCCGGCCGCATCTCGCCCGACTACTACTGCATGGACGGCACGATCCCGCGCAAGCATCTCGCGCAAGTGCTGCTCGGCATCGCCGAGATGGAAAAGACCTATGGCCTGCGCTGCGCGAACGTGTTCCACGCGGGCGACGGCAACCTGCATCCGCTGATCCTGTTCGATGCGAACATGCCGGGCGAATTCGACCGCGCCGAGAAGTTCGGCGCGGCCATCCTCGAGCTGTGCGTCGAAGTCGGCGGCACGATCACCGGCGAACACGGCGTCGGCATCGAGAAGATCAATTCGATGTGCGTGCAGTTCTCGCTCGAGGAGCGCGATGCGTTCTTCGCGGTCAAGCGCGCATTCGATACGGCTTTCCTGCTGAACCCGGACAAGGCGATACCGACGCTGCATCGCTGCGCCGAGTACGGAAAAATGCATGTCAAGCGCGGCGAAATGAAGTTCCCCGAACTGCCGCGCTTCTGAAAAAGAAAACGTCAACAATGAATCAGGTTTTGCAGGAATTCCGCGCACGCATCGCCTCGGCCACCGCGTCGAAAGGCGCGCTGCGCATCCGCGGCAGCGGCACCAAGGACTGGTACGGCCAGTCGCTTGAGGGCGAGGTGCTCGACACCACGGCGTACAGCGGCATCGTGTCGTACGACCCGACCGAACTGGTGATCACGGCGCGCGCCGGCACCACGCTGCGCGAGATCGGCGCGGCGCTGTCCGAGAAGAAGCAGATGCTGGCCTTCGAGCCGCCGCGCTTCGATGGCCTCGCGACCATCGGCGGCATCGTCGCCAGCGGGCTGTCCGGCCCGCGCCGGCAAGCGGTCGGCTCGGTGCGCGATTTCGTGCTCGGCAGCTCGCTGATGGATGGCAAGGGCGACGTGCTGAACTTCGGCGGCGAGGTGATGAAGAACGTCGCCGGCTACGATGTGTCGCGCCTGCTGGCCGGCTCGCTCGGCACCCTCGGGCTGATCCTCGAGGTGTCGCTGAAGGTGCTGCCGCGCCCGTTCGCGCAGCACTCGCTGCAGTTCGCGATGGGCGAGGAAGAAGCGCTGCATCAGGTCAACCTCTGGGGCGGCCAGCCGCTGCCGTTGTCGGCCACCTGCTGGCATGACGGCAAGCTGGCCGTGCGCCTGTCCGGCGCACAGGCGGCGGTCGATGCCGCGATCGCGAAGATGGGCGGCACCGAGCTGCCCGATGCGGACGCCTTCTGGGACAGCCTGCGCGAGCAGCAGCAGGCATTCTTCGCCGATGCGCCGCAGGGACTGTGGCGCGTGTCGGTACCGACGGTCGCGCCGGCACTGAACCTGCCCGGCCAGCAGCTGATCGAATGGGGCGGTGCGCAGCGCTGGCTGAAGACCGGCGCCGACGCCGCGACGATCCGCGCCGCCGCGACGGCCGCCGGCGGCCATGCGACGCTGTACAAGGGCGGCGACAAGTCGGCGGGCGTGTTCCAGCCGCTCGCACCGGCGGTCGCCCGCATCCACCGCCACCTGAAAAACGCTTTCGATCCGGCCGGCATCTTCAATCCGCGCCGCATGTACAACGACTTCTGACGATGCAAACCAATCTCGCCGACTTCATCAAGCACACGCCCGAGGGGCAGGAGGCCGATGCCATCCTGCGCAAGTGCGTGCACTGCGGCTTCTGCACGGCGACCTGCCCGACCTACCAGCTGCTCGGCGACGAGCTCGACGGGCCGCGCGGACGCATCTACCTGATCAAGCAGGTCCTCGAGGGCAAACCGGCCACCGAGAAGACCCAGCTGCACCTCGACCGTTGCCTGACCTGCCGCAACTGCGAAAGCACCTGCCCGTCCGGCGTGACCTACGGCCGCCTGGTCGACATCGGTCGCGGCATCGTCGAGAAGCAGGTCAAGCGTCCGTTCGCGCAGCAGCTGGTGCGCACTGCGCTGAAGGAGGTGCTGCCGCGCAAGGCCATCTTCACGCCGGCGATGAAGGCCGGCCAGCTGCTGCGTCCGCTGCTGCCGCAGGCGCTGAAGAACAAGGTGCCGGCCGCACGCGACGCCGGCGTATGGCCGTCACGCGCGCATGCGCGCAAGATGCTGCTGCTGGATGGCTGCGTGCAGCCGGCGATGTCGCCGAACATCAATGCCGCGACCGCGCGCGTGCTGGACAAGCTCGGCATCGAACTCGTGGTGGCGCCGAAGGCCGGCTGCTGCGGCGCGATCCGTTATCACATGAACGACCAGGACGGCGGCCTCGATGACATGCGCCGCAACGTCGATGCCTGGTGGCCTTATGTCGAAGCCGGTGCCGAGGCGATTGTGATGACCGCGTCGGGCTGCGGCGCGACCGTCAAGGAATACGGCCACCTGCTGGCGCAGGATCCGGCCTATGCCGAGCGTGCGAAACGCATCTCCGAACTGACGAAAGACCTGTCGGAGATCATGCCTGCGTTCGAGAAGGAGCTGGAGCACAAGCTGGCCGGCAAGATCGGCAAGCGCGTTGCCTACCATCCGCCGTGCACGCTGCAGCACGGGCAGCAGATCCGCGGCAAGGTGGAATCGGTATTGCGTGCCTGCGGCGTCGATGTGAAGCTCTGCGCCGACAGCCACCTGTGCTGCGGCTCGGCCGGTACCTACTCGGTGACCCAGCCGGAGCTGTCCTACAAGCTGCGCGACAACAAGCTGAAGAACCTCGAGGCGACCGATCCGGAAATGATCGTGTCGGCCAACATCGGCTGCCTGACGCATCTGCAGTCGGGCACCGACACGCCGGTCAGGCACTGGATCGAGCTGATCGACCAGGCGCTGTAAGCGCGCAAAAAAACAGGGCCACGTGATCGTGGCCCTGTTTGCTTAGTCTCTGCGTCGTTCAGTTCGCGGCGTTCTCGTCCCGCTCGGTGGGTACGCCCGTCCAGCGCAGGTCTTCCTCCTCTTCTTCGGGTTGGGCTTCCGGCACACGCATGCCGACCTCCCCATCCTCCGAGCTGTCCGAGCTGGCGTCGTCGCCGGACGACGCACTGCTGACTTCCGGCGAATCTCCTTCTGCCTGCTGGCGAGGTACCTGGGTCACGACGGTTTGCCTGCCGCTGCCGTTGAGGAACATCTGTATGGCAGCCCGGATCATGCCGGACACAACAAAGCGGCCGGTCCATCCTGTGATGCCGATATGCGCCGTCGGCAAGGGCAACATCAGGGCGACTGCGGGCAGGAAATGCCCGAGGAACATCTCCAGCGGGTCCGTGCTCTGTCGTAACGGTGCGGTGAGGTAGCCGACAACCTGGACCGGTGCGAGCGTGATGATGCGGCTCAGGACTTCAGACAGCGTGTCCCACTTCGCTTCGCCGGTGAACTGGGCGCCCCATTCGTATTTCAGGATACCGGCGACCTCCGACTTCTTGAGCGCGATGGCTTCTTCCCTGCGCACCCGGGAGATGGCCTTGTGGAGTTTGCGCTCGGTCTGGTCTTTGGGGTCATGGTTGTCCTGGTTCTTCCATTTCGCTACCGCTGCCTCAAGGTCTTCGCGCAGCGATTTCAGATAGGCCGCTTCATCGGCAAAAATCTCGCGGGTTGGCGTGACGACCTGCTTGGCTCCCGGTTGCGTGCTACGCGAATACTGCTGGAACACCACGTACTCGGCGCCGCTCATCTTTCCCGTCAATGCATGCAGCACGGTTTCCACGAGCTTGCTCTCGGTCGTGTTTGTCGCGAAGTACTTCGACATGGCCGCGCAGCCGGCTGCCTTGCAGGTGTAATTCATCGTGTAGGACCAGTAGCCAGCCTCTTCGTCTGCGTAGCGCTTCTTGAATAATTCGTACGCGCTCTTGCTCTCTTGTGCCTTGCGCTCGTCGATCGTCAGCTTTCCGGTCTGCGTCGGGTCCTTGGGCCGGTAGCGTGCGACATCGGTTTCATTGCGCCACCAGTCACTCCAGCCGGCTCCCGTCAGTTTGAAATTGTTGTTCAGCTCCATCAGCGAAGCCGGAGTCCAGTTGCTGGCTGCGACTTGCTTCACAACTGGCGTCGCCAGAATCATGTGAAGCGTGCCCGAGATAAGCGGGGGAACCCAGATACTATGGACGCCGGGTATCCAGCGCGTGGCCGTATTCCCGAGCAGGAAAGACACGGAGAAGCCAAGCCAGCCTGCCATCAGGTTGTGTGACGTTCGATACCACGCGTTTTTTTCGACCCGGGTTTTAAATTTCTCGAGTTTGTCCGAGTAGATTTTCTCCAGCTTGCGGGTGCCCTCGCTTTTGTGTTCTTCGATCAGCGCCTTGTACTCGTCTTCGAGTTGCTTCAAGGATTTCTCGGGCTGCGGGTTCAGCCTGGCTTCGAGGGCTTCCACTCTCGTCATCAATGCATCGATCTTCGCGCAGCAATTGAGCCAGTCAGCCTCGCGTGCCTTGAGCTTTTTTTCCTTTGCCTGCAGGGTTTTGGGAGGGACATCGTCGTTCTGGCGGTCGCGCTTGATGGCTTCCCTCAGGCGATTGACGTCCCTGAGCGCTGCATCGGCCTGGCTTCCCAGTTCATCGGCTTCCAGGGTGAGCATATCCAGTTCCAGCTGCAAGCCCTGACTCAGGAGGCGGTGCATGTCAGGCGAAGGATTGTGTGGAGCGAAGGAACTGAGCCGCTTCTGTGCCCGGTCTGCAAAAGGGCTGGGCTGTGTGCTGCTGGTGGAGCTGACACTCGACAGGTGCTGATCCTGCGGGCGCCTTCTGGTCGTCCAGGTTTTCAACAACGGCGAAATATTGGTGGCCTTTTCTCCAGTCTCTCCGGCTGCCTGTGCCGCCATCTGTTGCAGCATGCTGTACACGCTATTGAGCTGCGCAATCTCGGCTTCCAGATCCGTGATGCCCTGCCTGCAGTCCTTCCTTTCTTCGTCGTCGCTTGAGCTGTCGCCGAGTTGGCGAAGGTTTTCCTGAAGATCTCTGAGCTGCTTCTTTCGCTCTTCGATCATTTTTTTCGGCATGGCGAGCATATCCGCGCTGGTCGACGAGGCGCCCGTCGAGCTGCTGGAAAATTCTGGATCCGGTTCCACATCCGAATCGGCATCGGTAATCGTCACTTCATTCGACGATTCGTTTTTGGCGGCGATCTCTGCCTGCAGGCTCTGCTGTTCCCTCTTCAGTTCCTGAATGTGTTGTTTCAGCTTGTCGGACTTTTTTTCCTCGCCTTTGTTGGTGGCCGCACGCTCTTCCCGAGCGACTTCACGCAGCTTGGCATTGACTTCCTTCAGCTTTGCTTCAGGCGTTTTGGTGGGGGACGCGATGTCTTCATCGTCGCTGTCGGATGCCACGCGGGGATTGACTGGCTTTGCATGCAGCTGCTTGTTCAGCGCCTTGTTCAGCTCCTGGCGGCGATTCGTCAAGGTGCGCAGCAGTTGATTCGATTCGCCCGGCGCTTTCGAAGTATCAGCATCCTCATCCGGGGCCAGCTTCTCTTTCAGGGCGGCGATCTGTTTTTCGAGCGCGTCGATTTCTTTCAGAATCTCCTGCTTCTCCAGATTTTTTGATTGCTCGGCCCTGGCATGCGAGCTACCCGGGAATTGAACGGGTGCGCTGACGCTTGCCTGGTGAAATTGCTGCAGGTTTGCCGGGCCCCATACGGGCGCAGCCGGATTGTCGTTGGTCTGCGTCGTGCCCTGGGGTGCGGGCGCCCCGGTCGTGGTTGGTGCGCCGAAGACCGGCGGCTGTAGATTCTGGGGAGTTGGCTTGGTGGGATACATGACACCTCCTACTACGCAAGGCCATGGGCGTTGCGTTCAAACGACTGCGCGAGCATCTCGGGGACGGGGCGAAGGTTGGAAGGATCGAGAAGGTTCTGCTTCAGGCTGCTGGCATGCGTGCTGTAGCCTTGCAGGATTTCGGCCAGGATGTCTCCGGTCAGCAGTTCCGGGAAGAGCAAATGCTGGACGAAGACGAGCGTGTCGCTTTGCTGGTCGAAGGCATAAACGCCGGAGGTCTTGGTGGCCGTCAGCAGGTTCAGCGCGAGGACGCGCTCCAGTATCGCTTCCCGGTCCACGACCGGCGGCTTGCCGATGTCGATGTAGCAGAGGATGCGGTCGGGCGCGATCTCGGCTTCGAAGAACAGGCCCATGCGCACGTCGTCAAGCTCGATGATGTTGGTCTCGCCTAGCTCGTCCGGATTGTCGCGGCCAAGCTTCACGCTGGCCTCGCGGCACAGCTTCCTGAAATCGTCCTGGTTCATGATGTCGCCTCCCTTGTGGTTGTCGTTGTTACCAGTGCGTCGTGCCGGCTCTCACGGCTAATCGCATGCCTAATTGCAACAAATTGGGTAACTGACTTGCAGGCGTGGTTCATCCCGCAGCTGTCGGGCGCGGCGGGCAACTGAGGTGCGGGAGGAGGGGAAGAGGGAAGAGAGAAGAGGGAAGAGAGACGTGGGACGTGGGACCCGGCCGATCACCGCGCTTTTCGACTGTATGCATCCAGCCGACCGCGAAAAGACCGCGCGCCGTCTACGCGGGGCGGGTGCAGATGCGTCAGTACGCCGGTACGCGTTTCAGTGTGCGAGCAGCGCCAGCACGTCGCTGTCGAGTGCGTTCGGTGAGGTGGTCGGCGCATAGCGTGCGGTGACCTTGCCATGACGGTCAACGAGGAATTTGGTGAAATTCCATTTGATGCCGTCGGTACCGAGGATGCCGGGGGCTTCCTGCTTCAGGTGGGTAAACAAGGGGTGGGCATGCGGGCCGTTGACCTCGACCTTGTCGAACATCGGAAAGCTGACGCCGTAGTTCTTCTCGCAGAAGGCGCCGATTTCGTTGGCGGTGCCCGGCTCCTGTGCGCCGAACTGATTGCACGGGAAGCCGAGCACCGCGAAGCCGCGATCTTTGTACTGCTTGTACAGCGCCTCCAGCCCGGCGTATTGCGGCGTAAAACCGCACTGGCTGGCCGTGTTCACGATCAGCAGTACCTTGCCTCGCCAATCAGCAAGCGAGGTCTCGCTACCATCCAGTCGTCGAATCGCAAAGTCATACAGACCGCTCATGAGGGATCCATTCCTTGAAGGCGTCGTAGCGGGGAACCTCAAGCAGGCAAACTTGAAAAGGGCAGTCTACCGGCATGATAGATGGTGCTGATGCTAGCACCTGCCGCCATTTCCCGCCGGACGCGTGCCAGGCGTGTGATGAGGGATAATGTCGTCCTATGTTCATCGCAGAAAATCTCGCGCGCGTCACGCAAGCCATCGCCCAGGCAGCGGCGACGGCTGGCCGCGCGCCGGCCGAGGTGCAACTGCTGGCCGTATCGAAAACCTTCGGCGCCGAGGCCGTCATCGAAGCCGCCGCCGCAGGGCAGTCGGCCTTCGGCGAAAACTACCTGCAGGAAGCGCTCGACAAGATGCAGGCCGTGCGCGAATTGCGGCCCGATCTGTCGCTGGCCTGGCATTTCATCGGGCCCATGCAGAGCAACAAGACCCGGCCAATCGCCGAGCATTTCGACTGGGTGCATTCGGTCGAGCGGGAAAAGATCGCGCGCCGGCTGTCCGAGCAGCGGCCGGCTGATTTGCCGCCGC
>CAZTIF010000062.1:0-19527 GCA_964613635.1 uncultured Bifidobacterium sp. | reverse complement strand
CATCAGCACCGAGCCGACCATGCCGCGCCAACCTACCAGACCTACGAGTTTCATTGCTGTTCCTTCGATTTCTGTACCGGAAAGGACTGCGAAACCGCATCCAATCCATGCCAGTGAAGCAAAGTCACTGGATCCCGGCCTGCGCCGGGATGACGTGTTTGAGGCTGTCGACTTTTCGGTCGTTATCCCGGCGCAGGCCGGGATCCAGCGTCTTCCAGAGTTACACCAGCGCCTTCACCACCGCATCGCCCATCTCGGCCGTGCCCACCTTGGTGGTGCCTGCCTCGTAAATGTCCGGCGTGCGCAGGCCCTGCGCGAGCACCTTCTTCACCGCGCTCTCGATGCGGTCGGCCTCGGCCGGCAGGTTCAGCGAGAAGCGCAGCATCATCGCCGCCGACAGGATGGTCGCCAGCGGGTTCGCGATGCCCTTGCCGGCGATGTCCGGCGCGGAGCCGTGCGACGGCTCGTACAGGCCCTTGTTGTTCGCATCCAGCGACGCCGACGGCAGCATGCCGATCGAGCCGGTCAGCATCGCTGCCGCATCGGACAGGATGTCGCCGAACATGTTGCCGGTGACGATCACGTCGAATTTCTTCGGCGCGCGCACCAGCTGCATCGCCGCGTTGTCGACGTACATGTGGTCCAGCTCGACGTCAGGATACTCCTTGGCCACGTCGATCATGATGTCCTTCCAGAACTGGAAGGTCTCCAGCACGTTCGCCTTGTCGACCGAGGTCAGGCGCTTGCTGCGCTTCTGTGCGGCCTGGAAGGCCACGTGCGCGATGCGGCGGATCTCCGGCTCGGAATAGCGCATCGTGTCGAAGCCTTCGCGCGCGCCCTGGAACGGGCCGTCCGGCGCGGCGCGCACGCCGCGCGGCTGGCCGAAGTAGATGTCGCCGTTCAGTTCGCGCACGATCAGGATGTCGAGGCCGGACACGACTTCCGGCTTCAGCGTCGACGCACCGACCAGTTCCGGGTACAGGATCGCCGGGCGGAAGTTCGCGAACAGCGTCAGGTGCTTGCGCAGCCCGAGGATCGCCTGCTCCGGGCGCAGCGCGCGCTCGAGCGAGTCGTATTTCCAGTCGCCGACGGCGCCGAACAGGATCGCATCGGCTTCCTTGGCCAGCTTCAGCGTGCCTTCGGGCAGCGGATGGCCGTGCGCCTCGTAGCCTGCGCCGCCAACCGGCGCGGATTCCATCTCGAACTTCTGGCCGAGCGCGTTCAGGACCTTCACGGCCTGTTCGACGATCTCGGTACCGATGCCGTCACCCGGCAGGATTGCGATTTTCATGGGCTTGGAAAGTGAGTATTACGAAATCGTGTTGGCCAGCCACGGGAATTGCGCAATGTGGCGCTCTTCGTAGCTGCGGATCTTGTCAGAGTGCTGCAGCGTCAGGCCGATGTCATCGAGGCCGTTGATCAGGCAGTGCTTGCGGAACTGGTCCACCTCGAAGCGGAACACTGCGTCGCCGTTGGACGTCGACACCGTCTGCGCCGGCAGGTCGACCACCAGCTTGAAGCCGGGGAAGGCCTTGACTTCGTTGAACAGGCGATCGATCTCCTGCTCGCTCAGCACGATCGGCAACAGGCCGTTCTTGAAGCAGTTGTTGAAGAAGATGTCGGCGAAGCTCGGCGCGATGACCGCGCGGAAGCCGTACTGCTCCAGCGCCCACGGCGCGTGTTCGCGCGACGAGCCGCAGCCGAAGTTCTTGCGCGCCAGCAGGATCGATGCGCCCTGATAGCGCGGCTGGTTCAGCACGAAGTCCGGGTTCAGCGGGCGCTGGCTGTTGTCCATGCCAGGCTGGCCGACGTCGAGGTAGCGCCATTCGTCGAACAGGTTCGGGCCGAAGCCGGTGCGCTTGATCGACTTCAGGAACTGTTTCGGGATGATCGCGTCGGTGTCGACGTTGGCACGGTCGAGCGGAGCAACCAGGCCATCGAGTACGGTGAATTTGTTCATGACAGAGTGATGTGTTCAAACGCGGCAACCGGGCCGCGCGATTTACTTCTTGCTGGCGTCCTGGACCTTCTCGCCCAGGCGTTCGACGTCCTTGCCCAGGCCCTGCATCGTGTTGCAGCCGGCAAGCACGGCCAGGGCGGCGATCATGAGCACGAGTTTTTTCATTTTGTTCTCCCTGTTGGATCGCCCGCTTACAGCGAGCGCACGTCGACGAAATGTCCCGCGATGCCGGCTGCCGCCGCCATCGCCGGGCTGACCAGGTGCGTACGACCGCCTGCACCCTGGCGGCCCTCGAAGTTGCGGTTCGAAGTGGAAGCGCAGCGCTCGCCCGGCTCCAGCCGGTCCGCGTTCATCGCCAGGCACATCGAGCAGCCCGGCTCGCGCCATTCGAAACCGGCGTCGCGGAAGATCTTGTCGAGCCCCTCGCGCTCGGCCTGTTCCTTCACCAGGCCCGAGCCCGGCACCACCATCGCCAGCGTCACGTTCGACGCGCGGAACTTGCCGCGCACGACCGCTGCCGCTGCGCGCAGGTCTTCGATGCGCGAGTTGGTGCAGGAACCGATGAATACCTTGTCGATGCGGATGTCGCTGATCGCGGTGTTCGGCTTCAGGTCCATGTAGACCAGCGCCTTTTCCATCGCGTCGCGCTTGACCGGATCCTTTTCCTTGTCGGGGTCCGGCACGCGCGCATCGACCGCCACCACCATCTCGGGCGACGTGCCCCAAGTCACCTGCGGCAGGATCTCGGCGGCATTGATCATCACCACCGCATCGAACTTCGCGTCGGCGTCCGAATGCAGCGTGCGCCAGTACTCGACCGCGCGCTCCCAGTGCGGGCCGACCGGCGCGAACGGGCGACCCTTGACGTAATTGATCGTGGTGTCGTCGACGGCGACCATGCCGGCGCGCGCGCCCGCTTCGATCGCCATGTTGCAGACCGTCATGCGGCCTTCCATCGACAGCGCGCGGATCGCCGAGCCGGCGAACTCGATCGCATAGCCGGTGCCGCCGGCGGTGCCGATCTTGCCGATCACGGCCAGCACGATGTCCTTTGCGGTCACGCCCTTGCCGAGCTGGCCTTCGACCTGCACCAGCATGGCTTTCGACTTCTTCGCCAGCAGCGTCTGCGTGGCCAGCACATGCTCGACTTCCGAGGTGCCGATGCCATGCGCGAGCGCGCCGAACGCGCCGTGGGTGGAGGTATGCGAGTCGCCGCAGACCACCGTCATGCCGGGCAGCGTCGCGCCCTGCTCCGGGCCGATCACGTGCACGATGCCCTGGCGCTTGTCCTGCATGTTGAAATAGGTAAGGCCGTATTCGTGCGCGTTCGCGTCCAGCGTCTCGACCTGCAGCCGCGACACCGGATCTTCGATGCCGCCGGCGCGGTTGGTGGTCGGCACGTTATGGTCGGCCACGACCAGGTTGGCAGCGTTGCGCCACGGCCTGCGTGCGGCCAGTTTCAGGCCTTCGAAGGCCTGCGGGCTGGTCACTTCATGCAGCAAGTGACGATCGATATAGAGAATGGTGGTACCGTCCTCCGCGGTATTCACCACGTGGGACTCCCAGAGCTTGTCGTACAGGGTTTTTGCCATGGCTGGATCGCGCGTCAGGCGCGCGGGATCGGGGAAAACAGCCCTCGATTATGCCATAGGGATAGCAACTGACCCGATTTCGAAAGCGGGAACGCCCCCTCTGCCGGCGCGGCCGGCGGTCACTTTGCCGATTGTTGATAAAGCGGCATCACCTTGGCCGAGTAGTTGGTCAGGTCCTTCACGCGCTCCGAGCGCGACGGGTGGGTCGACAGGAATTTCGGCGGCTCGCCGCCGCCGGCCTTGCCCATCTTCTGCCACAGCGTGATCGCCGCACGCGGGTCGTAGCCGGCGCGCGCGGCCAGCTCGACGCCGATGCGGTCGGCCTCGGTCTCGTGCTGGCGCGAGTTCGGCAGGCCGAGCAAGCCCTGGTACGCATACTCCATGCCCTTCTGCCCGATCTGGCCGACGCCGGCGACGGCGGCGACGACGGAAATGCCGATGCCGGCGATGGCCTGTTCGGATGCGCGCTCGCGCGAGTGCTCGCGCAGCGCGTGCGCGATCTCGTGGCCCATCACGGCGGCCAGTTCGTCATCGGTGACCTTCAGCTTGTCGATCAGCCCGGTGTAGACGGCGATTTTCCCGCCGGGCATGCACCACGCATTGACTTCGGGCGAATCAAGCACGTTCACTTCCCATTGCCACGCGGTCGCGTCCTTGCGGAAGGCCGGGGTCTGGGCGACCAGCCGGTCGGCGATGGCCTTCACGCGGGCATACTCCTGCGGGTCCGGGTTCAGCTTGCCCTTCTCCTTGGCCTGCGCCATCAGTTCGCCGTACTGCTTGTTGGCGGTTTGCTCCAGCGCCTGCGCCGAAATCGCCATGCGCTGGGTGCGGTCGACGCCGACCACGCCCGCCTGCGTCGTGCGGACGGATTGGCAGGCGGATACGGACAGGCCGGCCAGCAGTGCCACCAGCGTCGCTTTCACCATCGTTCTCATGCATTCCTCCCTGAAGTGGCCGGCACGGTGCCCCGCGGCTGCGCCAGCCAGCGATAGCTGAGCGACGCGGCGAACCAGCCAAGGCCGCACAGCACGGCGGCCAGCAGATAGACGATTTTCGCGCCAAATGTATCCCAGCAGGCCGACAGCAGCAAACCGCCGGCGGTGCCGCCGAGGCCATACGACACGCTGATGTACAAAGCCTGTCCGCGCGCCTGCAATGGCCCGGAAAACCAGCGCTGCAGCGTGGCCACCGACGCCGAATGATGTACGCCAAAGGTCGCCGCATGCAGCACCTGCGCGACCAGCAGCAGCGCCAGCGATTCCGCGCCGAAGCCGATCATCAGGAAGCGCACCACGCCGATCAGCAGGCTGGCAAGCATCAGCCAGCGTACGCCGAAGCGGCGGAACAGCGGCGCCTGCCAGTAGAAGAACGCGATCTCGGCGACCACGCCGAGCGACCACATCAGGCCGATCAGGGTCTTGCTGTAGCCGATGCCGGCCAGGTACAGCGAGTAATAGACGTACAGCGATGCGTGGGCGGCGATCATCAGGAAGGTGGATGCGAAGAAGGCCAGTACTTCGCGCCGCTTCAGCAGCTCGCGCACCGAGGGCGTGTCATGCGCCGCGTGCGCAGCGCCGTCCTCGCGCATGCCGCCGGCGGCAAAGGCGACCAGTGCGAGCAGGAACAGCGAGATCCACAGCACGAGGTCGATGCCGTACCAATCGAGCAGCTGGCCGGAAATCGTCACGGCGGCGATGAAGCCGACCGAGCCCCACAGCCGCAAGCGGCCGTAATGCGTGAGGTCGCCGCGCATGGCCGACAGCATCAATGCTTCGGACAGCGGGCCCTGCGCGCTGGTGAACAGGTTCAGCAGCACCATCGCGACGAGGAAGTAGCCGAAGGTCGCGCCCCAGAACATCGAGCAGAACGCCAGCGCGGCGGCGATCGAGGTCAGGCGCAGCACCAGTACGCGGCGGCGCGTATGGTCCGCGACCCAGCCCCACAGGTTGGGGCCGAAGATGCGCATCACCTGCATCAGCGACATCAGCACGCCGATCTGCGCTGCGCCAATGCCCTTGTCCGCGAAGTACAGGCTGGCGTAGGGCGAGAACACGCCGACGTAGCCGTAGTACGCGAAGAAGAACAGCGCGAAATTCAGCGACTGGGCGGGTTTGGAGGCTGGGGTCATCGGGGGGTATCAGAGACATTGGGGCGCGGCTTGCGCTTGATGCCGGGCAGGCAAGCCTCCATCGGGCGACAAACCTGACCCGACGATGGGTCCCAGCTTTCGCTGGGACGACGCATTCGGAGCCGATGTCCTTTGAATCGTCATCCCAGCGAAAGCTGGGATCCATGGGCCTTCGCTCACCTGATTGGCATGAAACGCAGGCCGCGATCGACTGCAATCAAGCTAAAGCTTAAACGTCAACCCGCACATCCCCGCACTGCGCCCGATGCCGCAGCGCGTGGTCCATCAGCACCAGCGCCAGCATCGCCTCGGCGATCGGGGTGGCGCGAATGCCGACGCAGGGATCGTGGCGGCCGAAGGTCTCGACCATCACCGGATTGCCGTCGCGGTCGACCGAGCGTCGCGGCGTGCGGATGCTGGAGGTCGGCTTGATCGCGATCGACACCGTGATGTCCTGCCCGGACGAAATGCCGCCCAGCACGCCACCGGAATTATTGGTCAGGAAGCCTTCCGGGGTGATCTCGTCGCCATGCTCGGTGCCCTTCTGCGCGACCGAACGGAAGCCGGCGCCGATCTCGACACCCTTGACCGCATTGATGCCCATCATCGCGTACGCGATGTCGGCATCCAGCTTGTCGAACAGCGGCTCGCCCAGGCCCACCGGCACCTTCGTCGCCACCACGTCGATGCGCGCGCCGCAGGAATCGCCCGCCTTGCGCAGCGCATCCATGTAGTCTTCCAGCTGCGGCACGATCTCGGCATTGGCCGCAAAGAACGGGTTCTCGCGCACCTGCGCCCAGTCCTCGAACGGGATCGGGATCTCGCCGAGCTGGCTCATGCAGCCCATGAATTCGGTACCGAACTGCTGCTTCAGCCATTTCTTCGCGATCGCCGCCGCACCGACAACCGGCGCGGTCAGGCGCGCCGACGAACGGCCGCCACCTCGCGGGTCGCGAATGCCGTACTTGTTCCAGTAGGTGAAGTCCGCATGGCCGGGGCGGAAGCGGTCGACGATGTTGCCGTAGTCATGGCTGCGCTGGTCCTGGTTGCGGATCAGCAGCGCGATCGGCGTGCCGGTGGTCTTGCCCTCGTAGACGCCGGACAGGATCTCGACGCTGTCGGGCTCGTTGCGCTGCGTGACATGGCGCGAGGTACCCGGGCGGCGACGGTCCAGCTCCGGCTGGATGTCGGCTTCCGACAATTCCATGCCGGGCGGGCAGCCATCGACTACGCAGCCGATTGCAGGGCCATGGGATTCGCCGAAGGTGGTGACGGTGAACAGCGTGCCGAAGGTATTGCCGGACATGGACGAGTGAGATGGAGGTTTGCGGAAGGCGTCATTCTACCAGCCGCCGCCCGCCGAAACGCTCGGCCAGCCAGCTGCGCGCCGCGCGCAGGTAGGCCGGCTGCACCCGGCACAGCACGACCAGCAGCACGAGGTTGGCCAGCGCGGCGAACAGGAAAATCCCCGGCACCGTCACGCCGGCCGACAGCAGCGCCATTGCCACCAGCGCCGCCACCACCATGAACAGCGCGTTCAGGATGTTCATCCCGCCTATCGTGCGCGACAGGTGGCTGCGCTCGGAACGGGTCTGGATCAGCGCAAACAGCGGCACGACATAGATGCCGCCGAAAGCGCCGAGCAGGAAGCAGTCGAGCGGCACGCGCACATGCGTGCCGGACAGCAGGTCGGCCGCCGCCAGTTGCGCGGGCATGGCCGCCGAGCCGGCGAAGTACAGGTCGATGCCGAAGGCGCTCAGGCCCAATGCGCCCAGCGGCACCAGCCCGAGGTGGATGCGCCGCCCGGACAGCCGCTCGCACAGCAGCGAACCGGCGCCGATGCCGACCGAGAAAGCCGTCAGCAGCACGGCGAACACCGCCGGTTCGCCATGCAGCACATCGCGCGCGAACACCGGAAACTGCGCGAGGATCATCGCGCCGAAAAACCAGAACCACGAATTTGCCAGCATCGCGACGAACACCTCGCGGTTGGCTGCCGAGAATTTCAGGTTGCGCGCGATCTCGGGAAACGGGTTGCGGCTGATGCGCAGCCCGGGGTCGGCGGCGGCCGAGGGCGGCACGAACAACGTCAGCACCAGCCCCAGTGCCGCCACGGCCAGCGTGGAAGCGGCGATCAGCGGCGTGGTGCCGTCGCCCAGCCCGACTGCGGCAGCACCGCAGAGCTGGCCGGTCAGGATGCCGACGAAGGTGCCCATCTGCACCATGCCGTTGCCGCCGACGAGCTCGGACTCGGCCAGGTGCTGCGGCAGATAGGAATGCTTGACCGGCCCGAAGATCGTCGAGTGCAGTCCCATGCCGACGATCGCCGCGACCAGCACCCACAGGCTGTGCGTGAACCAGCCGATGGCGGCCACGGCCATGATCGCAATCTCCATCAGTTTCACCGCGCGCATCACGGCGGCCTTGTCGTACTTGTCGGCGACCTGCCCGGCAGTGGCCGAGGCCAGCATGAAAGGCAGAATGAACAGCCCGGCAATCAGGTTGTTCAGCAGGCCGACTTTCATGTCGGTCCAGGTCGCCGCATCGTAAGTGATCACGGTGACCAGCGCGGTCTTGAACAGGTTGTCATTGAAGGCGCCCAGGAATTGCGCACCGAAGAACGGGGCGAAGCGGCGTTGCTTCAGCAGGGAGAATTGGGATGAGCCGGATGGGGAGTGCATGTTTTGTGGGGAGGCCGAGGCGTGACGGTCACTCAATGCGGCGACAGTGTTATGAGGGTCAGGGCTTGAAGGCGCTGGATCCCGGCCTGCGCCGGGATGACGACTTCAGGGGCGACGGTCTCCAAAGAGTCGTCCCGGCGCAGGCCGGGACCCAGTGTCTTCAGATTGCCAGCGGGTGAACGGTTAACAGCGAACCTGGGCCAGGATGACCTGCCGGTGAGGCGTGGAACAAACCCCGTCATTCCGGCGCAAGTCGGAATCCATGGTCGATGAACCATAGCCCCTGCACGAACAGAAAGCAGCTCACTCTTCTTCCGCCTCCGCCGGCCAGTCCCGGATATAGGCCTTCAGCATCTTGTTCTCGAAGGTCTGCGCCTCCAGCACCGCCTTGGCGATGTCGTAGAAGGACATCACTCCCATCAGCGTGCCGTCATGATCCACCACCGGCACATAGCGCGCGTGCCGCTCGAGCATCTGGCGGCGGATCTCGTTGATGTCGGTATCCGGCGCAATGGTCATGAGGTCGCTGGCCATGTGCTGGCCGACCGTGCCCTGACCGAGCGAGCCGGTCTGCTTGTCGATCGCGTTCATCACCTCGCGAAAGCTCAGCATGCCCTTGACCTTGCCCTCCTTCATCACGACCAGCGAGCCGATGTCGCGCTCGGACATCGTGTTGATCGCCTCCAGCAGCGGCATGTCGGGCGTCGCGGTGTAAAGGATGTTGCCCTTGACTTTCAGTATCTCAGAGACCTTCATCTGATCGCCTCCATTTTTTTGTCCCCCAGCCAGAGGAAGTAAAACCCCCTCCGAGCCAATGTAGCCGACTCATGTCAAAAAAGCCAGAGCCGCCCGCCTATAATCGCGATTCTGCCAAGACAACATCACAAGGAGACCGACCCCGATGAGCGAGCCAAGAACCCCGGGCTTCGACACGCTGTCCCTGCATGCCGGTGGCGCGCCCGATACCGCCACCGGCGCGCGCGCCACGCCGATCTACCTGTCCACGTCGTTCGTGTTCCGCGATTCCGACCATGCCGCCTCCCTGTTCAACATGGAGCGCTCCGGCCACGTCTATTCGCGCATCTCGAACCCGACCACGGCCGTGCTGGAAGAGCGCATCGCCGCGCTCGAAGGCGGCGTGGCCGGCCTTGCGGTCGCCAGCGGACAGGCGGCGCTGCACCTCGGCCTCGCCACCCTCGCCGGCGCCGGCTCGCATGTGCTGGCCTCGCGCGCGCTGTACGGCGGCTCGCAAAACCTGCTCGGCTACACGATGAAGCGCTTCGGCATCGAGACCACCTTCATCGACCCGCGCGACCTCGACGCGTGGCGCGCCAACATCCGCCCGAACACCAAGGTGCTGTTCGCCGAGACCCTTGGCAACCCGGGACTGGACGTGCTCGACATCGAAAAGGTCGCCGCGATCGCGCATGAGCATCACCTGCCGCTGATGGTCGACTCGACCTTCACCACCCCCTACCTGCTGAAGCCTTTCGATCACGGCGCCGACCTGGTCTTCCACTCGGCCACCAAATTCCTCTGCGGGCATGGCACCGCGGTCGGCGGGCTGCTGGTCGACGGCGGCACCTTCGACTGGCAGGCCGCCTATGAAAAGACCGGCCACTTCGCCGAACTGTGCGAGCCGTACGACGGCTTCCACGGCATGGTCTTCAGCGAAGAATCGACGGTCGGCGCCTTCGCGCTGCGCGCGCGCCGCGAAGGCCTGCGCGACTTCGGCGCGGTGATGAGCCCGTACAACGCGTTCACCATCCTGCAGGGCATGGAAACGCTGTCGCTGCGCATGGAAAAGCATGTGGCCAACGCGCGCAAGGTGGTCGAGTTCCTCGCGGCGCACCCGGCGATCGAATCGGTGTCCTATCCGGAACTACCGGGCCATCCGGACCATGAACTCGCAAAACGCCTGCTGCCCAAAGGCTGCGGCGCGGTGTTCTCGTTCACCATCAAGGGCGACCGCGCGGCCGGCCGCCGTTTCGTCGAGTCGCTGCAGCTGTTCTCGCACCTGGCCAACGTCGGTGACGCCAAGTCGCTGGTGATCCACCCGGCCTCGACCACGCATTTCCGCGTACCCACCGAACAGCTGGAAGCCTCCGGCATCCGTGAAGGCACGATGCGCCTGTCGATCGGCCTCGAAGATGCCGACGACCTGATCGACGACCTGAAGCGCGGGCTGAAGGCCGCCCAGAAAGGGGCCTGACCATGAACCTCGAACTCAACGGACACAGCGCCTACGCGTACACCGGCGGCAAGCCCTTCAATCCGGCGCTGCCGACGGCCGTCTTCATCCACGGCGCGCAGAACGATCATTCGGTGTGGGGACTGCAGACGCGCTACTTTGCGCATCACGGCTTTTCGGTGCTGGCAGTCGACCTGCCCGGCCACGGCCGCAGCGGCGGCCCGGCACTGGCCAGCGTCGAGGCGATGGCCGACTGGCTGAACCAGCTGCTCGCATCGGCCGGCGTGACGAAGGCGATCCTGATCGGCCACAGCATGGGCTCGCTGATCGCGCTCGAGGCAGCCGCGCGCGCACCGCAACAGGTGGCCGGCGTTGCGCTGGTCGGCACCGCCTATCCGATGAAAGTCTCGCCGCTGCTGCTGGAGACCTCGCGCGACCGCGAGCCGGTGGCCATCGACATGGTGAACATCTGGTCGCATTCATCCATCGCGCAAAAGCCGTCCGCGCCCGGCCCCGGCTTCTATGTACAGGGCGGCAGCCGCCGGCTGATGCAGCGCATCTCGGCGCGCAATCCGGACAAGGTGTTCTTCACCGATTTCTCGGCCTGTAATGATTATGCGAACGGCGAGCAGGCCGCCGGTTCACTGTCCTGCCCGGCGCTGTTCCTGCTCGGCCGCAGGGACATGATGACGCCGCCAAAGGCAGCCGCCGGATTGTCGGCAAAGATGGCGGGCGCGAAGACCGTGGTGCTGGATGGCAGCGGCCATGCGCTGATGGCCGAGCAACCGGATCAGGTGCTCGAAGCGCTGTTCGGCTTCGCCACCGGCGCGCTGAAGTAATCGGCGAGCGAGGTCGACAGGTCGCGCTCGACTCCCTGCGCGACCTGTTCCGACAGCGGCGAATTGGCATCCGGCGTGAACGCGAAGCGCCGGTACACGTCGGCCAGCGTCAGCTTCGCCGGGTTGGCCAGCAGCGTCCAGCGCTCGTCGCGGGCCTGCGCGCGCCGGCGCAGCTTCAGGCTCGGCGTGCGTTGCGCGCGGATGCGGCCGACCCAGCCGGCGTCATGCATGCGCTCCAGCAGGCTCTCCGACTCCTCGAAACCCAGATGGGTTAGTTCACGCAGCCGCAGCGCATCGACGGCGGCATGGCTGTCGCGCGCCCGGTAGAGCGCCTGCAGCACGGCCATCGCATCGAGGAATTCCGAGCCCGGCGCCGCCCGGTGCCACCAGCGCTCATAGCGCATCACCGGCAACGCGGCCGCCACCACCGCGCCAAGTAGCGTGATTAGCCAGAACAGGTAAATCCAGATCAGGAAAATCGGCACCGCCGCCAGCGCGCCGTAGATCGCACGGTAGCCGCCGCCGACCGCAATCGAGAACGAGAACAGCCGCCGCGTGATCTCGAAACCGATCGCCGCGACCAGCCCGCCGATGACCGCCTCACGCCAGTCGATGAAGCGGTTCGGTACCGTCTGGTACAGCAGCGCGAACGCCAGCGTCGACAGGAACAGCGACAGCAGCAGCGCGACGATGCTGCGCAGCCAGGTCAGCTTGCGCGGCGCGTCGGTCAGCCACGGCAGCAGTTCGGATGCGGCCGTCAACGACGCACCGATCAGCAAGGGCCCCAGCGTCATCACCGCCCAGTAGACGACCAGGCTCTGCAGGAAAGGCCGCGATTCGCGCACGCGCCAGATGCGATTCAGCGTGCGGTCAACGGTGCCGAACATCAGGATGGCTGTCACGAACAGGAAGGCTGCGCCGAATGCCGACACCCGGCTCGCCTTTGCGGCGAACTGCGTCAGGTAGTCGCGTATCGTGTTGGCTATGCCGGCCGGCATCACCGACTGCACGAGATAAGCCTCGAGCGTGTCACGGAACGACGTGAACAGCGGGAAGGTGGTGAAGATCGCAAAGGCGACGGTCAGCACCGGCACCAGTGCCAGCACGGTGGTGTAGGTCAGGCTGCCGGCGACTTCGGGCAAGCGTTCTTCGCGCAGGCGGCGCATCACGAAATGCCACAGGTCCCGGACCTGTGCGCGGGTCCAGCGACCTGAAGGATGCGGCGAGCGTGGCGTCATGCGTGTCCGGCGAAATTGGCTGAAACAAAGCGCCCTATAATAGCAAGCCATGAGCCCGCCCCTGCTGAAGATCCTAGTTCTGTACTACTCGCGTCACGGCGCCACCCGCAAGCTTGCCGAACTGATCGCGCAAGGCATCGAGGGCGTGGCCGGCTGCGAGGCGGTGCTGCGTACCGTGCCGGCGGTGTCGACCGTGGCCGAGGCGACCGAGCCGGCGATTCCTTCGTCCGGCGCACCGTATGTCGAAGCATCCGACCTCGACGAATGCGCAGCGCTCGCGCTGGGTTCGCCCACGCGCTTCGGCAACATGGCCGCGCCGCTGAAATACTTCATCGATGGCAGCAGCGCGCAATGGCTGTCCGGCACGCTCGCCGGCAAGCCCGCCTGCGTGTTCACGTCCACCGGCAGCCTGCACGGCGGCCAGGAAACGACGCTGCTGTCGATGATGCTGCCGCTGCTGCACCATGGCATGCTGATCGTCGGCCTGCCGTACACCGAAGCAGCGCTGATGACCACCACCGCCGGCGGCTCGCCGTATGGCGCGACCCACTGGTCGGGCCTGAACGGCGACCAGCCCTTTGCCGACGACACCCGACAGCTCGCGATCGCGCTCGGCAAGCGGCTCGCCGAAACCGCCAGAAAACTGCAACCTGCCTGAACCATGGAACTCACCCCTGCCCAACTGCGGCTGCACCGCGCCTCCACCGTCAGCCTGCTGCTGCTGATCCTGCTCTGCGTGCTGTGGGAGCTGGTGCTTGCGCCGCTGCGTCCCGGCGGCTCGTGGATGGTGATCAAGGCGCTGCCGCTGCTGGCGCCGCTGCCCGGCACCCTGCGCCGCGACATCTACACGATGCAGTGGGCGTCGATGATGATCCTGCTGTATTTCACCGAAGGCGTGGTGCGCGCATGGAGCGAGACCGGCCTGTCGCAATGGCTGGCCGGCGGCGAGATCCTGCTGTCGTCGATCTACTTCTTCGCGGCGATCTTCTTCCTGCGCCCGTACAAGCGGCAGGCCAAGCGCCTCGCGCGCGAGGCGATCGAGCGCGCATCCGAACCGCATGAGCACTGACTTCCTTGCGCAGTGCGCGCAGCTCGTCGGCCACGCGAATGTGCTGGCCGGCGACGACATGGCCGGCTACCTGACCGACTGGCGACGCCGCTTCACCGGTCGCGCGCGCGCGGTGCTGCGCCCCGCCGGCACGGCCGAGGTCGCCGCGCTGGTGAAACTGTGCATCGCGCACCGTGTGCCGATCGTGCCGCAGGGCGGCAACACCGGGCTGGTACTCGGCAGCGTGCCGGACGAGAGCGGTACGGCGGTCGTGCTGTCGCTGGCGCGCATGAACCGGATACGCGCGGTCGATCCCGTGAATGACACGCTGACGGCCGACGCCGGCTGCGCGCTGCAGCAAGTGCAGGAAGCGGCGGCGGCGGCCGGCCGGCTGTTCCCGCTGTCGCTGGCCTCCGAGGGCAGCTGCACGATCGGCGGCAACCTGTCGACCAATGCCGGCGGCACCGCGGTGCTGCGTTACGGGAACACGCGCGAACTGACGCTCGGGCTCGAAGTCGTGACCGCACAGGGCGAGATCTGGGACGGGCTGCGCGGCCTGCGCAAGGACAATACCGGCTACGACCTGCGCGACCTCTTCATCGGCGCCGAAGGCACGCTCGGCATCATCACCGCCGCCGTGCTGAAGCTGTTCGCGCAGCCGGCCGCGCGCGTGACCGCGCTGTTTGCGCTCGATACGCCGCGTGCGGCGCTCGACCTGCTGGCGATGGCGCGCCAGCGCTGCGATGCCTCGCTGACCGGCTTCGAGTTGATTTCCGATTTCTGCCTGCAGCTGGTCGAAAAGCACTTCCCGGCGCTGCGCTCGCCGTTTACCAGCCGCCATCCGCAATACGTGCTGCTGGAATTGTCCGACGCCGAGTCCGAGCAGCATGCGGAGGCGATGCTCGAGGCGCTCGCGACTGCCGCCTTCGAGCGCGGGCTGGTGAAAGATGCGGTGGTGGCGAACTCGCTGTCGCAGTCGGCATCGCTGTGGGCGCTGCGCGAGCGCATCTCCGAAGCGCAGGCGACCGAGGGCAAGAACATCAAGCACGACATTGCGCTGCCGATCTCGCGCATTGCCGACTTCATCGCCGCCACCGACGCCGCGCTGCAGGCAAACTTCCCCGGCTGCCGCATGGTGACCTTCGGCCACCTCGGCGATGGCAACCTGCACTACAACGTGTCGGCGCCGGCCGGGCAGGATGCCGATGCCTTCCTGCGGTCGCAGCCGGCGGTCAACCTGCTGGTGCATGACAGCGTGCACCGGCATGGCGGCTCGATCTCCGCCGAGCACGGGCTGGGCGCGCTCAAGCGCGATGAAATACGACGCTACAAATCCGGGACCGAGATGGACATGATGATGGCCATCAAGCGGGCGCTAGACCCGCTGAACCTGATGAATCCGGGGAAGGTGCTGTAGGCGGCAGACGCCGTTCGCGCTTTCCCGGTTTTCCACCGTCCCGGGAGTCTGCATGACACACTTGCCTTGCAGCGCGCTGCCAGCCGCGCCGTTCTTCTTCCTGCCTCTTTGTCTGACCCTCGTCCTGTCCCTGCCCGACGCATCCGCGGTGAACCGCTGCGAGCGACAGGGCCGCATCACCTATACCGACCAGCGTTGCGCGGAAGGCGAGCGCGAGACCACCGCGCTGTCTGCGGCACCAGCGGCACCAGCTGCACCGGCGCCGGCGCGTGAGCCGGCCGCTGCCGATACCGCCCGCCTGCAGCGCGAGCGCGCCGAAGTCGCACGGATGCAGGCGTTGCGCGAGCAGCGCGAACGGCAGGAGCGGCAGATACGCGACCTCGCCGCACGCGGCGCTGCGGCACGCGAGCGCAAGTGCCGCGCGCTCGCGCTGCAGCTGAAATGGCGCGAGGAAGACCTGCGCGAAGCGCCGCTGGACAAGGCCGGCAAGGCGCGCATCCGGCAGCGGCGCGCCGCCGAGAAATTCGACGCCGAGTGCCGTTAGCGCAGCCGGAACGCCTGCACCGACTGCAGCAGCGCATTCGACTGCTGCGCGAGGCTGTCGGCCGCGGCGGCCGCCTGCTCGACCAGGGCCGCATTCTGCTGCGTGCCCTGGTCGATGTGCGCCACCGCCTGGCTGACCTGATCGATGCCGTCGCTTTGCTCGCGGCCGGCGGCGCTGATCTCGCCGATGATGCAGGACACGCGTGACACGCCGTCCATCACCTGCTGCATCATCGCACCGGCCTCGGTCGCGATCGCGCCGCCCTCGTCCATGCGGCTGGTGGAATCGCCGATCAGCCGCTTGATGTCTTTCGCCGCCGAGGCGCTGCGCTGCGCCAGCGCACGCACCTCGGATGCCACCACCGCAAAGCCGCGTCCGTGCTCGCCGGCACGCGCAGCTTCCACCGCCGCGTTCAGCGCGAGGATATTGGTCTGGAAGGCGATGCCGTCGATCGTGCCGATGATGTCGGACATGTGCCGCGATGATGCACCGATCTCTTCCATCGTGCGCACCACCCGCGCCACCATCTCCCCGCCCTTCGATGCCAGCGCAGTCGCCGACCCGGCGACCCGGTTCGCCTCGTCCGCATGGTCGGCATTCTGGCGGATCGTGGAAGTCAGCTCTTCCATCGACGATGCAGTCTCCTCGACCGCAGCGGCCTGCTGCTCGGTGCGCGCGGACAGGTCGCGGTTGCCGGCGGCGATCTCGCCGGATGCGGTGGCGATCAGGTCGCAACCTTCACGAACCTGCTGCACCACCGATGACAGGCCGTCGCTGACGCCGTTCATTGCCGTGACCAGGTCGCCGATCTCGTCATGGCGGCGCACTTCGAGCCGGCCGGTCAGGTCGCCGGTGGCCATCTGCTGCGCCAGCCGGCGCGCATCCTCCAGCGGCAGCGTCACCAGGCGGCGGATCGCGAAGTACAGCATGGCCGCGACCAGCATCAGCGCCAGCGTCACCGCACCTGCGTACAGGTTGCGCAGCTGATTGAATTCGCTGTTGATTTCATCGACATACGAACCGCCGGCGATCAGCCAGCCCCATTCGCGGAACTCGCGAAACGCGACCAGCTTGTCGCGGGCCACGCTCTCGCCCTTTTCACTGTTGGCCCACGGGTAGCGGATCAGGCCCTGGCCCTTCTGCAGCATCTCGCGGATGAACGGACGGCCGTCGCTGTCCTTGGCTTCGAGGATGTTCTGGCCTTCCTTGGCCGGATGCAGCAGCAAGTTGCCGTAGTGCTTGCCGGGACGGGCATCGAGCACGAAGAAATAGCCGGTCTTGCCGACTTTCAGCGCGCGTATGCGATCCTTCAGCGCGGTCATGTCGGCGCTGATGTCGACGCCGACATACAGCGCGCCGATCACGCGCCCGCCGGCGTCATGCAAGGGCTGGTAGGAGGTGATCACGGGTTTGCCGAACAGCTGTGTCAGGCCCTGGTAGGCGCGGCCGGCAATCAGCGGCGCATAGGCCGGGCTGGCATGGTCGAGTGCGGTTCCGACCGCGCGCTCGCCGTTTTCCTTGCGCACCGAGGTCGAGATCCGGATGAAATCGTCGCCGCTGCGAACGAAAATGGTGGCCGGCACGCCGGTGCGCGCGGTGAAGCGGTCGGGCACGGCAAAGTCGCCGTTCAGCGTTGCGCCGCCGCTCTTGAGCAAGGGCACGGCGCGCCCGCCGCTGTCGGCCGTTTGGCTGGCGTCGATCGCAAAGCCGCCGGCAAATTCGGCCGCGAAAATCTTCGAGAAGCGCTGCACCGAGCTGACCACCGCCTGGTTGAACATGCCGACCATGTCGACCACGGCGCGCGCATCGTCCTCCACATGGCGGGTGGCGCGCTCCTCCAGCAACGCCGATGTCGAATAGCCAATACCGGCCACCAGCACGGCCAGTACCAGCCCCACCAGTCCGGAGGTCAGCAAGGTCAGGCGCGCGCCTATCCCCCACCGGCGGGTCAGGTTCGTCGTGTTCAGTGCGCTCATCTTGATCGGCTCCCGCGGCGTGGTTGAAAAGAAGGCTATGACGCGGTTACGGCAGCCGCCACGAAAAATGAAGCCGGCCGCAGGGCGGCCCTTGTTTTTCAGGCAATGGGGGATGGGGACAAGGCGCGTGGCGGTCTGCCGCGTTGCGCGCGGCACTCAGCGCTCCCGGCCTGCCTCATGCCAAGCCTTTTTTACCGGCGAGAGCAGGTAGTCCGCCACGGTGCGGTCACCCAGCAGGATTTCCGCCGTGGCCTGCATGCCGACGGCCAGCGGGTATTTGACGCCATCCCGCTCCAGCTCGTTCGCATCGAGGGTGACCAGCGCCTTGAAGCGCAGCGGGCGCTGTGCGGCGCCTTGCAGGCCCTTGTCGCGCGCTTCCTCTTCAGTCTGGGCATCGGCGCTCACGTGATCGACGATGCCTTGGCCCATGCCGTACTTCTGGAAGGTATAGGTCGCGAACTTCAGCCTGACCGGCTGCCCCGCTCGCACAAAGCCGATGTCCTCGTTCGACACCCAGACTTCGGCCTTGAGCTTTTCTTCGCGGGGCACGAGGCTGGCCAACACGGTGCCGGGTTGCACGACGGTGCCGGCGGTATGCGTCGCCAGATCCTTGATCACACCGCCTTCGGGCGCCTTCAGCTCCAGCAGCCCGCGCCGGTGTTGCTGCTTTTCCTGCTCCCTGGCCAGCTTGTCGGCCTGCGCCTGCGCTTCATTGCGCTCGGCATGCAACTGCCGCACATAGTCCGCCTCGATCTGCCTGAGCTTTTTTTGCGCCTGGTCGATGCCGGCATGGGCGGAGGCGATCAGGTGAACCTGCGTCGCCAGTTCCTGCTCTTTCTCGATGCGCTCGCGCCGCTTGTCCGAGCCCATCAAACTCCCGGCAAAGCCCTCCCGGACGAGTCGCTCGTAGGCCTTGTCCTGTTCGAGGTAGTGGGGCAGCACTGCCTCGAGCCGCTCCCTTTGCTGGTGGGCGGCTGCCAGCTCCTGCTGCGCCTTGAGCAAACGGCTGCGTTCCTCGGCCAGCGCGGCATCCAAGGCATCGCGATTGGCCCGGTATTGCGCGGCGGTTTCGCGCACTAGTGCCGACGGGGCCTGAACCTCGGGTGAAAAGGGCCGGCCGGTGAGCTCGGCGTCGATGCGGGCAAGTGCCAGCCGCTTGCGGGCGTATTCGGTAGCAATGGCGTCGAGGTCGGCGTTGGCGATCAACGCATCCATGCGCATCAGGATTTGACCGGCGTATACGGTCTCGCCTTCGCGCACCAGGATTTCCTTGACGATGCCGGCTTCCGACGGCTGCACGATCTTGAGATAGCTGGCGGGCACCAGCTTGCCGTCGGCCACCGCGATGATGTCCAGCCGTCCGACGAGGGCCCAGCCGAACAGGAAGGCGAGCAGCGTCAGGATCGCCCACAGTACGCGCTGCCCCTGCGGATGCGGCGCGCCGTGCTGCAAACGGATGAGCGGCGGATGAAAATCCTGATGATCGCAGCGGGTGGTTCGCATCAGGGGTTTCAGCGCGGGCATGGAGGGTGCGCTCCTGAGGCTTCGCCTCGCGTACTGCAGCACCCGCGCCATCGGCAGAACAGGCGGCTCACCATGGCAGCCTGCCCAGCCCTTCCCTGAGGCCGTTGAAGCACTTCAGCTGCGTACCGGTGGCGCAGGCCAGCGACAAGTCTTTTATGGAAGCATCTAGTCCATCGAATACAGAACTTGAGACGTCTCCAAGCAAGCCCAGAGGGTCGGTTTGGTCGCGTTGATTGGCGCTCATTGTTTCATCGCCCTATTTGAGGAGAAAGCCGAGAAAAGGATCATGTAAATTTGCATCGCACCTATCCCTAACACGCCTGACACCATTAGCGCAGATGGTGCAATGGCCGAAACCCAAATTGCACGCTCGCCGCCGGTCAGGGGGT
>CAZTIF010000061.1:0-19859 GCA_964613635.1 uncultured Bifidobacterium sp. | reverse complement strand
GGCCCGGGGCGGAATCGAACCACCGACACAAGGATTTTCAATCCTCTGCTCTACCAACTGAGCTACCAGGCCAAGACGCAAGAGTATAGCAAAACATTCCGCCTCTGCAAAGCCCCTTCGTGAAATCTCATCGTGACGCGCAGCTATAATTAGGCATGACCATTTCCTGTGACATCTGCGTGATCGGTAGCGGCGCAGTCGGCAAGGCAGGCGCGCTCGCGCTGGCCGGCGCCGGACTGCAGGTCGTGCTGGTCTCGCCCGCCTTGCCTGCTCAGCCGGCCGCTCCCTTGGCCGACTGGGATCTGCGCGTCTACGCGCTCAACCATGTCGCCCGCGCGCTGCTGTCGTCGCTGAAGGTGTGGGACGCGATGGATGCGTCCCGCATCGCCGCCGTCGATGCGATGGCCGTGCATGGTGATGCTGCTGCCGGTGCCGGCCACCTCGGTTTCGATGCCTACGGCGCGCGCGTCGATGCGCTGGCGTGGATCGTCGAGGACGCCAATATCAACCGCGCGCTCGATGCGGCGCTGCGCTTCTCCACCGGCGTGAAGCGGGTGCAGGGCTCGGCGGTGCAGATGCGCTGCGATGCCGGCCGCGCATCGGTGACGCTGGACAGCGGTCAGCAGATCGATTGCTCGCTGCTGGTCGGCGCAGACGGCGCGCACTCGTGGGTGCGCACGCGGGCCGACATCGGCATGGACTATCGCGACTACGGACAGCGCGCCGTGGTCGCCAACTTCGCGTGCGAACAGCCGCATCACGGCGTGGCCAGCCAGTGGTTCCTCGGCGCGGACGGCATCGTCGCGCTGTTGCCGCTGCCGGACCGGCGCGTGTCGCTGGTCTGGTCGGCGCCGGAGCCGCTTGCGGGCACGCTGCTGCGCGAGCCGCCCGAGCGGCTTTGCGAGCGCCTGCAGCAGCTGCCGGGGCAGACGCTGGGCCGGTTCACGATGCTGCCGCCTGCGGCGCCGAAGGCTTTCCCGCTGCGCCTGATCCGTTCGCAGTCGCTGGTCGCCGACCGTGTCGCGCTGATCGGCGATGCGGCGCATGTCGTGCATCCGCTGGCGGGGCAGGGCATGAACCTCGGTTTTGCCGACATCGATGCCTTGCTCGCCGCGCTGGTCCGCCGCGACCAGCCGGCCGACTGCGGCGACGCCCTCACGCTGGCGCGCTACGCACGCTCGCGCAAGGAAGAAGTATTGCTGATGCAGGTCGCAACCGATGGCTTGCACCGGCTGTTCTCGTCCGAGCTCGGGCCGCTGAGGTCGATCCGCAACCTCGGCATGGCTGCGGTCGACAAACTGCCTTTCCTGAAACGCCGCCTGATGGCGCACGCGTTCGGCCGCCCCCTTTATTCCCCCACAGGTGAAAAATCATGATGAAGAAATCGCGCTGGCTGGCCTTGGTGGCCGCCGGTCTGCTGGCCGTATCTGCCGCAGCCGTTGCCCAGGAGGCGAAGATCAAGAAGGCGCTGCAGAACAAGCTCGGCACCGATGCGCCGATCGAGAGCGTTACGAAGACGCCGTACAGCGGCCTGTATGAAGTGAAGGTCGGCGGCGAGATCATTTATTCCGACGCGGACGGACGCTATGTCTTCGTCGGCCGCGTGCTCGATACCGAGACCTCGAAAGACCTGACGCAGGCACGCCTCGACGAACTCAATCGCGTGAAGTTCGCCGACCTGCCGCTCGACCTCGCGGTGAAGAGCGTCAAGGGCAGCGGCAAGCGCGTGATCGCCGTATTCGAAGACCCGAACTGCGGCTACTGCAAGCGCTTCCGCAAGACGCTGGCAGACGTCAAGGACATTACCGTCTACTCGTTCATCTATCCGGTGCTGGGCGAAGACTCGCAGAAGAAGTCACGCAACCTCTGGTGCGCGCCCGATCGCGCCAAGGCCTGGGATGACTGGATGCTCGAGGGCAAGGCACCGCCGCCAGCGCCGGAATCCTGCTCGTCGGCGGCGATCGACAAGGTGGTCGAGCTGGGCAAGAAATACCGCGTGACCGGCACGCCGACCATCGTGTTTACCGACGGCACGCGCGTCCCGGGCGCGATCGACGCAAAGACGCTTGAATCCCGGCTCGCATCGGTGAAATAAGTTCATCTGAAATATCTGCCCGGCCAGGAAATCCTGGCCGGCAAATCCGCTAACATCTGCTGACAATCCCGATCGAAAGTCGCGAGCCGCGACCGGAAACGGCATTCCAATAACTACAGGAGATCAGCGATGTTCCGAGCCATTCTGCTCAACCGGAACGAGGACGGTTCCACCCGTGCAGAACTCACCCGTATCGACGACGCACAGTTGCCGGCCGACGGCGATGTGACCGTCGCGGTCGATTATTCGACGATCAATTACAAGGATGGCCTGGCCATCACCGGCAAATCGCCGGTGGTGCGCAAGTGGCCGATGGTGCCCGGCATCGACGGTGCCGGTACCGTGCTTGAGTCATCGCATCCCGACTGGAAGGCGGGCGACCGTTTCCTGCTGAATGGCTGGGGTGTCGGCGAGACCCATATGGGCTGCCTCGCCGAGCGCGCGCGCCTCAAGGGCGACTGGCTGGTGCCGCTGCCGCATGACATGTCGGCGCGCTCTGCGATGGCGATCGGCACGGCGGGGTATACCGCGATGCTGTGTGCGATGGCGCTGGCCGAGCACGGCGTCAAGCCCGAGCATGGCGAGGTGCTGGTCACCGGCGCGTCCGGCGGTGTCGGCAGCGTGGCCATCGCGATCCTCGCCGCACGCGGCTACCGTGTGGTCGCATCGACCGGCAAGCTGGCCGAGGCCGATTACCTGAAGTCGCTGGGCGCGGCCGAAGTGATTGACCGCGCCGAGCTGTCGGCGCCGGGCAAGCCGATGCAGAAGGAACGCTGGGCCGGCGTGGTGGATTCGGTCGGCTCGCACACGCTGGCGAATGCGGTCGCGCAGGTGCGCTATGGCGGTACCGTGGCAGCCTGCGGTCTCGCGCAGGGCATGGATTTCCCGGCCACGGTTGTGCCGTTCATCCTGCGCGGCGTGAAGCTGATCGGCGTCGACAGCGTGATGGCGCCGCGCGAGCGGCGCATTGATGCATGGTCCAACCTTGCCATCGAGATGAAGGCCGATACGCTCGATCGCATCACGCAGGAGATCGCGCTGGCCGATGCGCTCGCCTGGGCGCCGAAAATCCTCGCCGGCGAGGTGCGCGGTCGGCTGGTCGTCAACGTCAACGCCTGACCGGCTTCGGTGAAGATGGCGGCGGCCGCCCCGGTCGCCGCAACTGCCTTACACTGCTGTTCGCGATGCCAACGACACAGCTCTCCAGCCCATGACTTCCCGACGCACACCTGCCGCATCCCCCGTCTACACTATCCGACCGCATGATCCCGGCCTGCACCTGTTCGAGGTGACGCTGACGATCGCGCACCCCGATCCCGACGGACAGCTTGTCTCTCTGCCTGCGTGGATTCCGGGCAGCTACATGATCCGCGAGTTCGCGCGCAACATCGTGCAGATTCGCGCCGAAGCCGGCGGCCGCAAGCTGCGCCTCGCCAAGTGCGACAAGCACAGCTGGCGTGCGGCCCGCTGCGAAGGCCCGCTGACCATCGTCTACCAGGTCTATGCATGGGACTTGTCGGTGCGTGCCGCGCACCTTGACCAGACGCATGGCTTCTTCAATGGCACCAGCGTGTTCCTGCGCGTTCACGGGCAGGAAGCGTTGCCGCATGTCGTCGACATTTGTCCGCCGCAAGGCGATGCGTATGCGGGCTGGCGCGTGGCGACTTCATTGCCCGAGCTGAAGGCGCGCCGGCATCGTTTCGGCACGTATGTCGCGCAGGATTACGACGAGCTGATCGACCATCCGGTCGAGATAGGCGAGTTCGAGCTGATCCGCTTCGAAGCGCATGGCGTGCCGCATGAAATGGCGATCACGGGCCGCGTGCCCAATCTCGATGGCGCACGGCTTGCGGCCGACCTGAAGAAGATTTGCGAGGCGCAGATCGCGCTGTTCGAGCCGGCGACGAAGCGCGCGCCTATGGATCGCTATGTGTTCCTGACGATGGCCGTCGGCGATGGTTACGGCGGGCTTGAGCATCGCGCATCGACGGCGCTGATCTGCTCGCGCGCCGACCTGCCGGTGAAGGGGCAGGCGGCGATGAGCGACGGCTATCGCGGCTTCCTCGGGCTGTGCAGCCACGAGTATTTCCACACCTGGAACGTGAAGCGCATCAAGCCGGACGTGTTCGCGCCCTACGATCTCGCGCAGGAAAATTACACGCCGCTGCTGTGGCTGTTCGAGGGCTTCACCAGCTACTACGACGACCTGATACTTCTGCGCGCCGGCCTGATCGGACAGGATGCCTACCTTGGCCTGCTGGCGAAGACGCTGAATGGCGTGCTGCGCGGCAGTGGCCGGCTGAAGCAGAGCGTCGCCGAATCGAGTTTCGATGCATGGACCAAGTATTACCGGCAGGACGAGAACGCGCCGAATGCAATCGTCAGCTACTACACGAAGGGCTCGCTGGTGGCGCTCCTGCTGGACCTGACCATCCGCAGGCAGACGAAGGGCGCGCGCTCGCTCGACGACGTGATGCGCGCGCTGTGGCGTCGCCACGGTCGTGATTTCCATGCGCCGGGCAAGGGTGTCGGCGTGACCGAGGCCGGCGTCGAGGCGCTGTTCGACGAGGTGACCGGGCTGAAGCTCAAGCCCGTGTTCGACCTCGCCGTGCGCGGCACCCGCGACCTGCCGCTGGCCGATGCATTCGCGGCGTTCGGCATTGCGCTGGATGATGGTCAGCAGGGCGAGAAGCTGACGCTGGACGTGCGCACGAAGAAGGAAGGCGGCGATTGCAAGCTGGCGTCGGTGCATGAGGATGGGGTTGCGCATCGTGCCGGCCTGTCGGCCGGCGATGCGCTGGTGGCGATCGACAGCCTGCGCGTGACGGCATCGAACCTCGACGCACTGTTGCAGCGCTACCGGCGCGGCGACGCAGTGACGGTGCATGCGTTCCGGCGCGACGAGCTGATGAGCTTCCGTGCGGTGCTGCAGCCGGAGTCGGCGCCGCAGCTGCGGCTGCAAATGAAGGACAAGCCGGCCGCCGCGGTGAAGCTGCGGCACGCGTGGATGCGCTCGCGCGGCTGAGCCGGCAAAGACACGAGCCGGATCGTGCTTCATCCGGCGCACACAAGAACGACAATCCGAGGAGACAACCATGAAAATTTTCCGGACTTGCATGCTCGCGCTGGCACTCGCGCAAGCCTTGCCTTCGATGGCGACCGACCTGCCGGTCGCGCCGCCCGAGCAGCTTGGCCTGTCGGCCGAGCGGCTGTCGCGCATTCCCGACGCGATCCGCGCCGAGATCGATGCGAACCGCATGCCCGGCGCGGTGGTGCTGGTCGCGCGCAAGGGCGCGGTCGTGCATGCCGGTGCGATCGGCTGGCAGGACAAGGACGCCGGCAAGCCGCTCAAGCGCGATGCGATCTTCCGTGCCTATTCGATGACCAAGCCGCTGGTGTCGGTGCTGGCGATGATGCTGGTCGAAGAGGGTCGGCTGCAGCTGACCGATCCGATGTCGAAGTTCTTCCCGCAGTTCGCATCGATGCAGGTGCTGTCGAACCCGGCCGATCCGAACAGCCCGCGCGAACCGGCGAAGCGGCAGGTCACGGTGCAGGACCTGCTGCGGCATACCTCGGGCCTGACCTATGGCGAGTTCACGCGCTTCGACAGCGTGCGCACGGCCTATGCAGAGGCGGGACTGTTCTCGCCGAAGGTGCCGATGCAGGCGCTGGCGCTGACGCCGGAGCAGCAGGTCGAGGCATTCGCGCGTGCGCCGCTGGTCTGGCAACCGGGCACGACTTTCGACTACGGCCTGTCGACCGACCTGCTGGGGCGCGTGCTCGAACGCGTGTCGGGCAAGTCGCTCGGCGTGCTGCTTGACGAGAAGCTGCTGGCGCCGCTGGGCATGAAGGACACGCATTTCGACGTGCCGGCATCGAAGGCTTCGCGCATCGCCGAGCCGCTGAAGATCGATCCGGTGACGGGCGGGCCGGCGATGCAGGTGCTGGACGTCACGCGGCCGACCGGCAATCAATCCGGCGGCGCCGGCATGTCGACCACGGCCGACGATTACCTGCGCTTCTGCCAGATGCTGCTGAACGGCGGCACGCTGGATGGTCGTCGCTACCTGTCGCGCTCGACGGTGGCGCTGATGACCTCGGATCATCTCGGCCCGAAGGTCGCGACGCCGGTGCAGCCGGGCGAGGTGCTGATGGGCGTGCAGGGCTATACCTTCGGCCTCGGCTTCATGGTGCGGCAGGGCGCGGGCATCGCCGGCGTGCACGGCTCGGAGGGTGATTTCGCGTGGGGCGGCGTCGGCGGCACCTTTTTCTGGATCGATCCGAAGGAGCAGCTGATAGGCGTGATGATGGCGCAGACCCCGGGTGCGATCCGCCAGTCCTATCGCCGCATGATCAAGACGCTGGTCTACCAGGCGCTGGACTGAGGCCCGCAGGGCCAGGCGCCCTTCAGCCCAGCAGGAATTCGATCAGTTCGTCGAAGGCCTGCGCATTGAACGCGCCGTTGTCGAAGCGTTTCAGCGCCGGATGCTCTGGCGGTTCGACGCGGCGCTTCATGTAGTCATCCCAGTGCGCGATCTTCCAGCGGTCGCGCGCGTCATTCCTTGCCTCGATTCGCTGCCTCGCCTCCGCGCTCGACAGCTCGATCCATGCAATGCGGCAGACGGTGTCGGCCGGCAGCCCGAGTTCGGTCGGGCGGAAGAACTTGCCGGCCATGATCTCGCGCGTGAACGGGCCGACCAGCATGGCCTGCATGCCGAGTTCGAGATTCTCGCGCGTGATGTCGAGCAAGCCTGAATACTCATGGTCGCGCAGGTGCTGCAGATAGGTCGGGCTGTCGCGGTCGTCCGGGTCGCCGGTCAGCAAGCCCATGATGTGCGAGCTGAATGCGCCGTAGGCGGTGTCCTTGTCGAGGAAGAAGAAATCGCGGCCGCTGCGTTCGGCCAGCAACGGGACGGCGCGTTTCGCGAGCGTGGTCTTGCCGGTGCCGGCATGGCCGGCGAAGAGGATCAGGCGTCGTTGTGTCATTGGTGGAAACGTGGATGGTGGCTTTGGAGCCTGTGAGGCGAACGATTTCCATGATGCCGCAAGCGCAGGTGTTTTAAAACTGCTGCGCGCTGCAACATGTGCGCACGACGCGAATCCCAAGTGCAGTGACCATGGATGCCGGAGTTGCGCCATGCAGATCAGCGACGCGCGTGAAGTCCTGGTGTTTCGGGCCTTGCAGCTCGGCGACATGCTGTGTGCGGTGCCGGCACTGCGCGCGCTGCGGGCCGGTTTGCCGCACGCGCGCATCGTGCTGGTGGGCATGCCCTGGGCTGTGCAGTTCGCGCAGCGCTTTCATGCGCTGGTCGATGAATTCATCGCCTTTCCCGGTCATCCGCTGTTGCCGGAGCCGGCCAGCGATCCGGACGGCTGGCCGGACTTTCGCCGGCGCATGCGCGCCCGCGATGCCGACCTCGCGATCCAGTTGCACGGCAGCGGCGAAATGAGCAATCCGATCGTCCGCGATTTCGGCGCGCGGCAAATGGCCGGCTTTACGCGTGACCACGATGCGGACGAAGGCGGCTGCTTCCCTTACCCCGAGCAGGGCCACGAGAGCGAGCGATTGCTGGCGCTGATGACGGCGCTCGGCCTGCAAGCGGGAGACCGGCGGCTGGCATTTCCGCTGCATGCTGCCGACGATGACGAATTGCAGGCAGCAGGCGTGACTGCAGCGCTGGCCGGTCGTGCATATGCCTGCGTGCATGCCGGTGCGCGCGATCCGGCGCGACGCTGGCCGCCTGCCGCCTTTGCCGCCGTCGCGGACGAGCTGTCTGCGACCTGCGGCCTGCAGGTGGTGCTGACCGGATCGGGCGCCGAGCATGCGCTCGCGCAGCACGTGGCAGCACGGATGCGGCATCCGGCAATCAATGCCGCGCTGCCGATATCGATAGGCGCGATGGCCGCGCTGATGGATCGCGCCCGCCTGCTGGTGTGCAACGACACCGGCGCTTCGCATCTGGCCGCCGCCTTGCGGCTTCCCAGTGTCGTGGTCTTCCGCACGGAGGCGCGCGAGCGCTGGGCGCCGCAAGACCGCAGGCGTCACCGCTGCGTGCTGGATGCCGGTGGGAGCGGGGTCAGGCAGGTTGCGGCGGCGGCGCGCCGGCTGCTGCGGGACGAGGCATTGCGCCGCCCTCCTTCAGCCAGGGATTCAGCCTTGGGTCGTTGTACATCTTGAATTGCCGGTAGGGCTTGAAGTACGCATCGCCGGTGACGCTGTCGCGCAGCAGTTGGCCGAGGCAGCCGGCCAGGTCATCGCGCTGCGCCAGCAGCACCTGCAATTTTGCGCTGCAGGTGGAAAGATGTGCAGCGTCGGCGTCGTGCCGGGTCGCTTGCGCCTGCATGTGGAAGATCTTCAGCGACAGTATCGACAGCCGGTCGATCATGGCGCCGGCGGTTTCGCTGTGCAGTCGTGCGGACGGCCTGTGCGCGATGGCGCCAAGCTCGCGCAGCAAGGCCTCGTCGATGCGCTCGACGGCGTCATTGCGCCGCTGGTTGTAGCGGTCGATCGCACGCTTTGCGCGCACGATGTGCCTGGCGGGCACATCGGTGCGGCGGGCCTGGTCTTCCGTCATCCACAGCAGCGCGTTCCAGTGGTGGTTGTCGGCGATCGCCGCCGCCAGTTCGTCGTTCGCAGGATCGCATCGTGATGCCTGCCCCAGCAGGCGGGCGTCGTGAAAGCGGATCAGCGCGTCGGGATTCGGCAGGAGCATGCCTCCGGCGGAGCAGGAAGCGCGCCCGGCCGCGAGCCTTGCCGCGGGAATCGCCGGAAATTTGATCTGGTCACAGGTTTTTCCGGCAGTTAAACGCCAAAATCATTCCAAAGATTAAAACTTTGGGAGGAGAGGCATGAAGATTTGGATGAGCACCGCCGTTGGCCTGGCAATCGCAGCGACCGCTTCGATGGCGCACGCGAAAATGGAAGCCGGCGAGATCGCGGCGGCGCAGGCGCTGTTTGCTGGCAGCGGCTGCACCGCATGCCACAGCCCGGCTGACACGCTGGTCGGCCCGGCGCTGAAGGATATCGCCAAGCGCTACAAGGGCAAGAAAGCGGAAGCCGACGTCGCGAACCGGATCCGCGAAGGCAGCAGCGGCCGCTGGGGTGACGGCATGCATCCGGCGAACGGTGCGATCGAGCCGGCTGATGCGAAGCTGCTGGCGAAATGGATACTGAACGGCGCGCCTTGACGCGCATGCAGTCGTGCCGGTGCGATGCCGGCACCTCACATTGATGCGATAGCCCGGCCGGACCGGGCTATGACCCTTATTGCGGGCAGGTCACCTCGGCCATGATGCGGCGGCGCTCGGCCGGATCGGTTTCCTTGGCCAGCCTTTCCATCAGCGCGGCAATGCGCTCGCCTTCGGCCTTCATGATTGGCAATTCCGACATCGCCGGCGGATTCGGCGTGCCCTGATTTGCCTGACTGGCAGCCGCTTGGGGGCTGCCATCGTCGGCATGGGCCAGCGCGGCACAGGCGAGGCCGGCCGCAGCGATCAGCAGTGACAGTGTTTTCATGGCGTTCTCCCGGGCAGGTCTGGATACAATACCGTCATTATAGGCAGTACGATGTTTCAATTCATTGATCTGAGGTATTGACTTGCGGCTTTTCGGGTATCCTTGCCGCCTTCCAAATTGACCCCTCAAAGGATTGCCATGCCTCTCGTGAGAATCGATATCGGCCCGGGCCACCCGGCCGGCTTCGGACGTGCCGTCGGCGACATCGTGTACCGCGCGATGACCACCGAGATCAACGTGCCTGCCGATGACAAGTTCCAGATCATTGCCGCGCACGAAGCGAGCGAGCTGAACATCCCGAAAAGCTATCTGGGGATCGAGTATTCGCCGGGCATCGTGTTCATCCAGGTCACGCTGAACGCAGGGCGCACGACCGAACTGAAGAAGAAATTCTATCGGCGCATCGCCGACGACCTGCATGCCGAGCTGCAGGTGCGCAAGGAAGACGTATTCATCAGCCTCGTCGAAGTCGACAAGGAAAACTGGTCGTTCGGCAATGGCGAAATGCAGTACGGACCGAAGTGACCTGATGTGCGAATGAAGCTGTCGTTCCGGAAGAGCGTTGGCAACCACCTGAAGCTGACGTTCTACCTTTGCCTGCTGACCGCAGTGGCGGTCGGGCTGTTTCTCAAGGATGCGCCGGCCGCCGGCGAAACCCTGCCGCTCGTTTACCAGTGGAGCGTGGTCGGTTATTACGGCACGTTGCTGTTGCTGGCCGGCCTGCTGCTGACGCCGTTCTGCCTGTGGCGCGCGACGCGCTGGCTGTGGCCGCTGCTGGGCTGGGCCTGGCTGGTGTATCTCGCCATCGACGTGGCGGTCTTCTACCTGTACCGCTTTCACGTCGACTGGCTGATGGTGGACATGTTCCTGAGCGACTTCCACGGCATGGGCGTACCCGTGTTGCCGCTGGTCGGGGGGGCGACGGTGGCGCTGCTGCTGCTGGCGGCCGTCTGCTGGCTGTTCGCGAGCCGCCGCGCCGGCAGCCACCGGCACTGGCCGTGGTTTGCCGGTGGCTTGCTGCTGATGCCGCTCGCGCTGGTAGTCAACTCGACCATCCATATCTGGGCTGCGCGTTTCGCCCGCGACGAGATCACCCGCTACAGTCCTTTCCTGCCGCTCTACCATCCCGTCGAATACACGAAGAAGGCGGTCGAGATCAGCCGCTGGTGGCCGCAGCTCTTTCCGGCGGCCTACGGCAAGCAGGATCGGTCGATGGCGGCCGCGCGCGGCGTGATCCGCTATCCGCTCGCGGAGCCGCAATGCTCGCGCGCTGCGGAGCCGCCATCCATCCTGATGATCGTGCTGGAGAGCTGGCAGGCCGACGCGATGAATCCTCGCGTGACACCGCACATCGCGCGCTTTGCGGCGCAGGGCACGCGTTTCGCGCATCATGTGTCGAGCGGCGCGGCAACCGTGCCCGGCCTGTTCGGTCTGATGTACGGCCTGCATCCGAACTATTTTCCGCTGCTGCGCTCGGCGGCCGGCAACCATGCGAGCGTATTTACCCGCACGCTCGAGGCGCAGGGTTACCGTACCCGCGTCTTCACGTCCGGCAATCTCGACGGGTTCTCGCTGCGTCGCCTGTTCTTTCCGAAAATTGCCGAAGCCGATTATGTCGACCGCCTGCCAGATGCCAGGCTGGTCGAGCGTTACATCGGCACGCTCGGCGCCGACGATGCCGGGCGGCCCCGCTTCGATTTCCTGTTCCTGACCTCGTCGCACTCGCCTTACAACTACCCGCCCGAGCATGCGCGCTTCAAGCCCCTGCCGACAATGGAGGGCGGCTTTGCGCTCGACCGGCATACGGACAGCGTCCCCTACAAGAACGATTACTTCAACAGCCTGCATTATCTCGACGCACTGGTCGGCAAGGCACTGGCTGCGGCGGAGCGGCGCGGGCGGCTGAGTAACACCTGGGTGCTGATCCTCGGCGACCATGCGGAGGAATTCAACGAGAACGGCCTCGGCTACTGGGGCCACGGCAGCAACTTCAGCCGCTGGCAGACGCAGACGCCGCTGGTCGTGCACGCGCCGGGACGGGCGGGCGGCGTCATCGAGCCGAAGATGTCGCTGCACCAGGACATCGTACCGACGCTGATGCGGCATGCGCTCGGCTGTGCGTCGCCGGCCGCAGATTACAGCCACGGCGGCGACCTGTTCGCGCTGCCGGAAAAGCGCGCCACGATGATCGGCTCCTACATGTCGGACGCCTACCTGATCGACGGCACGGTACTCGAGCGCACCGTCCGCCGCCATTATGACTGGCAGGACATGCGCCACCCGATATCCCCCGACCTGCATCCGGACGCCGTTCAGGCTCTGCGCAGCGACGAAGGGCGCTTCCTGTCGCGTTGACGACGCCAAACCGGCGTTCAGTGGCAGCTGCGCCTGCCTGCAGCGTGAGACTTTGATGCCGCCTGCGAGCCTGCGCTGACCCTGATGCGACGACGACAGGCGAAAAAAAGCCGCTCCGAAGAGCGGCTTTTCAGGAACATCGTTTCCATGCTTGCCGGGTCAAGCCCGGCGAAACATTAGAACGAGTGGGTCATGCCGACCACGATGTTGCGGTTGCTGCTGGTGACAGAACCGTCGTTGGTGTACGAACCACGATCAGCCAGCGACGAGATCGCGCCGTTCGTTGCACGAACGTAGGTCACGTATGCCGAAGTACGCTTCGACAGCGCGTAGCTTGCGCCCAGGTTGTACATGGTCTGTGCGTCGTCCAGGTTGTTACGAGCGTACTGGCCAACCAGCGAGAGTGCCGGAGCAATCTTGTAGGTAGCGCCGATAGCGTACGACTTGGTCGTCAGGTCGTTGATCTTGTCTTTGTGGTTGATGTAGTTGGCCGACAGGCTCAGCTCGTCGTTCAGCGGGTACGAAGCGCCGATGGTGAACGAACGGAACTGGTCCTTGCCGTCTTGGGTAGCCAGCCACAGGTTGGCACCAGCGATCGAGCCGTTCAGGGCCAGCGAGGTGTACTTGTCAGCCGAGTTTTGCGGAGCCAGCACGCCCTGATCAGCACCGTTCTTGGTGGTGGTCATTGCGTACAGCTGCCAGCCAGCGATGTTCGGGCTGGTGTACTGGATCGAGTTCTTCAGGAAGAAGCCGCCGTTCGTGCCGACGACCGATGCGTTCTGGAAGCCACCGCCCATGATCACGCGGTTCACCCAGAAGTTACCGACGATCTGGTTGGTCAGGGCCTGAGCCAGGATGTACGGGGACAGTTGCTGGCCGAGCGACAGCGAGCCGAGCTGATCCGACGAAACGCCGACCAGCGTCTGGCGGCTGAACAGGTTGCCGTTACCGCCGTTGGCTGCATCGCCGTTCTGCGAGAAGCCGGCTTCCAGCGTGAAGAAGGCCTTCAGGCCGCCGCCCATGTCTTCGCTGCCAGCGAAGGTGATCGAGCTGTGGTCAGCCCAGCCGCCTTGCTCCATGTAGGTGCCACGGCCGGTGTAGTTACCGATACCCATGTCGATAATACCCGAGACTTTCACTTCGGCCAGTGCAGTAGCCGATGCCATCAGGGCCAGGGCTGCCAGAGCAACTTGAGTCTTTTTCATCGAATAATCTCCAAAAAATGTTTCCATGCTGTTAATTCTGGAGACTGTGGTCCTAGCTTTGCTGATGACTTTGTCGATGTCGTGCCGTTACATTTTTCACAGCTGTCGCACACCGTGCTGTGTCGTACTTTGATACTGGCAGTACGGTGTCGACCGTTAACAACCGTGGCGTGAACATGGCGGGACGACTGGAAGGAAAAATTCAGGTCGTTCTCTTCGGTGTGCGACAGTACGCTTGCTGCATGGACAAAATCATCGCTGCAGCAAACGATGGGCAATACCAACAACAAGCGTGTCGAACGCTGCCGATACCAGCAACTGTAACGCCGATCCCCAGCTACCCAGCAAAGCTAAAGATCTACCTGACCAATGCCAGTAAATATTGGCAAGTGCGCTGTTTCTTTAAAAGCCGTGTTCGTACGCAAAGCCTGCGAACCACGAACAAGCGCGAAGCAATTGCGCTGGCTAAATCGTTTTATGAGAAGTTGGTGGGCAGCTATTACTCCGAGAGAGTGGAGTGGGAGCCAGATGCCACACCAGCGCATCAGTTCGAAACGCTCGTCGAGCGTGTGATTTTGATAGAACGAGCGCGAGTCGAACGGGGTGAGTTGTCAAAAGCAACCTTCAACAGTCATATCAGCCGATTGCGTCAATACTGGATGCCGTTACTCCAAGAAAAGCGCATCCACGATATAAAACATTACGACATCGCACAGGCCGTGGGTCTGTTGTCGCAACGTGGAGTAAGCCCAATATCCCTGCTGCAGTACTTGCAAAGCTTGCGGCTAGTATTTCGCCTAGCGTACGCAGATCAATTAATCCAACGCATCCCCGAGTTTCCGCGGGTCAAAAAGGATAGTGTGCCTCGTGGTGGTTTCACACTGATCGAGTACAAGCGATTGGTAAAGCAGGCTCGGCATCTGGCTTCCTTGAACATAACGGCCAAGCCGCCAACGCATCGCAATCGTGCTGGCGGCATCTGGACAAAATTACCAAGCGTCCCAAAAGAGATTGCCTGGCTGATTCGATTCATGGTCAATGGCTTTATGCGGCCAAGCGATGTAATTCATGTTCAGCATCAGCACGTCCAGATCATTCGGGGCGAAAATCTTTATCTCCGATTGACACTGCCAGAAACGAAGCGTCACAAGACGCCTATCGTGACCATGCGCCCAGCAGTGCTGGTTTACGAGCGACTGCAACAGCACATGAACATGCGTGGTCTTGCCGAGCCCGAGGACTATTTGTTTCTTCCTGAAATCCGAGACCGTTACAAGGCAGGACGCATTTTGTCGGAGCACTTCATGCAGGTGCTCGATGCTGAAGGTTTGCGAAAAGGGCAAGTTGGTCAAACCCGCACCATGTACAGCCTGCGGCATACGGCGATCATGTTCCGGCTGCTATACGGCAAAGGGATTGATCTGCTGACCTTGGCCAGAAACGCTAGAACGTCGGTGCAAATGATCGAACAGTTTTACGCATCCCAGCTAACTGCCGAAATGAACATTGGGCTGCTGCAAAGTCGACGGAAATAGCTCCTTTTCTAGGATGTCCTTTTGAAGGACAAAAGCACGAGACCATGGTTTTTTGAAAAGCATGCTTTTTGCATAAATGACCATGACCAAGATGACCACCAAGACCAAGGTGGCCAAGTCGACCAAGTCACCTTGCAAAAAACGTACTTTTCAAAAAACCGTGTCTATAACGTAGCAGTTGTAGTCCCCATGCTCGGTTGCGACGCACAAAAAAGAACTAAAAAACGTACTGGTTTTCGGGCTAGTATTTCTTCATGCCAAAACTCGATCCCACACATATTCACGAGCGTCTCGTTAAGCGGCTGGAAGAGCTAGAAGCTGGTCACGAGATTGCCGCAAAAGATATCCGTGCGCTGCTTACAAAAGAACAGCAAGCGTCGCTGGATGCTGCTTGGGCTGAGCAGCAGGCGCTTAGGAAACAAGGTCGTGCAAGGACCGAAGAAGAGCAACGAGCACTTGGCTGGAAATCAAAGCGTGACCTGCGTATCGAAGCTTTCAAACAAGCGATTGCCGAATCCAAAAAAGGACTATTGGCCGCACTTCAAAAAATGCAAAGCGACGCTGACGTTCGGCAAGCACGGATTTATTTTGACACGCTAGGAAAGGCGATGGATGAAGGGCGTGACATCGATCAAGCAAAGTCACAAGCAAACAATGCGCTAACGAGAGCTGGGTTGCGGCGTATGGATGAAATGCATCCCATCTTGAAAGACTTGGAATAATTAAATTTCACTTAATTAATAAAAATTCGAGGCAACAGGCGTGAATAGAACGATCGAAAAACGGGTTGAAGCTATACGTAAGGAATTAAATTGTCGCTTTGAAAAATGCGGGACGCAATTCGTTTTTGAAATTACTGAACATGCGTTGGAAAAAGCCAAGCGCAACGAGCGGCATCGATATCAAGGTAAGTGCAAACGATGCGGAAAAATTCTCAAGCTTACTTCGAACGGCATTGGCGCATTAGGTGCTGGATTTGGTCATCCTGAGTTCAAGGTGATCGAGACTACGTTTGATGAGCTGTTTGAAGCAGAGAAAAAAATTTAAACCATCTCCACAGCACGGCGTTTCATGTCGTCATTAACGTCGATATAGGCCTGCGTTGTGCCGATGTTCCTGTGTCCAGCCAAGCTCATCAAGACACGTACACCGACACCTTTTGCAGCAAGATTGGTGATGAACGTACGGCGGCCTGAGTGACTGCTGGCGCCTTCGATGCCAGCTCGTTTGTATAAGTAGTGGAAGTGCTGCGCTAGCGTGTTGGGCGTGAAACCAGCACCAGCCATTTTCTGCGTATAAAACAGCCTGTTTTCGGGTTTTGTCGCTGGGTGCTCTTGTAGGTAAGCTTCTAGCTCTTTCTTCAATTTGGCATTGACGAAAACCACGCGACCAAAACGCCCTTTTGTCTGTTCGGGATCTAAGCGAATTTCATCTCGTATTTGGCATGCTGCATCAAGCACATCGGCGTAGCGTAGATTGGCTACTTCGCCGACACGCAGTCCTGCATAGTGCGTAGTCAGCAGCATTGCGCGATTACGTGCTGCATGGGGACGTGTAGCGATGTAATCCAGCACACGGCGCAACTCTTGCGCTGTCAGTGTTTTTGCTTGCTTGGGCATAGCTCGCTCTCCTAACCAAAACTTTGCTATGCGTTTAGCGTAATTTCTTTGTTTATTTTTCGCGACCTGAGTTTGCGGGTTTTGTGTCAAAAGTATTTCCTTCCAAAATTCAACGACTTAGCTGTTCGTTGCAGCAGAATCAAAGCTAATGCACATTAGCTTTGATTTTTTATTTAGCTGATCTGGTTGTAAAAATTGCAGGAAATGCGCAGCCTTGCATGGCAGTCCTATGCGCTGTTTATTCGCCCGTCAGCTGCTCGCGTATTCGGCTCGCATAAAAAATGCGCTGTAGGGTTTGCAATGCGCTTGCTTGTGTATTTGCAGTCTGGGTTTTGCATTACATCTGCATCTGCACTTCATTTCATTGCGATCTTTGTATCCACTATGTTTTGTATAGCGCAGATCAAGTGCATCGGCTTGCTTAGTTGGCTTGGATTGGTTGATTGAGAGCGAACTGGAGTTCGCTTGCTGCTTCACAAAGCGTCGCTTTGTTCGCCGCTGGTTTTTAATGATTGATTGATGCGGTTGAAGATGAAGAGATAGAAGAGATATGACTGGTTTTGGAGGCGCACGACGGCTATGTGCTCGATACTTTAAAAAAATATAAGAGCAACATAGCCGCCGTACGTGTCATGCAACCTAGCTGGTTCCGTTATGACACGACTGTAGATGGATTAACGAGAGACGGTCGTATTGAAACTCTCAACCTGCTTCAGCATTGGTTTGCTTGGCAGTCAATCCTGCGGCATCCACCTGTTCGCCATGCAGCATCTACAGCAGCACATGGCAGGTGCGGGGTCATTAGCCGTCATATTCCAACCCGCGTTTTTACCCTTTGTTAGCAAGTGGTTTATCTTGCGCTGTTTTGCTTTGCTTGCGGTATTCGGCAAACAGCTGGCGATTGATTTTCGCTGCAATGTTCAGCACGGCATAGGCCGCACTGATCGGCATCGATTCGCGCTGTTTGCGATTACGCAAGCGTTTTAGGAAACGAACGAGCTGATAGGACTGTGACTTGGTCAAGTACTGTGGAAAATTGCGTAGCAGTGTTTCTGCTTCGCTTTGTGCCTGCAAAAACTCGGTATCAATATCAGTTCGAGCCAAAAACTTTGGCGTGATGTAAACACTCGTCAGCCACGCATCAGTTGCACGTGCCGTGCTTTCGGCAGTGATCGGTGCTGCAGTCCATTCGTCGTTTGCTTGTTTCATGCAAGTATTTAGCTGAACCAAACAAAACCCGTAATTTTTTATTAGTTTTCATGGCGAGTTGACGGTGATCTAGCCAAAGCTGCCTGATTTAGGTCGACTAATTTCGCCGATCGAGCATAACTTACGTGTGCTGTTTAACTTTTTGGAGAGCACACATGAGCACACTGGCAAATTTCAAATTCACTGCAGCAAAGAAGCCTGCACAACAGCCCGCAGTCATGCAGCGTCGTGCAAAGCTGTCGAAAAAGCTGTTTGAGCAAATCGAGCTAGCAAAGGCGCAGCGTGAAGGTCGTATCTATGCGCCGACCCGAATGCGTCGTTACAAGAATGCTGAAACAGGTATCGCGCAGTTGATCGAAACACCCAAGCGCATGAAGGCTTGGTGGTGGACGGGACAGGATGGGAAATTGTGTTTGACGGTCTTCTACGGCAGTCGACCACTATCGTTCGGCAAGGGTCGTGCAGCAATCGAAGTAGGATCGAATAACGAATTGCTAGCTGCATTGGCGGCTGTGAAGCAGGCAGTCGAAGCTGGTGAACTGGATGCCGAAATTGAAGCAGCTAGCGGTGCGTTAAAGGCCAATTTCAAAAGCTAGGGATACATACGGGCTTGGTGGCAGCTAAATAGCGTAAAGGAGACATCATGCGCTTTTACGAATTTGCACCTGCTGCCAAGCCCGTACTAAAAATCAGTCAGCCACAAGCCAATACGGCACCCACGCCGTGGCCGACAAACACGCCAGCAACGCCAGTTGCACCCGAACCTGTCCGAGTTCATGCACAAGCATGGCAGCACGACTGGATGGAGCGGTATTTGGCGGCACAAATGGCCAAGGACGCACAAACGGTCAAACCGACCGAGTTAGACATTGTTCGAGCCTATATGCGCTTTGCTGAAGCAAGGCGTCGAGCAGATCAAGCCTACGCACGACAGCAGCAGGCTTTAGCAAATCGACAAGGTGCTAAGAAGCGGTCTTGAGCGGACTTGGTCTGCTTGGTTGGTTTGGCCAAGCTTGGTCGGGAAGAACGTGGTTTTTTGAAAAGCAGGTTTTTTGACAGGTTTTATGGGGCGTTGGGTGCATGCAAAAAGCGTACTTTTTCAAAAACCCAGGCCATAACTCTCAAATTTAGAGATAAGCAGTTTTGGTCAAATCGCGAGACGAAAAAAGCCGCTCCGAAGAGCGGCTTTTCAGGAACATCGTTTCCATGCTTGCCGGGTCAAGCCCGGCGAAACATTAGAACGAGTGGGTCATGCCGACCACGATGTTGCGGTTGCTGCTGGTGACAGAACCGTCGTTGGTGTACGAACCACGATCAGCCAGCGACGAGATCGCGCCGTTCGTTGCACGAACGTAGGTCACGTATGCCGAAGTACGCTTCGACAGCGCGTAGCTTGCGCCCAGGTTGTACATGGTCTGTGCGTCGTCCAGGTTGTTACGAGCGTACTGGCCAACCAGCGAGAGTGCCGGAGCAATCTTGTAGGTAGCGCCGATAGCGTACGACTTGGTCGTCAGGTCGTTGATCTTGTCTTTGTGGTTGATGTAGTTGGCCGACAGGCTCAGCTCGTCGTTCAGCGGGTACGAAGCGCCGATGGTGAACGAACGGAACTGGTCCTTGCCGTCTTGGGTAGCCAGCCACAGGTTGGCACCAGCGATCGAGCCGTTCAGGGCCAGCGAGGTGTACTTGTCAGCCGAGTTTTGCGGAGCCAGCACGCCCTGATCAGCACCGTTCTTGGTGGTGGTCATTGCGTACAGCTGCCAGCCAGCGATGTTCGGGCTGGTGTACTGGATCGAGTTCTTCAGGAAGAAGCCGCCGTTCGTGCCGACGACCGATGCGTTCTGGAAGCCACCGCCCATGATCACGCGGTTCACCCAGAAGTTACCGACGATCTGGTTGGTCAGGGCCTGAGCCAGGATGTACGGGGACAGTTGCTGGCCGAGCGACAGCGAGCCGAGCTGATCCGACGAAACGCCGACCAGCGTCTGGCGGCTGAACAGGTTGCCGTTACCGCCGTTGGCTGCATCGCCGTTCTGCGAGAAGCCGGCTTCCAGCGTGAAGAAGGCCTTCAGGCCGCCGCCCATGTCTTCGCTGCCAGCGAAGGTGATCGAGCTGTGGTCAGCCCAGCCGCCTTGCTCCATGTAGGTGCCACGGCCGGTGTAGTTACCGATACCCATGTCGATAATACCCGAGACTTTCACTTCGGCCAGTGCAGTAGCCGATGCCATCAGGGCCAGGGCTGCCAGAGCAACTTGAGTCTTTTTCATCGAATAATCTCCAAAATGTTGTGATGCTAAGATTTCGCTTTCGCTGTTCGGCCGCTTGATG
>CAZTIF010000060.1:0-19882 GCA_964613635.1 uncultured Bifidobacterium sp. | reverse complement strand
TGCACTTCAGCCAGGGCGACGGCGAGATCACCTTCTGCGGCGCCATCGAGATGGCGGGCTGGACCCACTTGAAGGTGGACCTCATCAAGGGCGGCATGGCGAAGTACGGCATCAAGAACCCGATCTTCAAGCCGAGCCCGATCACGCCGAACTACAAGGACTACCTGATCTTCGAGGGCATCTCGGTTGATGAACAGGGCAAGCAGCACTACCTTGATGTCAACGTCGCGTATCGCCAGGCTTGCCTGAATGCGATCGAGTACCTGAAGAAGTTCGGCTACTCCGGCGCGCAGGCGTACTCGATTCTTGGTACCGCACCGGTGCAGGGCCATATCAGCGGCGTGGTCGACATTCCGAACGCGTGCGCAACGCTGTGGCTGCCGACCGAGATCTTCGACTTCGACATCAACCCGACCCCAGCCGGCCCGGTGAAGTTCCTCGACGGCTCGATCGACATGCCGGTCTCGCCGGACCTGTAATCAACGGAGATCTTCCATGCCGACTTACGACTATGAATGCCCGGATTGCGGCGGCTTCGAGGCGATCCGATCGATCTCCGCAAGGAACGATCCGGCGGATTGTCCGAGCTGCAGCAAAGCCGCGCCGCGCGTGATGGTGGCCGGCTTCGGCCTCGCGTATCTCGACGGCACGACGGTCAAGGCGATGGACGCGAACGAGCGTGCGCGCCATGAGCCGAAGAGCTCGAAGAACTACACGAGCCACCGGCATCCGGCGGGCTGCGGCTGCTGTTCGTCATCGCGCAAGACGACGACTGTCACCGCGCCGAACGGTGCGAAGGCTTTCCCGTCGAAGCGGCCATGGATGATCAGCCACTGAACGCAGGTGCTTGAAACGTACGGGACGCCGGCCTGCCGGCGTCCCGCATTTTGCGCATGCCCGGGGGCGATCCCCGGCGCAGTGCGGCCCTCTCCTTGCCGGTGATGGTCCAGCGACAGATCGTCGCTATCTTCACCTTCACCTTCACCTTCACCATCTTTTCCGGCGGCCACGCCGGCCTGCCTTTCCGGCTGCGGTGAAGCAATGGCACCGCCATCTTTCGGCGAGCCGGCGGATTTCATCAAGATTGGCGCTGTCCAATGACGCGCAGGCCGAGCCCGTGCATTCGTCCGAGCCTGCGCCGCCGTCCAGAGATTCCGCAGCGTGTGCGCGTTTCGTCCGCGCGCAAATCATCGATGCATTGCCATCCAAGCGAGCCGCCCATGCCACCGAGCACCACCGGAACCCGCAGCACCGTCATCGGCACCGCCGAACATCCGCATGAACATCAACATCCGATGCCGCATGGCTGGCGGCGCTGGCTGTATGCGACCAACCACAAGGACATCGGCACCCTGTACCTGGTGTTCTCGCTGGCGATGCTGATGGCCGGCGGCGTACTCGCGCTGCTGATCCGGGCCGAACTGTTTTCGCCGGGACTGCAGCTGATGCAGCCCGAGTTCTACAATCAGCTGGTCACGCTGCACGGGCTGGTGATGGTGTTCGGCGCGATCATGCCGGCCTTCGTCGGCTTCGCCAACTGGATGATCCCGCTGCAGATCGGCGCATCCGACATGGCCTTCGCGCGGATGAACAACTTCTCGTTCTGGCTGCTGCCGCCGGCGGCGCTCCTGCTGATCGCATCGTTCGCCGTCCAGGGCGGCGCGACCGCGTCCGGCTGGACACTGTACCCGCCGCTGTCGGTGCAGATGGGCATCGGCATGGACATGGCGATACTCGCGGTGCACCTGATGGGCATCTCATCGATTCTCGGCGCGATCAACATCGTCACGACCGTGCTGAACATGCGCGCTCCGGGCATGACGCTGATGAAGATGCCGATGTTCTGCTGGAACTGGCTGATCACGGCCTATCTGCTGATTGCGGTGATGCCGGTGCTGGCCGGCGCAGTGACGATGGTGCTGACCGACCGCCATTTCGGCACGACCTTCTTCAATGCCAGCGGCGGCGGCGACCCGGTGATGTTCCAGCACCTGTTCTGGTTCTTCGGCCATCCCGAGGTTTACATCATGATCCTGCCGGGGTTCGGGATCATTTCGCATGTGATACCGGCATTCTCGCGCAAGGCCCTGTTCGGCTATGCCTCGATGGTCTATGCAACCTCGGCGATTGCGATCCTGTCCTTCATCGTCTGGGCGCATCACATGTTCACCACCGGCATGCCGGTGACGGGCCAGCTTTTCTACATGTATGCGACCATGCTGGTGGCCGTGCCGACCGGCGTGAAGGTGTTCAACTGGATCGCGACGATGTGGAAGGGATCGCTGTCGTTCGAGACGCCAATGCTGTGGGCGATCGGCTTCATCTTCGTGTTCACGATGGGCGGCTTCACCGGCCTGATCCTCGCCGTCACGCCGATCGACATCAACGTGCACGATACCTATTACGTGATCGCGCACTTCCATTACGTGCTGGTCGCCGGCTCGCTGTTTGCGCTGTTCACGGGCTACTATTTCTGGGCGCCGAAGTGGACCGGGCACAAGATCAATGAATGGCGCGGCAAATTCCATTTCTGGAATTCGATCGTCTGGTTCAACGTCGGCTTTTTCCCGATGCATTTCCTCGGCCTGGCGGGCATGCCGCGCCGCTATGCCGACTACCCTGCGCAGTTCGCCGATTTCAATGCGCTCGCCAGCACGGGTGCGTTCCTGTTCGGCCTCTCGCAGGTGTATTTCATTTTCTGGGTGCTGATCCCGAACATCCGCGGCGGCGAGAAAGCGCCGGCCCATGTGTGGGATGGCGCCGAAGGGCTGGAGTGGACCGTGGCCAGCCCGGCGCCGTGGCATACCTTCGAAAAGCCGCCGGCCGTCAAATGACGTATTGAAACGCGCTCCGGAAGCTGGCAACTTGGTCGGGCCGCATGGCCTGCTTCCGGAACGCACCGATGAAATCCCCGTCCTCGTTACTCGCCGTATTGTTGTCCGTCGTCGCCGCCGCATCGGCGGCCATGCCCCTGCAGCCGCTGGCCGACAAGCCCGGCAGGATCGCCGTCCCGGGCTTGCCGGGCAAGGTCTATTACGTGCCGTCGACGGTCGACACCATCGAATGGGGCTACCTGCCGAATGCCACCGCCCGCCCCTTGCTGACCGTGCCTTCCGGCGCGACCGTCGTGTTCGACACGCTGTCGCACGAAGGCCTGCTGGAAGACCAGGGGCGCGATGCGCTTGGCTATTTCAGGTCGCAGGGCGTGCCCGCGCACCAGGTGCTGAAGGATGCGATCGCGATCACCCGCTCGCCGCTGCCGCATGATTTTGCGAAGGACGGCCCGCACATCGTCACCGGCCCGGTCGCGGTCGCCGGCGCGAAGCCGGGCGACGTGCTGAAGGTCGAAGTGCTGGCGGTGACGCCGCGCGTGCCCTACGGCGTGATCAGCAACCGCCACGGCAAGGGCGCGCTGCCCGGCGAGTTTCCCGAAGGCCCGAAGCCGGAGCCGGACGCCAGCGCTTCGGAGCCGCAGAAGTACCGCAACGTGTCGGTGTTCACGCCGATCCGCAAGGCGCGGCACGGCGGCTGGGAAGGCGTGATGAAGAATGCGCGCGGCGAGGAGATCCGCTTCCCGACCGCGCCCTTCATGGGCGTGATGGGCGTCGCCGCCGCAACCGATCAACCGGTGCATTCGGTGCCGCCCGGCGTCTACGGCGGCAACATGGACGTGAAAGACCTCGGCGCCGGTACCGTGGTCTACCTGCCGGTGTTCGTCGACGGTGCGAATTTCTATACCGGCGATCCGCACATGGCGCAGGCGAATGGCGAGGTCGCGCTGACAGCGCTGGAGCATTCGATGCGCGCGACCTTCCGGCTGACGCTGCTGAAGCGAGGCGACCCGCGCATTCCGTCGGCGTCCGGGTCGCTCGACAAGCCGTTCGGCGAGACGCGCGACTACTGGATTGCGATCGGCCTGCATCCCGACCTCGACGAGGCGATGAAGGACGCGGTGCGCGAGGCGATGCGCTTCCTGCACGAACAGCTGGGCATGGACCGCGCTGTCGCGCTGGCCTACATGTCGGCGGCGACCGACTTCAATGTGTCGCAGGTGGTCGACCGCACCAAGGGCATTCATGCGCTGATCCGCAAGCGCGACTTCGCGAAGGTACGCAAACGCGGCCAGCGCTGATCCGCTACGATGGCGCATGTGCTCGAATTACACCCCGGCGCGGCGCGACGTGCTGCCGGTTCACTTCGGCGTCGAGGCGCCAACATCCGGCTGGAAGGACGAGGCCTTTCCCGGCTATCTCGCGCCCATCATTCGCCTGGCCGATGACGGCAGCGGCGAACTCGAAAGCGTGGCTGCCTGCTTCGGCATGGTGCCGCACTGGGCCGACTTGAAGCTGTCACGCCATACCTACAATGCGCGCAGCGAAACAGCCGCCAGCAAGCCTTCATTCCGGCATGCGGTCGCCAAGCGGCAGCGCTGCATCGTGCCGGCCGAATCGATTTTCGAGCCCTGTTACGAAAGCGGCCGCGCGGTGCGCTGGCGCATTGCGAGTGACGATGGCAAGCCGCTGGCCATTGCCGGCCTGTGGGAGTGGCGGCCGAACGGCGGGCCGGACGACCAGCCGCTGTTTTCCTTCACCATGCTGACGATCAATGCGGACGCGCATCCGCTGATGCGGCGCTTCCATCGCCCGGAAGACGAGAAGCGGATGGTGGTCTTGCTGGATGAGGCGCAGTACCGGCCCTGGCTGGAGGCCGGTGCGGCCGACATGGCCGCCTTCCTTCAAGCTTGGCCGGCTGAGCGGATGACTGCCGAGCCTGCGCCGCGCGCAGCCTCCGCGAAACCGACACCGGCGAAAGCGCCGAAGGCCCTGCCGAAATCACTCTGGGACGAGTAAGCGGGCAGACGCTCCCGGCAAGTGCCGGGAGGGTTGCAAGATCAGCAGCCGGAGTCGTTCAGGCTGCCGTCGGGCATCGTGGTATTGCAGAACTTCGCGCCTTCGAAATTGGTGCCGTCGACTTTGGCGCCCTTCAGGTTCGCACCTTTCAGGTTGGCGCCCGGGAAGCTGGCCTTCGACAGGTCGGCGCCCTGCAGGTTGGTGTCGCGCAGGAAGGTGCCCTGGAAGATCGCGCCGTTCAGTTTGGCTTCCGCGAAATTGGCCTTCTTCAGGTTGGCGCTCTCGAAATTCGTCGACAGCGTGCGCTTTTCCATCGGGCGCTGCGACAGGTCGGCCTTGGACAGGTTCGCTCCGGACAAGTTGGCGTTCTGGAAATCAGCGCCGCGCAGGTCGGCGCCCGACAGCGCTGCGTCCGTCAGGTCGCAGTATTTGCAGGCATTGGTGACGCGCAGGTTCTCGAGTTTGGCCGGGTCGGCGGCAAAGGCGCTCAGGGCCGCGGCGGACACGGTGACGACAACGGCCAGCTTGGCGGCCGTCAGGGAACGGAATGACATTGACACGATGGGGTTCTCCAGGGGTAAGGCTAGTGCGCAACCGCGCACCCGCAATGATACTTGAACGACAGCGAGCCTACGGGCCGCCGGATTTCCGGTCTGCCGATTAGATCTTTATCAAACATCGAATCATTGCGTTTCGTTAATATCCGCGGGCGTTATTCCCAAATCCTCCGGAGGCCCGCAATGAGCATGATCGATGAGTTCAAGGAATTTGCGCTGAAAGGCAATGTGGTCGACCTGGCGGTTGGCGTGATCATTGGTGCTGCGTTCGGAAAGATCGTCGATTCGCTGGTTGCCGACATCATCATGCCGCTGATTGGCATGGTGGTCGGTGGCCTCGATTTCAGCAATTACTTCCTGCCGCTGGCGGGGCAGGCGGCGACCACGCTGGCCGAGGCGAAGAAGGCCGGTGCGGTGTTTGCGTATGGCAGTTTCATCACGGTGGCGCTGAACTTCGTGATCCTGGCCTTCATCATCTTCCTGATGGTTCGGCAGATGAATCGCTTCCGCCGCGCGGCACCGCCGCCGCCGCCGGCGCCGACGCCGGAAGAAGTGATGCTGCTGCGCGAGATTCGCGACAGCCTGCAGCGGGGAGCGGCAGTGCGCCAGTAAGGCGCGGTTGAACCGGCGACCTGTTGCGGTGTCGATGGGGTTTTGACATTGCAGAAGGAGACTCCCATGGCAAGCGAGGCAAGCGGACAAGCGGCGATGAAGGTCGCGATCCTGGTCAGCGACGGCTTCGAACAGGTCGAGCTGACCGAACCGCGCGACGCGCTGCAGCAGCAGGGATACGCGACCGCGATCGTGTCGCCGAAGCCCGGCAAGGTGCAGGGCTTCCGGCATCATGACAAGGGCGAGCAGTTCGAGGTCGACCTGCCGCTGGCGCAGGCCAGCGCGCAGGACTTCGATGCGGTCCTGCTGCCGGGTGGCGTGATCAACGGCGACCAGCTGCGTACCTTTCCCGAGGCGCTGCGCTTCGTGCGTGACATGGACGATGACGGCAAGCCGGTCTTCGTGATCTGCCACGGCGGCTGGATACTCGTGTCGGCAGGACTGGTGGACGGCCGCACGATGACCAGCTGGCCGACGCTGCGCGACGACATCATCAATGCCGGCGGCGACTGGATCGACAACGAGGCCGTCGTCGACGGCAATTGGGTCAGCAGCCGCAAGCCGGATGACATTCCGGCCTTCAACCAGAAGATGCTCGACCTGCTGCAGCAGAAGCAGGCCGGTACGCTGCAGGGGCGGCGCGGGGATCAGCGGGGGATTGGGTTGGCGGGGTGAGGAAAAACTCGGGGGCCAAAGCTTTCAGTTTGTTGGATTCTGTTGATTGACACCCCAAGACCCTCGGAGTAGAAGTAGTGCCCTTCACTACTTCTACTCCGGAGGCGTCGTGAAAGCCATCTCAGCCGCCGATGCCAATCGGCATTTTTCCAGCGTGTTAAGGATCGTCGCCGCAGGCGAAGAGGTTACCGTTCTCTCGCGGGGCAAACCGGTGGCAAAAATTTCTCCGATTCGCTCCGACCAGCCAGCCCGGCAAAGCGCCAAACAAACCCTGCTGGCAAGGTTACGCGAACAGGCGCCAACAGGTACAAGGGATTGGGCTCGCTCCGATTTGTACGAGGGCTGAGCGATGCGCGTCGCACTCGATACGAACATCCTTGCCTATGCCGAGGGAGTCGGTGATGCTGAGCGCTGCAGGCAAGCCACGGAGCTAGTCGCGTCGTTGCCAACGGACGCAACAATTTTGCCCGCCCAAACGCTTGGTGAACTATCCCGGGTATTGACCTCGAAAAGAAGATTGCCAGCGTCGCAAGCGCGTGCGGTGGTGTTTGCGTGGGCGGATAGCTTCGAAGTGATGGATTCAAGCTGGCCTGCGTTCCAGTCGGCGTTTGATTTGACTGTCGATCATCAATTGCCAATGTGGGACGCATTGATCCTTGCTGTGGCGGCGGAAGCGCAGTGCCGAATGCTCCTCAGTGAGGATTTTCAGGATGGGTTTGTTTGGCGCGGTGTGACGGTCGTTAATCCCTTCTCCATCAATCCATCGCCGCTGCTAGCCTCTTTTTTGGACGCCAAGGCTTACTCCGGCGAAAATCGAGGGATATGAGCCAGCGGATGTGAAAAGACAACCCTCACCTGTACCGGAGAGACTTTATTTCCCGATGCAGAACCGGCTGAAAATCACCCCCAGCAAATCATCCGATGTGAACTGCCCCGTGATGCTGTTCAGCTGCTCCTGCGCCAGCCGCAGTTCTTCAGCAAACAGATCCAGCGCGCTGTCGCGCTGCTCCGCCAGTTGTGCCGCGATGGCCAGGTGCTCCTTCGCCTCTTTCAGCGCGCGCAAATGCCGTTCGCGCGCCAGATAGATCGATTCGCCGGTCTGCTGCCAGCCCGCGATCCTCAGCAATTCCTGCCGCAGCAAATCCATGCCGGTGCGCTCGGCCGCGGACAGGTAGATGTGCGTCGCATCCGGCTGTTCGTCCAGCGAAGGCTTATGGCCGGACAGGTCGATCTTGTTCCACACCCAGATCAGCGGCACGTTCGCCGGCAGGCGCCCGACGATCTCTTCGTCGGCACGTGTCGGACCACGGCTGGCGTCGAGGATGTGCAGTACCACGTCGGCCTCTTCCACCGCTGCCCACGTGCGCGAGATGCCGATGCGCTCGACTTCGTCGCTCGCATCGACGTCGTCGCGAATGCCGGCGGTGTCGATGATGTTGATCGGTATGCCCTCGACATGGATGGTCTCGGTGATCTTGTCGCGGGTGGTACCGGCGATCGCGGTCACGATCGCCACGTCGGATCCGGCCAGCGCATTCAGCAGCGAACTTTTGCCCACGTTCGGCTGGCCGGCCAGCACGACCTTCAGGCCGGAGCGCAGCAGCGCCCCCTGCCCTGCCTGCGTGAGCACATGATCAAGCGATGCGCGGATCTTCTGCAGCTGTCCGCGCGCGTTCGACTTCTCGAGGAATTCGATTTCTTCTTCCGGAAAATCGAGCGTCGCCTCGACCAGCATGCGCAGATGGATCACCTGTTCCACCAGCTGCCGGATCGCGTCGGAGAATGCGCCGGACAGCGATTGCGTGGCCAGCTTCGCGGCCGCCTCGGTGGATGCCTCGATCAGGTCGGCCACGGCTTCGGCCTGCGCGAGGTCGAGCTTGTCGTTCTGGAAGGCGCGGTAAGTGAATTCGCCCGGGTTCGCCAGCCGCAGGCCGATGTCGCGGCCGGCCTCGAGGCAGCGGTTCAGCAGCATCTGCATCACGACCGGTCCGCCATGTCCCTGCAGCTCCAGCACTTCCTCGCCGGTGTATGAGTGCGGTGCATTGAACCAGAGGGCGAGGCCGCGATCGATCACGCTGCCGTCGGCAGCGACGAATTCGAGGTAGGTCGCATGGCGCGCCTTCAGCTCACGGCCGGGCTCGAGCCGGCAGACGGCCTGCGCGATCGGCATCAGCTGCTTGCCGGAGATGCGGACGACGCCGATGCCGCCGCGACCGGGCGCGGTGGCAATGGCTGCGATGGGGGATGAATCGGAAATCATGGAGGAATTTTATCTGCAATGAAAAAAAGTCCGTGGCTTGCGCCGACGGACTTTTTGTTACGGTGACTGGGCCGTGCTTGTTAAGCCTTGCCCGCCGCCGACTGTTTCGTGATCACCCACTGCTGCGCGATCGAGAGCACGTTGTTCACGACCCAGTACAGCACGAGGCCGGACGGGAAGAAGAAGAACATGAACGAGAACACCAGCGGCATGAACAGCATGATCTTCGCCTGCATCGGATCCGGCGGCGTCGGGTTCAGCTTGGTCTGCACGTACATCGACACGGCCATGATGATCGGCAGCAGGCCGACCGGCATGTCGAGGCCCGGGATGGTGCCGAACAGGTCGTCCGGCGCCGACAGGTCATGGATCCAGCCCAGCCACGGCGCATGGCGCATCTCGACGCTGGCCAGCAGCACCCAGTACAGCGCGATGAACACCGGGATCTGCACGACGATCGGCAGGCAGCCGCCGAGCGGGTTGATCTTCTCGGTTTTGTACAGCTCCATCATCGCCGCGTTCATTTTCTGCGGGTCGCCCTTGTGGCGCTCGCGGATCGCGGTCATCTTCGGCGTCACCAGCTTCATCTTGGCCATGCTGCGATAGCTGGCGGCCGACAGCGGGAAAAACGCCAGCTTGATCAGGATGGTCAGCACGATGATGGTCCAGCCCCAGTTGCCGATCAGCTTGTGGATCTGGTCCATCAGCCAGAAGATCGGCTTGGCGATGATGGTCAGCCAGCCATAGTCCTTGACCAGGTCGAAGTCGGTCGCGAAGGCTTCCAGCTTCGCCGATTCCTGCGGGCCGGCATACAGCTTGCCCTGCTGCGCAGCGACGGCGCCCGGCGCGACCTGGCCGACCGGCGCGATCGCACCGACGGCATACAGGTTCTGGTCGATCTTGCGGGTGAACAGTTCGTGCTGTCCCTTCGACAGCGGCGCGAACGCGGACACGAAGTAGTGCTGGACCATCGCGACCCAGCCATCGGTCGTGCGGGCCGGCGCCGGGTTCTTGCCCTTCTCGATGTCTTCAAAAGCGACCTTGCGGAACTTGTCGCTCTCGGTATAGACCGCCGGGCCGGTGAAGGTGCTGTAGAAGCGCGAATCGCCTTCGAGCTTGCTGTCGTCGCGCACCAGCTGCAGGTAGACCGACGGCGCGATCGCAGCGCCGCTGTTGTTCGCGACCTCGTGCTTGACGCCGATCTCGTACTGGCCGCGGGTGAAGGTGTAGGTCTTGGTCAGCTTCACGCCATCCTGTTCGGCATCCAGCACCAGGCTGATGCTGTCGCCGTTGCCGAGCGTGCGCTCGCCGTCGCGCGCGCTGAACTGCGAGCGGTGATTGGGGAACTTGCCGCCGATCAGGCCGCTTTGCGCGACGTAGGTGCGTGCCGCGCTCTGCTCCAGCAGCACGACCGGTTTGCCGGCATCTTTCGCGCTCAGGTGCTTCAGCAGCTCGACCCGGGTGATGTCACCGCCCAGGGTGTCCACCTCGACCTTCAGCAGGTCGGTAGTGATGCTGATCTTCTCGCCCTTCGCGGCCGGCGCTGCGGCCGGCGGCACTTCGTTGCCGGCGGGCGCGGCGGTGGTGGCCTGGGGCAAGGACGCCTCGGTCTGCGCCTGCGGGGCGGCCTTTTGCGCGGCCTGCTCTGGGGCGACGGCTGACGGTCCGCCGTTAGAACGGTTCCAGTTCTCCCACAGCATCAGCAGGGAGAGCGAGAACACCACCAGCAGAACGGTACGTTTGATATCCATAGGGTCAGTGAGTGTAGGGCGTTTCAGTGACGCGGACGTGTCATCGGCGGATGACTGTCAGCGTGCGGATGGGCCGGAGGCACGGGGTCGAAGCCGCCGGCATTCCACGGGTGGCACTTGCACAGCCGGCGACCGGCCAGCAGGCTGCCGCGCAGCGCCCCGTGGACGGACACTGCCTGCTGGGCATAATCGGAGCAGCTCGGATAGAAGCGGCAGTTCTGCCCGAGGAAAGGGCTGACCACGAGCTTGTAGCCTTTCAGCAGGAGCAGCAGCAGCGCTTTCATTTTGTCTGCACACGCTGCGACAGCAGCAGCCGGGTAAGTTCGGCGCCGAGCGATTGCCTCAGCGCGCGCGACGAGGCCGGCGCCTGGCGTTTCGGCGCGAGCGGCCGGCTCAGCCGGACGATGCAGTCCGCCGCCGCCAGTCCGCTCTTGCGGAAGATCTCGCGCGCCAGCCGCTTGACCAGGTTGCGCGTCACCGCGCGCGGCGCGAAGCGCTTCGCGACGACGATGCCCAGCCGTGCATGGCCGAGGCTGTTGGGGCGGGCGTAGAGCACGAAATTCTCGGTGCGATACAAGGGCCGCAAACGAAAAACGGATGAAAACTCATCCGTTTTTACGATGCGTCGATGCCTGCCGTAGTCTTCCGGCGACCCGGACACGCGACTACGCAAGTGGGCCGCGCGGTGCCTTAGACGGCGAGGCGCTTGCGGCCCTTGGCGCGGCGTGCGTTCAGCACGGCACGGCCCGAACGGGTGGCCATGCGCGCACGGAAACCATGGGTGCGCTTGCGGCGGACGACGGAAGGCTGGTAAGTACGTTTCATTTGGGTCTCGCTTGGTTGAGTGCAGCGGAAATCAGCAAAAAAACCGGGATCTGCCCGGCAAGAAAATCAGTGTATTGCAGCGCCCGTGCGACTTCTTGCAGGCGCGCAGTGCAGCGAACCGTGAATTAGACAGTACTTTCTGTATATCTGTCAATCACTTAGGCGGGGTGCGGTGCTGTGGTCGGCGCGCTGGGGCGAATCTGCCGCAAAACCAGCTTAACTGATTGGAAAGTTGTGGCGAATGAAAGCCCTTTCCTCGGTTGCCGAAATTCCGGTCGGGCCTGTGGATAACTCGCCCCGGCGGCGGTAAAATACGGGTCGCCCGGCAAGCCTCGCGCTCCGCCCTCCACAGAACAAATAACCCGAAGCGCGCCCCCACCTGCCGCTTCAATATTGACAATCGCATGGATGAATTCTGGCAGACCTGCGCGTCTCGACTGCAGCAGGAACTGACGCCTCAGCAGTTCAGCGCCTGGATCAAGCCGCTGGCACCCCTCGACTTCGAGGACGGTCGCCTGCGCATCGCCGCGCCCAACCGCTTCAAGCTGGATTGGGTGAAGACGCAGTTTGCCGCCCGCATCACTACCATCGCCGCCGAGTTCTGGCAGTCGCCGGTCGATGTGCAGTTCGTGCTCGACCCGCGCCTGGCCGGCGCACGCCGTCCGGCGGCGTCCGCTGGCGCCGCGCCGGCTGCAACGCCGGGTGCGAACGTTGCGCCCTCGCCGATCGAGCGCGCCGAGCAGGCCGACGAGCAGAACCTGCGCCGCGACCAGAGCAAGATCAACCCGGCGCTGACCTTCGACAGCTTCGTCACCGGCAAGGCAAACCAGCTGGCGCGCGCGGCCGCGATCCAGGTCGCGAGCAATCCCGGCAGATCGTACAACCCGCTGTTCCTGTACGGCGGCGTCGGCCTCGGCAAGACCCACCTGATCCACGCGATCGGCAACCAGGTGCTGGCCGACAATCCGAACGTGCGCATCCGTTACATCCATGCGGAGCAGTATGTGCGCGACGTCGTCACCGCGTACCAGCGCAAGGGCTTCGACGATTTCAAGCGCTACTACCACTCGCTGGACCTGCTGCTGATCGACGATATCCAGTTCTTCGGCGGCAAGAGCCGCACGCAGGAAGAGTTCTTCTATGCGTTCGAGGCGCTGATCGCGGCAAAGAAGCAGATCATCATCACCAGCGACACCTATCCGAAGGAGATCACCGGCATGGATGACCGGCTGATCTCGCGCTTCGACTCCGGCCTGACGGTCGCGGTCGAGCCGCCGGAGCTCGAGATGCGCGTCGCGATCCTGCTGAAGAAGGCGCATCAGGAAGGCGTGACGCTGTCCGACGATGTCGCGTTCTTCGTGGCCAAGCACCTGCGCTCGAACGTGCGCGAGCTCGAGGGCGCGCTGCGCAAGATCCTCGCGTACTCGCGTTTCCACGACAAGGAAATCACGATCGACGTCGTGAAGGAAGCGCTGAAGGACCTGCTGTCGGTGCAGAACCGGCAGATCTCGGTCGAGAACATCCAGAAGACCGTCGCCGACTTCTTCAACATCAAGGTCGCCGACATGTATTCGAAGAAGCGGCCGGCCAACATCGCGCGGCCGCGCCAGATCGCGATGTACCTGGCCAAGGAACTGACGCAGAAGAGCCTGCCCGAGATCGGCGAGCTGTTCGGCGGCCGCGACCACACGACGGTGCTGCATGCGGTGCGCAAGATCGCGGCCGACCGCAGCAAGAACCCCGAAGTCAACCATGAGCTGCACGTGCTCGAACAGACCCTGAAAGGCTGAGACAGGAACCGGCGATGCAAACCAGAACCCATATTCCAAGCGTTTCTTGCGAAAGGAAATCACCATGCAACTGGTAAAAACCCACCGCGACGCGCTGCTGCGACCGCTGCAGATCGTGAGCGGTATTGTCGAGCGTCGGCACACGCTGCCGATTCTGGCCAATATCCTCATCCGCAAGGACGGCGATGACGTGACCCTGCTGTCGACCGACATCGAGGTCCAGATCAGCACCCACGCGGCGATCGGTTCGGGCAAGGAAACCGCCGCGACCACCGTTGCCGCGCGCAAGCTGCTCGACATTTTGCGCGCGCTGCCGGATTCGGAAGTGTCGCTGTCGCTGTCGAACAAGCGCATGACCATCCAGTGCGGCAAGTCGCGCTTCGCGCTGCAGACGCTGGCCGCCGAGGAATTCCCGACCGTCGCGCAGGCCGAGCACTACGGCGCGCAGTTCAGCCTGCCGCAGAAGACGCTGAAGCACCTGCTCAACATGGTGCACTTCTCGATGGCGCAGCAGGATATCCGTTATTACCTGAACGGCCTGCTGCTGGTGGTCGAGGGCCAGAACGTGATCGCGGTCGCGACCGACGGCCACCGCCTCGCGTTCAGCCAGATCGTCACCGACCAGCAGTTCGCGCGGCAGGAAGTCATCATTCCGCGCAAGACCATCCTCGAGCTGCAGCGCCTGCTCGAAGAGACCGACGACCCGGTCACGCTCGCGATCGCGACCAATCAGGTGAAATTCACGTTCTCCGACATCGAGCTGATCTCGAAGCTGGTCGAGGGCAAGTTCCCCGACTACACGCGCGTGGTGCCGAAGGCGTACAAGAACAACTTCACCATCGGCCGCGAGGCATTGCTGCGCTCGCTGCAGCGCGCCGCGATCATGACCTCGGACAAGTTCAAGGGCGTGCGCTGCATGATCGCGCCGGGCAGCCTGAAGATCAGCTCGACCAACGCCGACCAGGAAGAAGCGGTCGAGGAACTCGAGATCGATTACGGCGGCGACAGCATCGACATCGGCTTCAACGTCACCTACCTGCTGGACGTGCTGAACAACCTGAAGTGCGACAGCGTCAGCGTCTCGCTGGGCGATGCGAACTCGTCGGCGCTGATCACGCTGCCGGACGACCCCAATTTCAAGTATGTCGTGATGCCGATGCGAATTTGATCTCCGGCTGCAACCGGTGACCGGAGGGGGCCCCAGGGGCCCCTTCCGTACTTTTTCAGATTCATCGTTTTTCTGCTTTTTGCTTACTTAGGACAGCCATGTCAGCGATTCCCTCCGATAACGCCAGCGCGTCGAGCCAGTACGGCGCTTCCTCCATCCAGATCCTCGAAGGCCTGGAAGCGGTGCGCAAGCGTCCCGGCATGTACATCGGTGACACGTCGGACGGCACCGGCCTGCACCACCTGGTGTTCGAGGTGCTCGACAACTCGATCGACGAGGCGCTGGCAGGGCATTGCAGCGAGATCCACGTAACGATACACGCGGACAATTCGATCTCGATCACCGACAACGGCCGCGGCATCCCGACCGGCATCAAGTGGGACGACAAGCACGAACCCAAGCGCAGCGCAGCCGAGATCGTGATGACCGAGCTCCACGCCGGCGGCAAGTTCGACCAGAACTCGTACAAGGTGTCGGGCGGCCTGCACGGCGTCGGCGTGTCCTGCGTGAACGCGCTGTCGAAGAAGCTGAAGCTGACCATCCGCCGCGACGGCAAGAAGCATTTCATGGAATTCGTGCGCGGCGTGCCGCAGAACCGCGAGATCGAGACGCAGGACGGCGTGGCCGTCTCGCCGATCAAGGTCATCGGCGACACCGAGAAGCGCGGCACCGAGGTGCATTTCTGGGCTGACGAACAAATCTTCAACCACATTGAGTTCCACTATGACATCCTCGCCAAGCGCATCCGCGAGCTGTCCTTCCTGAACAATGGCGTGCACATCAAGCTCACCGACCAGCGCACCGGCAAGGAAGAGGATTTCGCCTTTGAAGGCGGCACGCGCGGCTTCGTCGAGTACATCAACAAGAGCAAGACCGTGCTGCATCCGACCGTGTTCCAGGCGACCGGCGAGCGCGTGTCCGAGAACGGCACCACGATCTCGGTCGATGTGTCGATGCAGTGGAACGACGCGTACAACGAGCAGGTGCTGTGCTTCACCAACAATATCCCGCAGCGCGACGGCGGCACCCACCTGACCGGCCTGCGCGCGGCGATGACGCGCGTGATCAACAAGTACATCGAAGAGAACGATCTGGCGAAGAAGGCGAAGGTCGAGATCAGCGGCGACGACATGCGCGAAGGCCTGACCTGCGTGCTGTCGGTGAAGGTGCCGGAGCCGAAATTCAGCTCGCAGACCAAAGACAAGCTGGTCTCGAGCGAAGTGCGCGGCCCGGTCGAGGAAGTGGTCGCAAAGACCCTGACCGACTACCTGATGGAAAAGCCGAATGACGCCAAAATCATTTGCGGCAAGATCGTCGAAGCCGCACGTGCGCGCGAAGCCGCGCGCAAGGCGCGCGAGCTGACCCGCCGCAAGGGCATCATGGACGGCCTCGGCCTGTCGGCGAAGCTGGCCGACTGCCAGGAAAAGGATCCGGCGCTGTGCGAGCTGTACATCGTCGAGGGTGACTCCGCAGGCGGCTCCGCGAAGCAGGGCCGCGACCGCAAGTTCCAGGCGATCCTGCCGCTGCGCGGCAAGGTGCTGAACGTCGAGAAGGCGCGCTTCGAGAAGATGCTGTCCTCCGAGCAGATCACCACGCTGATCGCGACGCTCGGCACCTCGATTGGCGCCGACGAATTCAACATCGAGAAGCTGCGCTACCACCGCATCATCATCATGACCGATGCGGACGTCGACGGCGCGCACATCCGTACGCTGCTGCTGACGCTCTTGTACCGGCAGATGCCGCTGCTGGTCGAGCGCGGCCATGTGTACATCGCGCAGCCGCCGCTGTACAAGGTCAAGCACGGCAAGGACGAGCGCTACCTGAAGGACGACCTCGAGGAAGCGACCTACATGATGCAGATCGCGCTGCACGACGCGGCGTTGGTGCCGGCCGAGAATGCGCAGCCGATCGCGGGCGATGCGCTGGCCGAGCTGGTCCGCAAGTACAACACTGCGAATGCGATCATCCAGCGCCTGTCGCGCGCGATCGACGATGCGGCGCTGTCGGCGATCATGAACGGCGTCACGCTCGACCTCGCGAGCATGGAAAGCTCGGAGGCGTCCGCGCAGGCGCTGGCGGCCGCGATCAATGACCCGTTCGTGCAGGTCGTCGTCAGCACCGACGAGCTGTCGGCCAAGCACATGCTGCGCGTGCAGCGCCGCCATCACGGCAACCTGAAGGTCAGCGTGATCGATGCCGAATTCGTCGACAGCCCCGACTATGCTTTGCTGGCCGAGGCGGCGGCCACCTTCAAGGGCCTGATCGGCCGCGGTGCGCTGGTGCGGCGCGGCGCCGGCGAGAAGGTGCGCGAGTCGGCCGTGATCGACTTCCGCCAGGCGATGGCCTGGTTGCGCGACGAAGCCGAGCGCGGCGTGTCGAAGCAGCGCTACAAGGGGCTGGGCGAGATGAATCCCGAGCAGCTGTGGGAAACCACGATGGACCCGACCGTGCGCCGCCTGCTGAAGGTGCAGATCGAGGACGCGATCGCGGCCGACCAGATCTTCACCACGCTGATGGGCGACGACGTCGAACCGCGGCGCGCGTTCATCGAGAGCAACGCGCTGGCGGCCGGGAATATCGACGTGTAAACGTTCACCGCAACCCAAGCCACAAGGGCCTTCCGCAAGGATGGCCCTTTGCTTTTCTGCCGCCATCCCGTTCGACTGCAGCGCACCGCTTGGGTCGGGGACAGAACTTGCTTGTGACAAAAATGCACAAGTGTATCGACGAATCTGGGCGTTTATAACTTTGGCGGCTGAATATACTGCGCCGACGCCCCACAACGCCCATCCTATGACTATCCAGGCCATCATTTTCGACGCCTACGGCACGCTGTTCGACGTTTACTCGATCGGTGCGCTTGCCGAGCGCCTGTTTCCCGGCAAAGGAACGGCGGTCGCCGAGCTCTGGCGCGACAAGCAGATCGAGTACACGCGGCTGCGCACGCTGTCCAACACCTACAAGCCGTTCTGGGAGATCACGCAGGATGCGCTGGTCTTTTGCTGCCGCAAGCTCGGTCTCGAACTGACGCTCGATGCGCAGACCCAGCTGATGGGACAGTACGCGAAGCTGCAGGCCTTCCCGGAAAACCTGGCGGTGCTGCAGGCGCTGAAGTCGGCCGGACTGAAGCTGGCGATCCTGTCCAATGGCAATCCCGACATGCTCGACGCCGTGGTCAGTGCTGCCGGCATGAACGGCTTGTTCACGCAAGTGCTGTCGGTGCACAGCGTGCAGAAATTCAAGACCGCCCCCGACGCGTATCAGCTCGGCCCCGACATGCTTGGCGTCGCCGCAAAGGACACGCTGTTCGTCTCCAGCAATGGCTGGGACATCTGCGGTGCTGCCTGGTTTGGCTTCCGTACCTTCTGGGTCAACCGCGCGAATGCGCCGATGGAGGAACTCGGCGTTACGCCCAACGGCGAAGGCCGCACGCTGGATGACCTGCACCGCTACGTCGATCAACACAGATAAGCAGCACACTTTTCGATTCATCGTCTATCCAATACGAACAAACTCCTGAGGAAAACATCATGACAGCACGCACGAATTGCCATGGACTGCAGGTCGATACCGCCCTGCACCGCTTCATCGAGGACAAGGTCCTGCCGGGCACCGGCATCGCCAGCGACAGCTGGTGGCAGGGCTTCGCGCAGATCGTCAATGAACTGTCGCCGAAGAACGCCGCGCTGCTCGCCGAGCGCGACCGCCTGCAGGTCGAGCTCGACAACTGGCACCGCGCCCACCCCGGTCCGATCGCCGATGTCGCGGCTTACCGCCAGTTCCTCGAATCGATCGGCTACCTGCTGCCGGTGCCGGCCGACGTCAAGGTGACCACCGAGAACGTCGACGCCGAGCTGGCAACGACCGCCGGCCCGCAGCTGGTGGTGCCGATCCTGAACGCGCGCTACGCACTGAATGCCGCCAACGCCCGCTGGGGTTCGCTGTATGACGCGCTGTACGGCACCGACGCGATTTCCGAAGACGGCGGCGCCACCCGCGCCGGCGGCTACAACCCGGTGCGCGGCGCAAAGGTGATCGCGTTCGCGCGCAACTTCCTCGACCAGTCGGCACCGCTCGCGCAAGGCTCGCACGCGGATGCGACCGGCTACAAGGTCGACGGCGGCAAGCTGGTCGTTGCGCTGAAGGACGGCAGCAGCACCGGCCTGAAGGATGCAGCGAAGTTCGTCGGCTACCAGGGCGATGCCGCCGCACCGTCGTCGGTCCTGCTGAAGAACAATGACCTGCACATCGACATCCGCATCGACCGCAGCACCACGATCGGCAAGGATGATGCTGCCGGCGTGTCCGACGTCGTGATCGAGTCGGCGCTGTCGACCATCCTCGACCTGGAAGACTCGGTGACCGTGGTGGATGGCAGCGACAAGGTCGTCGCCTACGAAAACTGGCTCGGCATCCTGAAGGGCACGCTGGTCGAGAGCGTCAGCAAGGGCGGCAAGACCTTCGATCGCACGCTGAACGCTGACCGTGAATACACCGGCGCGAATGGCCAGCCGGTGAAGCTGCACGGCCGCTCGCTGCTGTTCCTGCGTAACGTCGGTCACCTGATGACGAACCCGGCGATCCTGCTGGCCGACGGCAAGGAAATCCCGGAAGGCATCCTCGACGCCGTCGTCACCACCACCATCGCGCTGCATGACCTGAAGCGCCCGGCATCGCAGGCCATCGGCAACACCCGCACCGGCTCGGTCTACATCGTCAAGCCGAAGATGCACGGCCCGAAGGAAGTCGCATTCGCCGCCGAACTGTTCGGCCGCGTCGAGTCGCTGCTCGGCCTGAAGGAAAACACCGTCAAGCTCGGCATCATGGATGAAGAGCGCCGCACGTCGACCAACCTGAAGGCCTGCCTGAGGGAAGCCGCTGCACGCGTCGCCTTCATCAACACCGGCTTCCTCGACCGTACCGGCGACGAAATGCATTCGTCGATGACCGCGGGCCCGATGCTGCGCAAGGGCGACATGAAGACCTCGACCTGGCTGTCGGCCTATGAGCGCAGCAATGTGCTGACCGGCCTGTCGTCGGGCATGCGCGGCCGCGGCCAGATCGGCAAGGGCATGTGGGCCATGCCGGACCTGATGGCAGCGATGCTCGAGCAAAAGATCGGCCATCCGAAGGCTGGCGCGAACACTGCATGGGTGCCGTCGCCGACCGCCGCCACGCTGCATGCGCTGCACTACCATCAGGTGAACGTGTTCGAGATCCAGCAGCAGCTGGAGAAGCTGGATGCGGCGACCGAGCTGGCGAAGCTGCGCGACGAGCTGCTGATGATCCCGGTCGCGAAGAACCCGACCTGGACCGCTGCCGACATCCAGCAAGAACTGGACAACAACGCCCAGGGCATCCTCGGCTACGTGGTGCGCTGGGTCGACCAGG
>CAZTIF010000059.1:0-20378 GCA_964613635.1 uncultured Bifidobacterium sp. | reverse complement strand
CGTCATCCCAGCGAAAGCTGGGATCCATCGTCGATAAACCCGTGACGTTAGCTATCGGGATGCGGTTATGGGTCCCAGCTTTCGCTGGGACGACGATTCAAGAGTCTGCCGTCTTTGATGCGGCCATTCGGTCAGCACCGGGATGACGTTTCAAGCGCAGTCGGCCCCAAAATCGTCACCCCGGCGCAGGCCGGGATCCAGCATCTTCACCCGGCAGACCCGTATCAACGAGACTCAAGGCATCACCGCCCCAACCCCCTCCGCTTCATCAACCACCAAGCCGCCGGAATCACAAACAGCGACAACAGCGGCGCGGTCACCATTCCGCCCACCATCGGCGCAGCAATCCGCTGCATCACTTCCGAACCGGCGCCGCCACCCCACATGATCGGCAGCAGGCCCGCGAGTATGGTCGCCACCGTCATCGCCTTCGGCCGCACGCGCGCGACCGCGCCTTCGCGTATCGCTGCCAGCAGCGCAGCCTCGGTCGGCGCTTCGCCGGCATCCAGATGCTTCTGCCACGCATTGCGCAGATAGACCAGCATCACCACCCCGAACTCCGCCGCCAGACCCGCCAGCGCGATGAAGCCGACTGCGGTGGCCACCGACACCGCATGCCCCAGCAGCCAGATGAACCACAGCCCGCCCACCAGCGCGAACGGCACCGTCGCCATCAGCAGCAGCGCATCAGCCACCGAGCGGAACGCCAGGTACAGCAGCCCGAAGATCACCAGCAACGTCAGCGGCACCACCATCTGCAGCCGCGCGGTCGCGCGCTCCAGATACTCGAATTGCCCGGACCAGCTGATCGCATAACCGGGCGGCAGCTTCACCTTCGCCGCCACCGCCTTTTGCATCGCCTGCACCGCGCTGCGCAGGTCGGTGCCGCGCACGTCCACATAGACCCAGCCGGCCAACCGCGCATTCTCGCTGCGTATCATCGGCGGGCCCGTGACGACCTTCACCTCGGCCACATCCTGCAGCCGCAGCTGCGCGCCGCGCGGCGTCACCACCGGCAGCTCGCGCAGCGCCTGCAGTGAATCGCGGTAGTCGCGCGGATAGCGCAGGTTGATCGGGAAGCGCTGCCGGCCGTCGATCACTTCGCCGATGTTCTCGCCGCCGATGGCGGACGCCACCACCGACTGCACATCGGCCACCGACAATCCGTAGCGGGCCGCACGCGCGCGGTCGATATCGATGTCGATATAACGCCCGCCGCTGACACGCTCGGCCAGCGCCGACGTCACGCCCGGCACGCCACGCACCGCATTCTCGATCTGCAGCGTGATCGCCTCGATCTGCTGCAGATCCGCGCCCGACACCTTCACGCCTACCGGCGTCTTGATGCCGGTCGACAGCATGTCGATGCGGTTGCGGATCGGCGGCACCCAGACATTGCTCAGCCCCGGCACGCGCACCGTACGGTCCAGTTCCTCCACCAGCTTCTCCGGCGTCATGCCGGCACGCCACTCATTGCGCGGCCTGAACTGTATGGTCGTCTCGAACATCTCCAGCGGTGCCGGATCGGTCGCGCTCTCGGCGCGGCCGGCCTTGCCGAACACGGTCTGCACCTCGGGCACGGTCTTGATCAGCCGGTCAGTCTGCTGCAGCAGCTCGGCCGCCTTCGCCGCCGACAGCCCGGGCAGCGCGGTCGGCATGTACAGCAGGTCGCCTTCGTCCAGCGGCGGCAGGAACTCGCCGCCGAGCCGTGACAGCGGATACGCGGTCAGCACCAGCGCCACCGTGGCAATCGCGATCGTCATCCATGGATGCCGCAGGCTCGCTTCCAGCGCCGGCCGGTACAGGCGCACCAGCACGCGGTTCAGCGGGTTCGCTTCCTCGCGCGGTATGCGTCCGCGGATCAGGTAGCCCATCAGCACCGGCACCAACGTGACCGCCAGCCCGGCGGCCGCCGCCAGCGTGTAGGTTTTCGTGTAAGCCAGCGGCGCGAACAGCTTGCCTTCCTGCGCCTGCAGCGCAAACACCGGCAGGAAGGAGAGGGTGACGATCAGCAGCGAAAAGAACAGTGCCGGCCCGACCTCGATGGCCGCCTCCGTCATCAATTGCCAGCGCGCCGCCACCGTCAATGTCTCGCCCGGATGCTGCTGCTCATGCTGCTCGATGTGCTTGTGCGCGTTCTCCACCATCACGATGGCCGCATCCACCATCGCGCCGATCGCGATCGCAATGCCGCCCAGCGACATGATGTTCGCGTTCACGCCCTGGTACCGCATCACGACGAAGGCCGCCAGCACACCCAGCGGCAGCGACACGATCGCCACCAGCGCGCTGCGCAGGTGGAACAGGAACAGCACGCAGACCAGCGCAACGACAATGAACTCCTCGACCAGCTTGTCGCGCAGGTTGGCCACCGCCGAGCGGATCAGGTTCGAGCGGTCGTACACGCTCACCACTTCCACACCCGGCGGCAGCGACGCCTTCAGCGCGGCCAGCTTCGCCTTCACGCCGTCGATGGTCTCGAGCGCGTTCTTCCCGCTGCGCATCACCACCACGCCGCCGGTCACTTCGCCCTCGCCATTCAGCTCGGCGATGCCGCGTCGCATCTCCGGCCCGAGCCGCACCGACGCAACATCGCGCAGCAGCACCGGCGTGCCGGTCTCGCTGGCGTTCAGCACGGTGTTGCGGAAGTCGTCGAGCGTGCGCAGGTAAGACTGCGAGCGCACCATGTACTCGGTCTCGGCCAGCTCGACCACCGCGCCGCCGGTGGCTGCATTCGCCTTCGACAAAGCCTCGCGCACCATCTCGTGCGTGATGCCGAACGCGCGCAGCCGGTCCGGGTCGAGCACCACCTGATACTGCCGCACCATGCCGCCGATGCTGGCAACCTCGGCGACGTTCGGCGCGGTCTTCAGTTCGAAGCGCAGGAACCAGTCGTTCAGCGCGCGCAGCTGGCCGAGGTCGTGCCTGCCGCTGCGGTCGACCAGCGCGTATTCGTAGATCCAGCCGACGCCGGTACCGTCCGGCCCCAGCTCCGCGCTCACGCCCTGCGGCAGTCGGCCCTGTACCTGGTTCAGGTATTCGAGCACGCGCGAACGCGCCCAGTAGAGGTCGGTGTCGTCGTCGAACAGCACGTAGACGAAGGCATCGCCGAAGAACGAGTAGCCGCGCACGGTCTTCGCGCCGGGCACCGACAGCAGCGCGGTGGTCAGCGGATAGGTCACCTGGTCCTCGACCAGCTGCGGTGCCTTGCCGGGGAATTGCGCGCGGATGATCACCTGCGTGTCCGACAGGTCGGGCAGCGCATCCAGCGGGGTGCGCCACAGCGACCACAGCCCCCACAGCGCGATGCCGGCAGCGGCCAGCAGCACCAGCAGCCGGTTCGCGATCGATGCGCGGATGACGGCGGCGATCATTTTGCGCTCCCGGGCATGCGCTCGACCTTGTCCAGCAAGTAGCCGTCGTCAGTCTCGCGGAAGCTGAAGTGCACGCGGTCGCCGCGCTTGAACTGGCTGAATGCGTCCGGCGAAGGCTTGGCGAAGTCCATCGTCATCGCACCCCATTTCAGTGCCGGCACCGGGTCGTGCGCGAGCGTCAGCGCCTCGGGCGTCACTTGCTCGATCCGCCCGGTCGCGTGGTGCAGCGGCGCTGCGGCAGCCGGTGCTGCAGCCGGCGGCGCATCGGCAAACTTCGCCAGCGCCGATTTCAGGCTGGCCTCGGAGTCGATCAGGAACTGACCCGAGACGATCACCCTCTGTCCTTCGCCGAGGCCATCGAGGATCTCGGTATCGTCGCCATGCTCGCGTCCGGCCGTCACCGTGACCGGGCGGATCGCGTTCTTCTCGCCGACCACCAGCACCACCGAACGACGGCCGGTATGAATCACCGCTTCGGTCGGCACCAGCAGCTTCGGCGCGCCGGCGGGTTCGGCGAGGCTGACCTGCATCAGCAGTCCGGGTGTCAGGCTGCCGTCGCGGTTGTCGATCTCGAGCCGCGCCTGCACGGTGCGTGTGGCGGTGCTGACCTGCGGCAGGATGTCGCGCACCGTGCCTGCATAGCTGCGCCCGGGCAGGCCGGCGAAGCGCGCGCTTGCCTTCATGCCGGGTCGCAGCAAGGGCGCGAGCGTCTCCGGTACGTCGGCCAGCAGCCACAGCCGGCCGAGCCCGGAAATCTTCGCGATCGTCATGCCCGGCGACACCATCGCGCCGTCGCGCACCGGCAGTTCGGTGACGACGCCGCCGACCGGCGCATGCAGCGTCAGCTGCCGCTGCGGCTGGCCGCTCCTGTCGAGCTGCGCGATCACGGCCTCCGGGATCGACAGCGCGCGCATGCGCTGCCGTGCGGCGTCGGCCAGCTCGGCATCGCCGGCGCGCTTGAGCGCAAGGTATTCCTCCTGCGGCGCGAGCCAGTCGGGCACGAACAAGGTCGCGACCGGCGCGCCACGCTGCACCCGCTGCATTGGCGTGCGCGTATGCAGCCTTTCAATGTAACCGGTGACGCGGCTCTGCACGACCTCGGCGAGGCTCTCGTCGAGCTGCGTGCTGCCGACCACGTCGAAGCTCGCGCCGACCGTTGCCCGGCGCACCGTCGCTTCGCGTATGCCGAGGCTCTGCCGCATCGTCGGCGCGACGCTCACGCCGCCGCTGGCGGCGGCCTCGTCTTCGTAGACCGGCACCAGCGGCATGTCCATGAACGGGCTCTTGCCGGGCTGGTCGAATTTCTGTCCGGGCACCATCGGGTCGTGCCAGTACAGCACCTTGCGGCCGGTTTCGGGATCGACCTTCGCATCGGATGCGGTGGCTGGCGTGCTTGCGGAATCGTGGCGACGGCCGGCGTAATAGCCGCCGGCGGCCAGCAGAGCGCCGAGCAAGGTCAGCGCGACGGTTTTGGTCAGTGTCGGGGATGTCATGGCCGCACCTCCTGCAGCGGCAGCGCCAGCTGCGCCCACGCGAGCGCGGCATCGCGCTCGAGTTCGGCGATCTGCAACTGCTGCTCGACCAGCATGCGGCGCGCGCTGAAGACCGACGACAGCGCACCGCTGCCGCCACGATACGCAGCCACTGCGAGGTCGACCGACTGCCGCGCCAACGGCAGCGCCTGCTGCCGCAGCCAGGTCGCGCGTTCGGACGCCTGTGTCGTCGCTACCTGCAGCGCGGCCAGCTCGGCAGCGAGTGCGCGGCGTGCCTCGTCATATTGCAGCCTGGCCGTCGTCGCCTGCGCGGCCTTCTCGGCAATGCTGCGGTCCTGCCGCTGTGCCGGGTTCACGGTCAGCGGGATGGTGACGCCGAAGGACAGCATGTTGGCGTAGGCACTGCCGCGCTGGCTGTACGCGAGCTCGAAGCTCCAGTCCGGCCGGCGCTCGTTGTTGGCGACCGCGACCTCGGACTCGGCCAGCTCGGTGCTGCGGCGGGCCTTCAGCAGCAGCGGATGATGCTGGTCGAGCTGTCCGTCTTGCAGCATCGCGGCGGGCAGGGTCAGCGGCGGCAGCGTGTCGTCGACCGCATCCACCGGCACTTGCACCCAGCGCTGCAGCGCGATGCGCGCGGCCTCCTTTTCCTGCGCCGCGCGGGCGCGGGCATCCTGCGCGCGGGTCAGCGCCAGCTGCGCCTGGGCGACATCGGCGGCGCTGGCCTTGCCGCCCCGGTGGGCGGCCTGCACGGCGGCGAGGTCGTCGGCCGTGTGCTTCGCGAGTTCAACCGCGAAGGCTTGTGCGCGCTGTGCGTGGCGCAGCTGTATCCATGCCTGCGCTGCCTGCGCGCGCGTATCGGCGGCATGCATCGCCTCTTCGGCGCGCTGCAGTGCCACCATCTGGCCGGCGCGCGCGCTGCGGGCGGCGCGCTTGTCGGCCGAGACCCAGGACTGTTCGATGCCGATGCGGCGCATCGTCATGAAATCGCGGCTGAGGCTCCAGCGGTCCGGTCCTTCGACCGGCAGGTTGTCGATGCCGAGTTTCAGCATCGGGTCGGGCAGCTGGCCGGCCTGCGCGGCGGCTTCGGCGCTGGCCTGCGTGGCGCTCTGCGCGGCCTGGTGGGCTGCAGAACGGTGCAGCGCATGCTGCACGGCCATCTCGAAGCTCAGCGGGGCGGCGTCGGCCTGCGCAGGCTGCACCGGCAGCAGCGCCGCCAACAGCGCGGGCAGGATGGCGAACAGGGGGAGCCGCCTGAACGGGCGGCTCGGTGCAAATGAATCCATCATGGGCTCCGTGGTTGAACGCAATCGCCGGCGACTGCATCAGCAGGCCGGCCCGGGGGTCAACGACAGAGGTGTCAGATGCGCAATCGCAGCGTGCGCAGGAAGGGCGGAGCGTGGGCGGGGAAGGCGGGCGCGGCAATGCGCTCGGACAGCGCGTGCCAGGACGGCGGTGCGGCCGGCGGCAGCAATTGTACGGAGACGACCTGCGGCAGCGCAGGCACCGGCGGGCTGCCGCTTTGCTCAAGCGCCTGCTTGTCGCCGTTGTGGTGTTCGGCGCAGTGCACGGGCATCTGATCGTCCATGCCCTGCGTCTGCAGGCCCGTCGCGACGCCGGCCAGGCCGGCCGGGGCTTTCGGGCACACATAAGCCGCCATCGCAATGCCGGAGGTCAGCATCGCGAGCATGACAAAGGCGGCGATTTGGCGGCCGAATGTGGCGACGAGGGTGCGCATGATGTGTTCAGGAATCTTGCGGCCAGCGTAGCACAATCGGATGGCGCTGTAATGCCCCGCGAGGCAGGGCGGTTTCCTCGGTCGGCAGCCTGCCGCAGGGAAGCAGGGGTATCGAAATGCCCCTCGACTGACAATGCCAGTCGGTCAAGGCGGAAGGATTCAAAGACACTGGGTCCCGGCCTGCAGCCCGCGCATCGGCGAATATGCCGATGCCGTTCAGCGGGCAGAGCGCATGCGCTCTGAAACCCCCGCTTCACCCTGCGCCGGGACGACGATTTTTGGGCCTTCTGCGCTTGAAACGTCGTCCCGGCGAAGGCCGGGACCCAGCGACTTTCAGATGTTTCGTCGATCACGGAAATTTTTACGCGTGACTGACTGGCATTGCCTCGCCTGCGCTGTGCGGCGGGCTGTCGGTGCGCGCAGCTTCGGCGGCGAGCCAGGCGTGGGCTTCTTCTACGGTCGCACGCGCGATCTTCGCGACCCGGCCTTCCAGCCGCTTCCTTGCACCGCGTGAAAGGCGCAAGCAGGAACGCGCCGCGCCGCGCACCCAATCGAGCAACAAGGCAATCGCGGCTTCGCGGTCGCCGGCGATCGAGTCGATCTCATCGAGCACCGGCTGCAGGAAGGCCAGCGCCGGATCCTTGCCGATCATGAAGACCAGCGCGGAAAAGACGGCCGGGTCGCCCTGCATGTCATCGAGCTGCCGCGCGAGCAGCTTCAGCGGATTGGCGGGCGCCTTCGGGTGCGCTATCGCCTCGGCAAGGCTGGTATACCAGAGCGGAGGCGGATCGAAGGTGTCATGCAAGGTGATGCCTGCTTCATCGCCGATTCGCCAGACCGGTGGCTGCTCCCGCACTGACTCTGCTTGCCTGCGCATGAAGCGCGGCGCGTCATATGTCGTATGGGCGGCGGCTGCGGTCATTGTGAAGCCGCCCCAGCCAGCGGCCAGCATGTTCGGCACCTGCTGCAATTCCGGTATGCCATTGGCCTTGTCGGCTGCATCGCGCTGATGCACGAGGAAGAAATTCGTCTGCTCGGTGAGCAGTTGGTATTTGAGCGCGACTTCAAGGCGCTGGCGCGGATCGGCAATGTCATGCAGGCGCTGCGCTGCGCCGATCCGGGCCACCGTGCCATCGGCGTTCCAGTCGAGACTGTCCGGGCAGATGACTTGCTGCGCGCCGCTATGCGTATCCGTGATCACGATGCGCGGCGCTTGTGCCGGCCGATGCGACATCGGGTGCCAGAGGTGCAGCGTCTCGCCTGCGGCGAGCCGGTAGCGGCGGCGCGCCAGCCGGACGGCTTCGCCGGCCTCCACCGCCACATCATAGTCACGCACCGAGCGCATCTTCGTGACCAGGCGTTGCGCAGTGACGGCCATGTCTTCGCCGGGAGCAGCGAACTCTGCTGCGCCCCCGGTGATTTCGGCAAGCTCGCGCACCAGGCTTGCGGCCGGCGAGCTGCCGACGCCGATCACGTACACCTGATGGCCGGAATGGCGCGCGGTCGCAATCACCTCCTCGATCGCCCAGACTTCGCCGTCGGTGATCAGCAGGATGCCGGCCGCGTCCGGACGGGCTTCGCCGTCTTCCGTCAGCGCGATAACCTGTTTCAATGCAGACGCCAGCTCGGTGCCGCCCATGTCGGCCTCCGTCCTGCCGATGTCCTGCAACAGCTGTGACAGATTGCGCTTGCTCGCCGGGACCAGCCGGTCGAACACATGCTGCGTGTCGGAGCCGAAACGGCTGAACGACAGCGCGTCGTCCGGCCTGAGCTGCCTCGCCACGGTGGCCAGTGCCTCTTTCGCCAGCCGCATGCTGTCGCCTTCCATCGAACCCGAGCAGTCAACCAGCAGCTTCAGGCGCAGCGGCGCGTCCGGTCGCTCCAAGGACGGCAGGCGCGGCACGAGGCTGGTCAAGAGCGTGCAGGCGCCGTCGCCGCCCGGGTCGGGGCTGGCCAGTGTGGAGGTGACATTGTCGGCGTCGATGGTGAGGATGAAATCGCGGTCGAGCATGGCCTGCTGCGCCAGCTGCACGGACACGCCGGCGGCCGTGGTCTGCTGGCTCACTGCATGGCTGGGGCAGGCGATGCGTCCATGGGCCAGCGGTCCGCGAATGTCGATGGCGAGGAAGAAGCGGTATTCCGCCAGCGGATCGACTGCGCCGATCATGCGCGAGACCAGTCCGCGGAATCCCGGGTCGCGCCCGAAGCGCGGCGCGATCGTGGTGGGCAGCGTGATGCGGGCGCCACCCTGGTCGGGGGAGAGCAGTTGGCCGTATTCGATCTCGATGATGGCTTCGTCGCCGTCCTTCAGGTTGCCGATGCGCGCGGAGTACAGGTCCTTGCCCTCGCGGACCAGCATCACCGGCAGGTCGCCTTCCTCGAAGGCCTGCTCGTAGCGCGCTTCGGCGTCGGATTTTTCGATCACGCTGCCCTGCAGCGTCTTGCCGTTCAGTTCGACGCGCATGCCGAGCAGCGTCGTGCCCCAGGCGAGCGGGAAGCCGTAGACGGTTTCGAGATCCTTGCCGGTGGTGTTGCGGTACACCTGCCGCAGCTTCATGCGCAACAGCAGCCCGTCCACTTCGCCATGGACGTGCAGGGACTGGAGTGCGATGCGGCCGCGGCCGGCGCTGGCCCTCAGGCCGATTTTTTGTTCGTGATGGTTCATGGTCAGCTCTCTTCCTTTCCTTCATTCCGGCCAGTCCGACGCGGCAGGCGCACGGCATCGGCAGGCACGGGCGGGATGAAACGAGTCGCTGCGACAGCGGACATCGCAGGTTCCTGAGAACTCAGGCAGGCCCATTCTCGGGGGCGGGTGGCTCATGGCGTGAGCCATGGGGCGGCGGGCGGATTTTTTTCGGTGTTGGATGGGTGGCGGCAGGCGCGGCCCGCGTACGCACATCATTAAATGTCAATCTTTGATATTTCTTGATGTTTTTCGTATGATGGGCGAACGCTGTTTCAAGAGGTTTCCAATGGGTATCAACATCAATCTCACGCCGCAGCTTGAAGAAATGGTGCGGCAAAAAGTGAACTCCGGCCTGTATACGTCGGCCAGCGAAGTGGTGCGGGAAGCGCTGCGGCTGATGGAGGAAAAGGATCGCTTGCGCGAGGCGAAGCTCGATCAGTTGCGTCAAGACATACGGGAAGGATTGGCCAGTGGCCCCGCCACTGCCTGGGACGCGGCGGAGATGAAGCAGCAGGGGCGTGCGAAGCAATCCGCCAAGACCCGCGCCAAATCATAGATGTCGATCGTTCTTCTTCGTCCACGCGCTCGGGACGACATCGCGGACATCTGGGGCTACATTGCCGAGGACAGCGAGTTGCAGGCGGATGCGTTCGTTGATCGTCTTGACGAGAAATTTCAACTCTTGGCTCGGCAGCCCGGGCTGGGTCGTGTCCGGCAGGAACTCGCTGCCGGATTGCGAAGTTTTCCGGTGGTGCGATATGTCATTTTCTACGAGCCGGTTCCGGACGGCATCGCCGTTGTGCGCGTGTTGCACAGCGCACGTGATCTCGATGCGCAATTCAGTAGCTAGCCATGGGATGGATCGACGGTTTTGACCTTCGATTCGGTCTCCCTGAGCATCGCTGCAACCGAGCGTGACCCAACTTCCCCCTGACACCCGGTTTTTCGGGTGTCTTCAATGCACAAGGCGAAGCCCCCGCCTCAAGCTGCGCCGGGACGACGATATCGAGGAAAGACCGCCCGCCGTTGGCTTGCAAGCCAGGCCGCTTCGCGAGCGTGCCGCATGTGGCACGAAACTCTCGCCACGCCATCTGCATCACCTCGGCGCCGGGTGAAGCGGGGGTTTCAGAGCGCACGCGCTCTGCCGGCTGAACGGCATCGACGTATTCGCCGATGCTCGGGCTGCAGGCCGGGACCCGATGTCTTTGAAGCAATTCGCCTGAATACAACCTGTCCGCAGCGCTGAAATGTTGTCGTTGTTTCTCCAAAATACTACTGGTATGATGACCGCACAAGTTATGAGAAATCCAATGTGGCAAGGGTTGATGCCACGGTACGGTGGGCCCTGCGGGGTTGCCGGTTGCAGTCAAGCGGGTAGCACGGCGAGTTTGGCCGAGCAGCCCGAGGCAGGGCGATATCAGTGGGGTGATATCGAGGGCAGGAAGTCCGGCGTTTCTTGTTCAGGCCGGACTGGCGGTTTGGCGGGTTTGCAAGCGCCCGGCGGACGCCGATTTATCTCCTTTGGTGACTTTCCCGCAGGCCGCTGCGGCCTGCGGGATTTTTTCGTGTACCGCCATCGGATGAAAGCTGAAACGAATCTGCGGTTGCGAATGTCCTGACGAACCCGAACGAACAGGGGGGCGTCGCCGGAGATGAGCCGTTCAGGCTGTTGTTCTTGATTTTGGAATCTACTTGTTTTCACGACCGGTATTCCTGGCAGCGCGCCAGATCAACCCGGCCAGCGTAAAGGACCCGAAGGCGCAGGACGCAGTGCAGCCCGGCACCAAACGTTCGCTGGAATCCGCGCCCATTCTCATCGTGTACCTCGAGACCCTACAGAAAAAACGCTGACATGAAAAAACTGTTTGCCATGATGCTTTTGCTGGGTTCGGTGCAGGCCTTTGCGCATTGTCCCGATCCGGTGACTTGCGAGATGAAGGCGATCGACGCCACGCTGGCCAGCTCCACCGCGAAACCGGAGACCTTGCAGAAGGCGAAGGACCTGCGCGCCGAAGGCCAGAAGCTGGCCGACGAAGGCCGCGAGCGCGAGGCGGTGAAGGTGCTGAAGGAGGCGCGCAAGCTGCTGAAGGAAGCTTCCTGAGCGCTGCTACTCAGGCAAGTCCTGCGGGCGCCGCCCGGAGCGCGCAGGACAGTACTGAAAATAGGTGCAATGGCAATGTACTTCTGGTACAAACTAGCCCGGTCAATATCTGCGCCTAAACTATGCTGACCTCGGAATTCATTGAAGAGAAAATCGTGCTCCACATCAGGGAACTGGTCGCTGCCGACAAGCTTCCGAAAGACGTCGATGTGATGCTGGCATCAAGCCTCGGCGACCTGCCGCTCGACAGCCTCGATCTGCTGACGCTGGCAATGAAGCTCGAAGACGATCTGGGCCACCCTATCGAGCTGGACGCCATCGACGAATCGCTGAGCCTCAGGGAGCTGGCGCAGGCGCTAAACGGGCTCGCCAAATAACCAGTCGAGGTGCTGCTCGAATTCGCCTCGGGCGATCAGGGTCTCGGGCGTGTCGTGCATGCAGTTCTCCACCGGTATCACCTCGACGCCCTCCACGTCCTTGAGATGTAGCGCCAGTTCGAGGTCGCGGTGTGATTTGGTGCCGGCGATCACACGCCGCCTTGCAGGTGCCTCGGGGAGCAGACGCGCCAGGTCGCGCAGGTAACGTTGGTCAAACCTTTCCTTTACCTGCCGGGAGATGAACCAATCGGTCGGCAGCGTCGAATCGAGCGAAAAATCGGTGGGGAAGGACAGCCCGAGGTATCCAGCGCATTCGATTCTGGCAGACACGTAGCAGCTCGCAAAGCCGCCGGACGAATATCCCATCGGGTAGATGCGGTCGCATGACTTCTGCGCGGCGAAGCTGCGTATGCTGTCAGCCAGCTGGTCCAGATCGCTGCCGAACTGGTGCGCTCCGCCGAGGTAGTTGGCCAGCGTGGAGTCTTTCAGAAGCAGGACCGATACCCCGAATTTTTTCAGGATTGCCAGCAGGACGATATTGGCGACGCCGAAATTATTGAACATCGTGGTGAACACGACTGCCAGTTTATTGCGGGCCGTGCTCCCTTCCACGAATACGAAGTTGTCCAGTGCGTACAGTGACCGGGTCAATTCCGCATCGCCGCGCATTGCCGACAAGCCGTCGAGCCTGTCGGTCTGGTCGCACAGATTCAGAAGCTTCTCGAAACGACTTTGTGCATCGGGATGCGCAAGTTTGCCCTGTAAAGCGCGTACGAAGCTGCGGGCAGCCGGATGCGCGTTCAGCGCAAGTTGGCTGGCGATCATCAAGGCCTCTCGTAAGTCGAGGCGATCTTTTTTCAAACGGGCAGAGAGTTCGGCCAGCAGCTCCGGAGAATGCTGTAACGGACTTCGGAATGTCAGGTCTGCGGGCAGCGAGTTACGGTCCAATTTCTACTTTCAGGCTTCGTGGTCTGATGAACAGGACGGTCATGGCCAGAAATTCCTCGCGAGTCTCGGGCATGTCGGTTTCCATCGTCAGGTTCGATGAAAGGATTGTAACGTCCAGACTGGCCAGCTTGGTCGTGACCATCGACCACACGGCATTCGCGATCGGACGGCCGAGGCATGCATGCTCGCCCAGGCCGAAAAACATCTCGTCGTTTTCCTCGCGAGAGTATCCCTTGGAGTGCAATACACAGCGCGTGGCCTGATGCGAGTCGGCCTGGGCATGCCCGCTATCCAAGGTCAGGATGCGATCTGTCGAAGGCACGGCACTGACAGGATAACGCTTCGGGTAACTCATATTCTTCAGCGATTTTCCAAGATTCGCGGAGAATACGGCGTGCAGGGAAAGGCCCATGCTGCCGATCAGGGGCGTGGCGCCGAGTACATTTTGGCCGAGCACGATCAGCCGTTGGTCGGCAGTGTTCGGCTCGGACTCGATGAATTCGCGGAGCCGTTCGTTGGTCTCCATGCGTTCTTTCAGGCGAGACCTGTCGTCGAAGAGTTTGGTGGCTTTGTCCGACAGGTCCGGGTCTATCGTGAAACTCGTCCCGTTATGCACGAACATGGCATTCCGAAGCGGGCGAATGAAATCTTCGACCAAATCCACCGAACGTCCCGGAGCCAGCAATTCCGGGAGGCCATCCACGATCTGCTGCGCCGCGCACTCCTGTGGTTGTCGGGCTGCAGACAGGTTGATCGCCATCGACCGGCGAACGTCGGCATGCGGGCTGCCATGAAGGAATACGGGAAGCGTTTCGAGCAAACGGATGGTGGGAGAAAAATCGACGCCGAGGCGCTTGCCAATGATCCGGTACTGATCTGCCATCGAAAAGGGCTGGTGGTCTTTGGACTTCAACAGGCGTTTTGATTCTGCAAAGCTATCGGTTAATGCGATTTCGGGCATCGCCGGTACTCCATGGGATTTGCTGTCAGATGAATCCGCGTCATATTGCGGTTGGCTGTAGCAAACCGCGCCGGCAGGATTCATGCTGAAAGCAAAAGACCGGCGCGAAGTTTGCTTCTTTTGAAATAGTGTATCGCCAGATGATCTCCGGGCGATGAAAACCATGCGCTGGTGTGGCAGGGACTGCCTGCGGAACGGGAGAGGGGGAGCGCCGACGCGCCGGGCGCAAGCCCGGCGGCCGGTGAAATGAAGGATCAGCTGCTTTTCGACGGCAGGCGCTTCACCAGCAGTAGTGCCACCACGCTGATCGTCGCCATGCCCGACAGGTAGTAGCCGACATACTGCAGGCCATAGTGCGTGGCCAGCCAGGTGGCGATGTACGGTGCGAACGACGCGCCAACAATCGCCGACAGGTTGAAGCCCAATGAAGCGCCGGTGTAGCGCACTTCCGCCGGGAACAGGTCCGACATCAGCATGCCCAGCGGGCCGAAGCACATGCCCATCAGTGCCATGCCGATCGACAGCGCCAGCACCGTCGTCAGGCTGCCCGCTGCCAGCATCGGGCCCAGCACCAGGCCGAGCAGCGCGATGCCAACGGCGCCGATCGTCAGCGCCGACGTGCGGCCGAAGTTGTCCGACAGCTTCGCTGCCACCGGGATGAACATCGCGAAAAAGACCACCGAGATCAGCTGCAGCACCAGGAATTCCGGCCGTGTGTAGCCGAGCGAGGTGGTGGCCCAGCTCAGCGTGAACACCGTGATCAGGTAGAACAGCACGAACTGGCCCATGCCCGAGAACATGCCCAGCAGCAGCGCGCGCGGATGCTGCGTGACGACGGCCAGCATCGGCACCTTCACGCGCTCATGCTTTGCCAGCACCTTTGCGAACTCCGGCGTCTCGGTGATGTTCAGGCGAACATACAGCCCGACGAAGACCAGCAGCGCGCTCGACACGAACGGAATGCGCCAGCCCCAGTCGAGGAAGTCGGCCTCGGGCAGCTGCGTGGTCAGCAGCAGGAAGGCGCTGCCGGACAGGAAGAAGCCGGCCGGGCCGCCCAGCTGCGGGAACATACCGTACCACGCACGCTTGCCCGGCGGCGCATTCTCGGTCGCCAGCAGCACCGCGCCACCCCATTCGCCGCCCAGGCCCAGCCCCTGGCCGAAGCGCAGGATCGCCAGCAGGATCGGTGCGAGGATGCCGATCGACGCATACGACGGCAGCAGGCCAATCAAGACCGTCGACAGGCCCATCGTCAGCAGCGACGCCACCAGCGTCGCCTTGCGGCCGATGCGGTCGCCGAAGTGGCCGAACAAGGCCGAGCCGACCGGACGCGCAATGAAGGCCAGGCCAAAGGTCGCCAGCGACTGCAGCATCGCCATCGTCGCATCGGACGCCGGGAAGAACAGCTTCGGGAAGACCAGCACCGCAGCGGTGCCGAAGATATAGAAATCGAAGTACTCGATGGTGGTGCCGATCAGGCTCGCGAAGAGCACCTTGGTCGGTGAGTTGACGGCCGAAGTCGGCACGGTCCGGGCGGCATCAAGCCCCGCAGCCTGATCCTGCATGAGTACGTCTCCTGGTTCGTTGAGGTAATTGCCCGGCAGAAGGCGACTGCGTACACTGCGCCTTGCCCCGCCTTGGCCGGCGTTGGGCTCTTTTTATCCACTTTTGTCGCTTGTTTACTCACACATCAGCTGGTATGATGAGTATACAAGAGGACATCATGCCATTCGACACATGACAAGTCAATCGGAGATTCAGGCAGAAGCCGGAGCCACCCCCATCGTCCGGCGCAAGCTCAGGCACGAAGTGCAGCAGCGTTTGCTGGCAGGCATACGTTCCGGCGCCTATGCGGTCGGCGAATTGCTGCCGTCCGAGCGTGAGCTGATGGCGCAGTTCGGCGTCGGCCGGCCGGCGGTGCGCGAGGGCCTGCAGGCGCTCGAGCGCATGGGGCTGATCTCGATCGTGCACGGCGAGGGCGCGCGCGTGCAGCCCTTGTCGGCCGACTCGGTGATTTCGCAGATCTCGGCCAGTGCGATCCACCTGCTGTCCGGCGACAGCCAGCTGCTCGAACATTTGAAGGAAGCGCGCCTGGCCTTCGAAGTCGCGATGGCACGTTCGGCCGCGCAGCGCGCCACCGACGAGGATATCGCGCGGCTGCGCGAAGCCTTCGAGGCGCACCGCGCCAGCTTCGGCGATCCGGTGCGTTTCCTCGAGACCGACCTTGCGCTGCACAGGTTGATCGCCACCGTGTCCGGCAATCCGGTCTACGTCGCTGTCTCGCAGGCGATGCTGCAGTGGCTGCGCAACTTCCATGAAGACCTGGTGCGCGCGCCGGGTGCGGAAGAATTCACGCTGGATGAGCACAAGCGCATGCTCGACTGCATCGCGGCGCACGATCCCGATGGCGCCGAGCGGGCGGTGCGGGATCACCTGACACGGGCGAACCATAAATACAGTACGGGGCGGTAAGCACGCCGTCCGCCGTCATCCCCGAAGCAACACAACACGAAAAAACGGAGACCCCCCTATGTCCCTCTTCCCGGGATTCAAGCACAAGCGCATCCGCACCAGCGGCGCCACCATCAATGTCGTCACCGCAGGCCAGGGCGAGCCCCTGCTGCTGCTGCACGGCTATCCGCAGACCATGGCCTGCTGGCACCAGATCGCGCCCGAACTGGCGAAGGAATACACGGTGGTCTGCGCCGACCTGCGCGGCTACGGCGGTTCGTCCAAGCCGAAGGGACTGCCGGATCACTCGAATTACTCGAAGCGCGAAATGGCGCTGGACATGGTCGAGGTAATGAGCAAGCTTGGCCACGAGCGCTTCCACCTGATCGGCCACGACCGCGGCGCGCGCGTCTCGCATCGTCTCGCGAAGGATCACGGCGAGCGCGTGCAGACGCTGACCGTGCTCGACATCTCGCCAACGCTGAAGATGTTCGAGAGCACCGACCTGAAGTTCGCGACCGCCTACTACCACTGGTTCCAGATGCTGCAGCCGGCGCCGCTGCCGGAGAAGATGCTGCAGGGGATCGTGCCGTTCAACATCCTCGGCATGGTCGGCCGTTCCGAGCCGGATCTGTCGGCCTTCTCGAAAGAGGCGGTGGCCGAGTATGTGGCGGCATTCAAGGATCCGAAGGCGATCCATGCCAGCTGCGAAGACTATCGCGCCGCCGGCACCATCGACCTCGAGCATGATCGCAAGGACCGCCGCCGCAAGCTGAAGATGCCGGTGCTTGCGCTGTGGGGCAAGCAGGGCGTGATCAACCGCCTGTTCAACTGCCTCGAAGACTGGCGCGAAGTCGCCAGCGACGTGCGCGGCAAGGCGCTCGACTGCGGCCACTTCATCCCGGAAGAGAAGCCGGCCGAGACGCTGAAGGAAATCCGCCGCTTCATCGCGCAATACCCGCTCTGAGAGAGGACAAAGACACCATGTCCGCAAACCCCAGGCACAAGAGCGCCGCGCTGCTCGATGGTCCCGATCGCGCCGTCGCGCGCGGGATGATGAAGGCCGCCGGCTTTACCGACGATGACCTGAAGAAGCCGCAGATCGGCGTCGCCCACTGCTGGATCGGCACGATGCCGTGCAACCTGAACCATCGCGATCTGGCGCAGCGCGTGATGGAAGGCATACGCGCGGCCGGCGGCACGCCGCTGGAGATCAATACCGTCGCGATCAATGACGGCATCACCACCGGCACCGAAGGCATGAAGACCTCGCTGGTCAGCCGCGAGCTGATCGCCGACTCGGTCGAGCTGGTCGCGCGCGGCCACATGCTCGACGGCCTCGTCACGATCTCCGGCTGCGACAAGACCATTCCAGCCATGGCGATGGCGCTCGGCCGCATGAATCTGCCGGGCGTGTCGTTCTACAGCGGCTCCATCCTGTCGGGCAAATGCACCAAGCCGTCGACGCTGTTCGAAGGCCGCAAGCTGACCATCCAGGAAATCTACGAAGCGGTCGGCGCGTTCAACGCCGGCCGCATCGGCGAGGAAGAGCTGCGCGACGTCGAAGACCATGCCTGTCCGGGCGCCGGCGCCTGCGGCGGCCAGTTCACCGCGAACACGATGGCGACCGCGAGCGCGATGCTCGGCATCTCGCCGATGGGCTTCAACGACATTCCGGCGGTCGACCCCAGCAAGGGCGACGTCGCCTTCGAATGCGGCCGCATGGTGATGGAACTGGTGCGTGCCGGCGTGACGCCGCGCTCCATTGTTACCCGCGAGAGCTTCGAGAACGCGATCGCCGGCGTGATGGCGACCGGCGGCTCGACCAATGCAGTGCTGCACCTGCTGGCGATTGCGCGCGAGTTCCGCGTGCCGCTGTCGCTCGAAGACTTCGACCGCATCTCGCGCAGGACGCCGGTGGTGGCAGACATGCGGCCGTGGGGCCGTTTCACCGCGCCCGAGATGTACGAGGCCGGCGGCATGCCGCTGGTCGCGAAGCGCCTGCACGAGGGCGGGCTGCTGCATTCGGCGGCGATGACGGTGACGGGTCGCACGCTCGGCGAGGAGGCGCAGCGCGCGTCCGAGCAGGCCGGGCAGGAAGTGATCCGCCCGGTCAGCGCGCCGATCAAGCCGCAGGGCGGCCTCGCCATCCTGCGCGGCAATCTCGCGCCGGGCGGCTGCGTGATCAAGCTCGGCGGCCAGAAGAAATCCCTGCACCTTGGTCCGGCGCGCGTGTTCGAGACCGAAGAGGCCGCGTTCGCCGCGGTGAAGTCCGGATCGATCCGCCCGAACGACGTGATGGTGCTGCGCAATGAAGGTCCGCGCGGCGGCCCCGGCATGCGCGAGATGCAGCTGGTGACGGGCGCGCTGCAGGGCGCCGGGCTCGGCGACTCGGTGGCGCTGATGACCGACGGCCGTTTCTCCGGTGCGTCGCACGGTTTCGTGATCGGCCACATCGTGCCCGAGGCCGTCGACGGCGGCCCGATCGCGGCGCTGCGCAATGGTGACATGATCGAGATCGACGTCGAGAACCGCCGGCTGCAGGTGATGCTGTCGGATGAGGAGATCAGCGAGCGACTCAAGGGCTGGACACCGCCGCCGCCGCGCTACACCGACGGCGTGCTCGCGAAGTTCGCGCGGCTGGTCACCGATGCGTCGCAGGGCGCGACCACGTCGGTCACGGCGCAGGCGCCTATCTATTCCGCTTTTCAATCAACCCACACAAAGGAATCAACATGAAACCCACTGGCGTCAAGCGCATCGGCCTGGTCAAGCGTCGCAAGGACCTGACCTATGAACAATTTACCCAGCACTGGCTGACCGTGCACGCTGAACTGTGCAAGAAGCTGCCGAACATGCGTCGCTATGCGGTGAACCTGGTGTCGCCGGAGCAGATCGAGTCGTTCGGCTATGAAGGCTTCTCCGAGCTGTGGTTCGATTCGGCCGAGGCGCTGAAGGCCGCGCTGGAGAGCCCGGAAGGCAAGACGCTGCTGGCCGACCTGCCGAACTTCACCGACAGCATCAACCCGCTCGTGGTGAACGAATACCCGATGCTATGAGCGTCACTTTCGATGCAGCTTCGGTCGATCGCCTGAAGATCGGCTTCATCGGCACCGGCCGCCTCGGCAAGGCGCTCGCGCTGTCCTTCATGGACCGTGGGCTTTGCGTCGCGGCGGTCGGCAGCCTGACACTGGACGAGTCGGCGCCGCTGGCGGCGGCGATCCCGGGCTGCGCGAACCTGACGCCGCAGCAGGTGGTCGATGCCTGCGAGCTGGTGTTCGTGACCACGGTCGACGGTGCGATCGAATCGACGACGCAGGCGCTGCAATGGCGCGCCGGCGTGGCCGCCGTGCACTGCAGCGGCGCGACCGAGGTGGCGGCGCTGGCGAAGGCCGCTGCCGACGGCGCGATGGTCGGCGGATTCCATCCGATGCAGACCTTCGGTGATCCGGAAGCGGCGCGTCGCTCGCTGCCCGGCTGCACGATCACGGTCGAGGCCGAGCCGCCGCTGCATGGCGCGCTGGAGGCGATCGCGATGCGTCTGCAGTGCCGGGTGAACCTGCTGCCGCCGGGCATGCGCGGCCGCTACCATGCGGCGGCGGGCTATGCGTCGCAGTTCATCAACGTGATCCTGCGCGAGGCGTCGGTGATCTGGCAGTCATGGGGCGCGAAGGAAGACGACGCAGTGGCGGCGCTGCTGCCGTTGGTGCAGGGCACGCTGGCGTCGATCGCCGGCGCCGGTCTTGCGCGCGGCATGCCTGGGCCGGTGTCGCGCGGCGACATCGTGTCGATCGACAAGCACCTGGCGTCGCTGGCTTCGCTGGATGCGCCGCTGCAGCAGCTGTACCGCGAGATGTGCAGCCGGAGCATTGCGCTCGGGCTGGAAGCGGGCGGGGTGAATGCGGAGCAGGCGACGCGGTTGCGGGGGATGCTGGGGACGGGCGATTGATGCGGTGGTACGGCGGCTTGCGTTTGCATGCGGGCTGACGAGTCGCTGTTTCGCGGCTGTCATCGACAGTAATCACTACTGCGGTATCACTACCCTGGATCCCGGCCTGCGCCGGGATGACAGTTTTGGGGGCTGATGGCTTTTGAATCGATGTGCCGGTCTGCGCCGGGATGGTGGTTTTGAGGCCAGCTAGCTTATAAATCGTCATCCCGGCGCAGGCCGGGATCCAGCGTCGTTCAGCCCCTGACTTGCTTCGCTGCGATACCTGCGCAGTACACCGACAAGACATCCCAATACCCGAAC
>CAZTIF010000058.1:5273-20473 GCA_964613635.1 uncultured Bifidobacterium sp. | reverse complement strand
CCAGCACCGAAAACGAGAAAGACCTGTATCAGGCCCAGCTCGACATCTTCCTCGATCCGAACGATCCGAGGGTGATCGAGCAGGCGCGCAAGGACGGCATTCCCGAGTCCTGGCTCGAAGGCGCGCGCAAGAGCCCGGTCTACAAGATGGCGATCGACTGGAAGGTCGCGCTGCCGCTGCACCCGGAATACCGCACGCTGCCGATGGTCTGGTACGTGCCGCCGCTGTCACCGATCACGGCCGCCGCCAACGCCGGCCATGTCGGCGCCAATGGCGAGCTGCCCGACATCGCGCAGATGCGCATCCCGGTGCAGTACCTCGCCAACCTGCTGACCGCCGGCGACACCGCACCGGTGACGCGTGCGCTCGAACGCATGCTGGCGATGCGCGCGTTCCAGCGCGGCCGCCATGTGGACGGCGTCGAGAACCATGCGGTGCTCGAACAGACCGGATTGACGGTCGCCGAAGTCGAGGAGATGTACCAGATCATGGCGATCGCCAACTACGAAGACCGCTTCGTGATCCCCAGCTCGCATCGCGAGTACGCAGAAAACGCGTTCGACCTGCGCGGCGGCTGCGGCTTCTCGTTCGGCAACGGCTGCTCCGACGGCCAGTCGGAAGAAAGCCTGTTCGGCGGCAAGAAGCGTCGCACGATCCCGATCCAGTCCGCCGTCTGAAGGAGCCGAAGATGAAAAGCAATCGTTACACCCTGCGCGTACTGGCCCGGCTGCTCGCGTATCCGGATGCGCAGTTGCGTGCCGATCTGGCGCAGCTGCCAGCGGCGCTCGACGACGAGGCGGCGCTGTCGGCGTCGCGTCGCATGGAACTGAAGGCGCTCATGCAGGACCTGCTGCGCGCCGATGCCATCGAGGCCGAGTCGCGCTACGTCGAGACCTTCGACCGTGGCCGCGCGACCTCGCTGCACCTGTTCGAACATGTGCACGGCGATTCGCGCGACCGCGGCCCGGCCATGGTCGACCTCGCGCAGACCTACGCACAGGCCGGCCTGCACCTCGCGCCGGAAGAGTTGCCGGATCATTTGTGCGTCGTGCTCGAGTTCGCGTCGACGCAGCCGCCCGAGATCGCCGCCGAATTCCTCGGCGAGCTCGCGCACATCCTGCATCCGGTGTTCAGCGCGCTTCTCAAGCGCGAGAGCCCGTACGCCTCGGTGCTTGCCGCCGTACTCGAGCTGGCCGGCGAGACCGCGCAGGCCGTGCCCTTCGCCGCCGACGAGCCGGTCGACGACAGCTGGCAGGAGCCCGAGCCCTTTGACGGCTGCAGCTCGCGCGGGCAGTCGCGTCCGGGCCAGCCGCAGCCTATCCACATCGTCCGCAAAACTTCTACTTCGGGAGCCACGGCATGAACGCCCTCGACCATTTCCTGTTCGGTATCTATCCGTACATCGCGCTGTCCGTTTTCCTGCTCGGCAGCCTGATCCGCTTCGACCGCGACCAGTACAGCTGGAAGAGCGATTCGTCGCAACTGCTGCGCGCCGGCCAGCTGCGCTGGGGCAGCAACCTGTTCCACCTCGGCATCCTGTTCCTGTTCTTCGGGCACAGCGTCGGCATGCTGACGCCGCACTTCATGTACGAGCACTTCATCTCGGCCGGCGACAAGCAGCTGATGGCGATGGTGTCCGGCGGCCTGTTCGGCGCGCTCGGTTTCATTGGCGTGACGATCCTGCTGCATCGCCGCCTTGCCGACGAGCGCATCCGCGCGACCTCGAAGACCAGCGACATCGTGCTGCTGGCGCTGCTGTGGCTGCAGTTCGCGCTCGGCCTCGGCACCATCCCGTTGTCGGCGCAGCACCTCGACGGCGGCATGATGCTGAAGCTGGCCGAATGGGCGCAGCGCATCGTCACCTTCCGCGGCGGCGCAGTGGAATTGCTGGCCGAGGCGGGCTGGGTGTTCAAGGCGCACATGTTCCTCGGCATGAGCATCTTCTTCATTTTCCCGTTTACCCGCCTGGTCCATGTCTGGAGCGGCTTCGGCACGCTGGCCTATGTCGTCCGTCCGTACCAGCTGGTGCGCAGCCGCCGCATCGGCATGACCCCGCGCGCGCCGGCCAGCCGCCGCGCTTGAACCTTGTACCTTCAGGAGAAATGGCATGAACACGAATGACACCGGTTGCGGCGGCGGCTGCACCTGCGGCGGCGCCGAGGCGAAGGCGGCTGCACCTGTTGCCGACCTTGCTGCACCAGCGCCGACCATCAACGGCGTTGCCCTGCACCCGCCCGGTGCGGCGCCGGATACCGAAGCGCTGCGCGAGCTGGCCTGGGCCGAGCTGCTGCGGCAGCGCGCGATCGAGCTCGGCTATTTGCCGCCGATGGAGGCGGCGCTTGCGCCTGAACTGGATGACGCCGCCAGGCAGTCGATCGATGCAATGCTCGACGCCGAAGTGCCGGTGCAGGAACCGACCGATGACGAATGCCGCCGTCACTACGAGGCCAACCGCGCGCAGTTCACCGTCGGCCAGTCGCTGAAGATGCGGCACATCCTGTTTGCGGTGACCTCGGGTGTCGATGTGCAGAAGCTGATCAGGCGTGCCGAGGATGCACTGCTGGAGCTGTCGAACAAGGACGTGTCGCCGGAGCGCTTCGCGCAGCGTGCGGCCGAATTGTCAAACTGCCCGTCCGGCGCACATGGTGGCGAACTCGGCTGGATCGCGCCGCAGGACCTGTCGCCGGAGCTGGCGAAGGAGCTGTTCTTCAAGCCCGAGACCGGCATGGCGAATGGCCTGCAGCCGCGGCTGATCCACAGCCGTTTCGGCCTGCATATCGTCGAGGTGACGGCGCAGGAACCCGGCCGCCTGCCCGCATTCGAAGAAGTGCGCGAGCAGATCGCAGCGCGCCTGACGCTGCGCTCGCGCGCAACCGCGCTTGGCCAGTACATGCGGCTGCTGGCCGGCGCCGCCGACGTGGTTGGCATTGAACTTGCGTCTGAGACGTCGCCATTGGTTCAGTAAGGGAGGATCGTGCAATGAGGCGCGACCGTGACACTGCCGTGCAAGAGCCGCAGGAAATCAGCGTGGATGTCCTCGGCGAGAAATACCTGAAGCCGGGCGAGACGGGCGCGGCGCAGCTGTACCGGCGCGTCGCGACCGCGCTGGCCTCGGTCGAGCAGCCGGCGCTGCAGCCGGTGTGGGAGCAGCGCTTCCTCGACAACCTGCACGCCGGCGCGATCGGCGCGGGACGCATCATGAGCGCGGCCGGCACCGGCCTGCAGGCCACGTTGATCAACTGCTTCGTGCAGCCGGTCGGCGATTGCATCCAGGGCGTCGACGAGGATGGCTATCCGGGCATCTACGAAGCCCTGCGCGAGGCCGCCGAGACCATGCGCCGCGGCGGCGGCGTCGGCTACGATTTTTCGCGCATCCGCCCGCGCGGCGCGATGGTGCATGCGACCGCGTCGGTCGCGTCCGGCCCGTGCAGCTACATGAACGTGTTCGACCAGTCGTGCTCGACGGTCGAGAGCGCCGGCGCGCGGCGCGGCGCGCAGATGGGCGTGCTGCGCATCGATCATCCGGACGTACTCGAATTCATCACGGCCAAGCGCACGCCGGGCCGCTGGAACAACTTCAACGTGTCGGTCGCCGTGACCGACCGCTTCATGCAGGCGCTCGCCGCCGACGAGCCGTGGGAGCTGGCGCACCGCGCCGAGCCCTGCGACGCGCTGCAGCGCGAAGGCGCACGCCGCCGCGGCGACGGGCTGTGGGTGTACCGCACGCTGCCGGCGCGCGCGCTGTGGGACACGGTGATGCGCTCGGCCTACGATTTCGCGGAGCCGGGTATCCTGTTCGTCGACCGTATCCGCGAAGACAACAACCTGCGCGCGATCGAGCGCATCGACGCGACCAATCCCTGCGGCGAGCAGCCGCTGCCTTCCTATGGCTGCTGCGACCTCGGGCCGGTGGTGCTGCCGCGCTTCGTGCGCCATCCGTTCGGCTTTGCCGGCACGCCGGCCTTCGATTTCGCAGCCTTTTCCGCGGCGGTCGCGGTGCAGGTGCGCGCGCTCGACAACGTACTCGACCTGACCTTCTGGCCGCTGCCGCAGCAGCGCGACGAGGCGCACGCGAAGCGCCGCATCGGCGTCGGCTTCACCGGCCTCGGCAATGCGCTGGCGATGCTGAAGCTGCGCTACGACCGGCCGGATGGCCGCACGATGGCTGCGAAGATTGCCGAATGCATGCGCGACGCTGCGTATGCGGCGTCGGTCGAACTGGCGAAGGAGAAGGGCGCGTTCCCGCGCTTCGACGCCGACGCGCTGCTGGCCGAGGGTACCTTCGCCAGCCGACTGCCGGCGGCGCTGAAGGAGCAGATACGCGCGCACGGCCTGCGCAACAGCCACCTGCTGTCGATCGCGCCGACCGGCACGGTCAGCCTCGCGTTTGCCGACAACGCCTCGAACGGCATCGAGCCGCCTTTCTCGTGGACTTATCGCCGCAAGAAGCGCGAGGCCGACGGCAGCACGCGCGAGTACAGCGTCGAGGATCATGCCTGGCGGCTGTACCGCGCGCTGGGCGGCGATGTCGACGCGTTGCCGGACTACTTCGTGTCCGCGCTCGCGATGAAGGCCGACGAGCACATCGCGATGATGCAGGCGGTGCAGCCCTTCGTCGATTCGGCGATCTCGAAGACCGTCAATGTGCCGGCCGACTATCCGTACGAGGACTTCAAGGGACTGTACCGGCGCGCGTGGGAGGCGCGGCTGAAGGGGCTGGCAACCTTCCGGCCGAACGCGGTGCTGGGCTCGGTGCTGGATGCGGGCGTGCCGGAAAGCGCGCCCGTTGCAGCGGCCGACCCGATGCGCGACGTCGTCGAGAGCCGCCCGCCGGGGCCGCTGGAGGCGATCGCCGAAAAGGTCAACTACTGGACGCAGGAAGGCCAGAAGACGCTGTACATCATCGTCTCCTTCCTGCCGGTGCCGTCGCCCGACGGCGAGCGCCTGCGCGCGATCGAGTTCTTCATGCCGGTCGGTCAGAGCGGCGAGTCGCAGCAGTGGATCACATCGAGCATGCGGCTGCTGTCGCTGGCCGCGCGTGGCGGCTTCCTCGAGCGCGCGCTGCGCGACATGCGCAAGGTGGCGTGGGACCGCGGCCCGGTGCGGCTCGGCACGGTCGCGCGCGCCGATGGCCGCAGCGTGCCGATGTGGCACGACTCCGAGGTGGCGGCAATTGCGTATGCGATCCAGAACATCATCGCGCACCAGGACGGCCGCAATGAAACGCCGGCGGCCGAGCTGCCCGACGCGCTGCCGCCGGCGATGCACGGCCGCAAGTGCCCGGAGTGCGGCGCGCACGCAATGATCCGCAAGGACGGCTGCGACCACTGCACGCAGTGCGGCCACCTTGGCGCCTGCGGCTGAAAGAGAACATCCGATGAATTCGAACAGCAACGATGAAGACGATGGCCTGCTGCAGCGATTGAAGGAGTTCCATGAAGATTATTTTCCTTTGCACCAGCAGCGTTTCCAGGACCTCGTGGACGGCGGGCAGCATCCGAAGACGCTGTTCATCGGCTGTTCCGATTCGCGCATCGTGCCCTACCTGCTGACGGGTGCCGGCCCGGGAGAGTTGTTCATCGTCAGGAATGTCGGCGCGCTGGTGCCGCCGTATGACGGCTCGCACGGCCTGCATGGCACGACGGCGGGCATCGAGTTCGCGGTGCTGCAGCTGAAGGTGCGTCAGGTCATCGTCTGCGGGCACAGCCATTGCGGCGCGATCCGCGCCGCGTACGAAGGCGTGCCCGACGAGGCGAAGGCGCTGAAGAGCTGGCTGACGCTGGCCGACGAAGCGCTGCTGCCGGTGCGGCCGTCGCCGGAGGCGCTGCTGCGCACCGAGCAGCGCTCGATCGTGCTGCAGCTCGAGCGGCTGATGGATTACCCGATGGTCAGGCGGGCGGTGGAAGCGGGCGAGCTGACGCTGCACGGCTGGCATTACGTGATCGAGGAAGGCGAAGTGCATGTGTTCGACGCGCGGCAAGGGGTCTTCATTCCCGCGTCGGTCGCTACCCATATCGGCGCCGGCCCGTACGGCGGCGCCATTCAAAACCCATTACAGGAAAGATCATGAAACTCACTGCCATCGCCGCTGCCTGCCTGTGCGCCGCGGCTGCCTGCGGCGCCCATGCCGCCGAGCCTGCCGCCGAACCTGCCGCCGCACCGACCTCGCTGGCCGAAGCGATCAAACAGGGCCAGTCGCTGTCGAGCTTGCGGCTGCGCGACGAATGGGTGGCGCAGGACGGCAAGAGCGAGCAGGCGAATGCGCTGACGCTGCGCACGCTGCTGGGCTGGCAGACCGCGCCGCTGCATGGTTTCTCGGTCGGCGCGCAGCTGATCAACGTCGGCGTGTTCGACGACAGCTATGACAACGGCGACAAGGGCGTGGTGCAGCCCGGCCGCGCGAACTATCCGCGCATCGCCGACCCCGACTACACCGGCATCAACCAGCTGTATGTCGACTGGACCGGCCTGCCGGATACGCGGCTGCGGCTCGGACGGCAGTCGGTCAAGCTGGACAATGTGCGCTTCGTCGGCAACGTCGAGTTCCGCCAGGTGATGCAGGTGTTCGACGGCGTGTCGGTCGAGAACCGGAACCTGCTGCCGAAGACCACGCTGTTCGCCGCGCACTTCAACCAGCTGACGCAGGTGTCGACGCTGAAGCAGGACAGCGCCATCAGCATCGTCAACGCCCGCCATGCGCTGTCGCCGACGGAGAACCTGGTCGGCTATGGCTACTTCATCGGCTGGGACCGGGCCGCGCTGCAGCCGACCTCGACGCGCACCCTCGGCGTACGCGTCGACGGCGCGCGGCCGCTGTCACCGGACTGGAAGCTGCTGTACACCGCCGAGTATGCGAAGCAGGACCCGTACAAGGACGGCGCGCCCACCATCGACAGCCATTACAGCCGCATCGGTGCCGGCGGCCAGTACGGCCCGTGGTTCGCACGTGTCGACCGCGAGGTCCTGTCGAGCAACAACGGCCAGTCCGCTTTCCAGACGCCGCTTGGCACCAATCACCTGTTCCAGGGCTGGGTCGACAAATTCCTCGTCACGCCGAAGGAAGGCATACGCGATACCTTCGTGACCGCCGGCACCAAGCTCGGCAAGGCCACGCTGCTGACCGAATACCACTGGTTCGAATCTGATGTGCCGTTCACGTCGGGTGCCGGCACGGCGCGCCGGCTGGGGCGCGAATGGGATGTGTCGGTGACCTACCCGGTCAGCCCGAAACTGATGGCCCGGATGGAGTACGGCCGCTTCTCCGAAGGCGCGCAGTACACGGCCGCGCGCTACCGCGACACCGAGAAGCTGTGGCTGACGATGATGCTCAGCTTCTGACGGCCGGCAGCGGCCGGGCAAGGCCTCGGACGTCCTGTTCGTTGCCGCCCGGCCGTTTCCTTTTGCAATCAAATACTTGGCGTGTGAGTCCGGGGGCGTGAGTGCTATACTGCTGCGCTAAACCAAGTTGACCGAATGTCAGACATCAAACCCTCCCAGACCGCCCCCGAGGCCACGCCCGCCGCGCTACCCCGCTTCGCCGACTTCGGCCTTGCGCCGCCCATCCTGCAGGCGCTGGCCGACCAGGGCTATCAGCACCCGACGCCGATCCAGACCCAGGCGATACCGATCGTCCTGCAGGGCCGCGACGTGATGGGCGCCGCCCAGACCGGTACCGGCAAGACTGCCGGCTTCTCGCTGCCGATCATCCAGCTGCTGCTGGCGCAGGCGAACACCAGCGCGTCGCCGGCGCGGCATCCGGTGCGGGCGCTGATCCTGACGCCGACCCGCGAGCTGGCCGACCAGGTCGCCGACAACGTGAAGGCCTATTCGCGCCACACCGCGCTGCGCGCCACCGTGGTGTTCGGCGGCGTCGACATGTCGCCGCAGACGGCGGCGCTGCGCGCCGGCGTCGAGATCCTGATCGCCACGCCGGGCCGCCTGCTTGACCATGTGCAGCAGAAGACGCTGAACCTGTCGCAGACGCAGATCTTCGTGATGGACGAGGCGGACCGCATGCTCGACATGGGCTTCCTGCCCGACCTGCAGCGCATCATCAACCTGCTGCCGAAGCAGCGGCAGAACCTGATGTTTTCGGCGACCTTCTCGCCGGAGATCAAGAAACTGGCCGGCAGCTTCCTGAAGGAGCCGGTGCTGATCGAGGTGGCGCGCAGCAATGCGACCGCCGAGCGGGTCACGCAGATCGTCTACAAGGTCGATGAAGAAGCCAAGCGCGACGCGGTGGTGCACCTGCTGCGCCAGCGCGAGATCAAGCAGGTGATCGTGTTCTCGAACACCAAGATCGGCGCTTCCCGGCTCTCGCGCGAATTGGAGCGGCAAGGCATACGCGCTTCCGCGATCCACGGCGACAAGACCCAGATCGAGCGCATGGCCGCGCTCGATGCTTTCAAGAACGGCGGCCTCGACGTGCTGGTGGCAACCGACGTTGCCGCGCGCGGCCTCGACATCGCCGAGCTGCCCTGCGTGATCAATTACGACCTGCCGTACAACGCCGAAGACTACGTGCACCGCATCGGCCGCACCGGCCGTGCCGGCGCTTCCGGCGATGCGCTGTCGCTGTACTCGGACAAGGATGCGCGGCTGCTGGCCGACATCGAGAAGCTGATCAAGCAGAAGCTGACGCCGGTGGCGCTGGACGATTTCAATCCGCGCGGCGCTCGCGCCGAGCGTGGCGATCGCAGCGAACGCTATGGTGATCGTGGCGATCGTGGCGACCGTGGCGGTGACCGCGGCGACCGCCGTCCGTCCGACCGTGCATCGCGCAGCGCGCCGCTGCCGCGCCGCGAGAAGGTCGATCCGTGGTTCCTGAAGCCTTACGAGCCGGCCGCACCGGTCGAGCCGAAGGCCGACACCGCGGCGGACGCGCGCAGTTCCAAGGCCGCGCCGAAGCGCGCTGCGCTGCTGGGCGGCGGCCCGAAGGGCTGAGCCTGCCGGCCGGCCCGCTGCATTCCTTTTCCCTAACTGTCCATTCCGAAGCGCCGTGCCCACGCCGGCACGGCCGCTTCCCAGAAATCCTGCAATGAATTCCCGGCCGGGCTGACCGTCAGGCCGAGGCGCGCGGCCGCGCGCATCAGCTCGCCGACCGGGTCGCTGCGATCGAGCGCGGTGGCGCCGGTCTGCTTCGACAATTTTTCTCCGCGTTCATTCGCCACCACCGGCACGTGCAGGTAGCGCGGCGTCGGCACGCCGAGCAGCCGCTGCAGGCAGATTTGCCGCGCGGTCGATTCCAGCAGGTCGGCGCCGCGCACGACGTCGGTGATGCGCTGATCGGCGTCATCGACGACGACCGCGATCTGGTAGGCCCAGAAGCCATCCGCGCGCCGCAGCACGAAGTCGCCGACCGCATCGGCGAGGTTTTCGCTGATTTCGCCTTGCCAGCGGTCGTGGAAGCGGATCAGCGCCGCCGGATCATCGCGCGGCGGCACGCGCAGCCGCCATGCGCGCGGCGTGCGCCCGGGCGCGAGCCCGTGCCGGCAGGTGCCGGGGTAGATGGCCGCGCCGTCGGCTGCCAGCGCGATGCGCGAGTCGGCGATTTCCTTGCGGCTGCACGCGCAGGCGTACACGTGGCTGCCGAGTGCGGCGAACGCGGCCTCGTACAGCGCCTTGCGCCGGCTCTGCCAGACGACTTCGCCATCGGAGCGCATGCCGAACGTGGCCAGCGTGTCGAGGATGTCGCGATCGGCGCCGGGCACGGTGCGCGCCTCGTCGATGTCTTCGATGCGGATCAGCCAGCGGCCGTGGTGCGCGCGCGCGTCAAGGCAGCTGGCCAGTGCGGCAACCAGCGATCCCGCATGCAGCGGTCCGGTAGGCGAGGGGGCGAAGCGTCCTGCGTAGTGCATTGCGATTGAGGCAATTCGGCAACAAGCTTGAGATTATCGATGGTTTTTGCGCGTACTACGGGCCTATATTCGTTGTGCAGTTCCCATGAAGCAAACGCGCACGGTCGCTGCGGCGGGCCGGCCGGCGCATGAATCCGGGGGGGTAAGCGATGAACCAGTCGAACCAGAATCTGGCGGCGCTCGTCGGCCGCATTCTCGTGGCGGCGATTTTCGTGCTGTCGGGTATCAACAAGATGGGTGATTTTGCGGGCACGTCGGCGATGATGAGTTCCGTCGGCCTGCCGATGCCCGAGGCGCTGCTGGCGGTGACGATCCTGATCGAGGTCGTCGGCGGGCTGATGCTCGTGATCGGCTGGCAGACGCGCTTTGCGGCGGCGGCCTTGTTCCTGTTCATGATCCCGGTCACCGTGGTGTTCCACAATCCTTGGGCGGCGACCGACGGCGCGGCTGCGCAGCAGCAGCTGATTCATTTCCTGAAGAACCTCGCGATCGCGGGCGGGTTGCTGAACCTGCTGGCATTCGGCGCGGGCGCGTACAGCGTGGAGGAGCGCAAGGAGGACAGCCCGGCTCCCGGACTGGGCTGATCCACCCGGAATCCGCAAGCGGTCTACACTGATGCGGCATGCCGCCTGCGGGCGGCGTGCATTGCTTGATTCACCGGATTCCATGGAGGATGGCATGCCTACCGTACTCGACAAGGTCGCCTACACCGCGCACGCACATACCACCGGCGGTCGCGACGGCCGTTCTTACACCGAAGACATGCATCTCGACGTGAAGCTCGCGCTGCCGACCGCGATGGGCGGCAACGGCAAGGGAACGAACCCGGAGCAGCTGTTCGCCGTCGGCTATTCGGCCTGCTTCATGAGTGCGCTGAAACATGTCGGCAGCCTGCGCAAGCTGACGCTGCCGGACGATGCGGCGATCGATGCCTATGTCGCCATCGGCGCGGTTGCGACAGGCTTCGGGCTGGCAGTGAAAATGCTCATCAAGTTGCCCGGCATCGCGCCGGACGTCGCGAAGGAGCTGGTGGATGCGGCACACCAGATCTGTCCGTATTCGAATGCGACGCGCGGCAATATCGTGGTCGACCTGCAGTTGGCCTGAATTCCGCCTGACTTCTGCGGGCCTTCAGGCATCGAGCAGCAGCTCGGCTTGCGGCGGCAGCGGCTGCGGCGCTGCATCCTTTTTCTGCAGGCTGCCGGCGCGCACGCCGAGCAGACGCAGCCTTTTTTCCAGCGGCACCCGTTTCAGGCATTCGCCGGCCGCGCGCCGTACCGCGGCCGCGTCGTCGGTCGCGGACGGCAGCGTCAGGTCGCGTGTCAGCGTCTGGAAGTCGTCATAGCGCAGCTTGATGCCGATGGTCTTGCCGACATAGCCCTTGCGCTGCAGGTCGGCGGCGACACGCTCGCACAGTGACGTGAAGATGCCGGACAGCTGCGCGCGGTCGTGCTTCGCATGCAGGTCGCGCTCGAAGGTGGTTTCGCGGCTGATCGACTTCGGTTCCGAGCGCGTGACCACCGGCCGCTCGTCGATGCCGCGCGCGGCGTGGTACAGCCATTCGCCATAGCTGCGGCCGAAATGCTGCAGCAGGAAAGCCTGCTCCTGCTGCGCCAGTTCGCCGATCGTGTGGACGCCCAGCGCGGCGAGTTTCTCACCGGCCTTCGGGCCGATGCCATTGATCTTGCGCACCGCCATCGGCCAGATGCGCGTCGGCAGCTCATCCATCGCCAGCAAGGTCAGGCCATCCGGCTTGTCCAGTTCCGAGCAGATCTTCGCCAGCAGCTTGTTCGGCGCGACGCCGATCGAGCAGGACAGCCCGGTCGCATCGCGCACCGCCTGCTTGATCCGCTGCGCCAGCGGCCGCGTCGCTTCGGGAATGTCGGTCAGGTCGATGTAGATCTCGTCGATGCCGCGATCCTCGATCTCGGGCGCGATCGCGCGCACGGCCTGCTTGAACAGCCGCGAATAGTGGCGGTAGGCATCGAAATCGGCCGGCAGCAGCCAGGCCTCCGGCGCCAGCTTCGCAGCCTTCATCATGCCCATCGCGGAGAACACGCCGAGCGCGCGGGCTTCATAGGTGGAGGTGGTGACGACGCCGCGGCCCGCATAGTCGCGCAGCCGTGCGAAGCTGCGGCTGCCGTCGGCATTCGGCGTCGGCTGGTGTACCGAGCGCCCGCCAATGACCACCGGCTGGCCGCGCAGTTCGGGATAGCGCAGCAGCTCGACGGACGCATAGAACGCATCCATGTCGAGGTGCGCGATGCGGCGCGGCGGGATTGCGTCTGTCATTCGTGACGGCCGGCCGCGCAGCAGGGATCAGGCAGCCTCGGCCACCTTCGCGCAGTGCGGGCAGGACTTGCCTTCGACATACAGCGGCGACAGCTGTTCGCGCGGCGTGACGACCGCGCGGCAGGCGAAGCACTGGCGGGTCTCGGTCTCTTCGAGCTGCGGGTTCAGCGCGGTACGGTGGTCGAAGACGAAGCAGTCGCCTTGGTAATGGTCGCCGCCGACTTCCTCGAAATATTTCAGGATGCCGCCCTCGAGCTGGTACACGCTGTCGTAGCCGACGTCCTTCATGTAGATCGCCGCCTTCTCGCAGCGGATGCCGCCGGTGCAGAACGTGACGATGGTCTTGTCGTTCAGCTCGTCCCGGTGCTGCGCGATCACGTCCGGGAATTCGCTGAACTTGCTGATGCGGTAGTCGATGGTGTTCGTGAAAGTGCCGACATCGACCTCGAAGTCGTTGCGCGTGTCGACCATCACGACCGGCTTGCCTTCGTCGTCATGTCCCTGGTCGAGCCAGCGCTTCAGGTCCTGCGCGCTGACGGCCGGCGCGCGGCCGAGCTCCGGCTTGATCAGCGGGTGCTTCATCGTGATGATTTCCTTCTTCAGCCGCACCAGCATCCGGTTGAACGGCTGCTTCTCGGAGAGGCTTTCCTTCGGAACGATGTCGGCCAGCCGGGCATCGGCATGCATCCAGTCCATGTAGCCGTCGATCGCTTCGCGGCTGCCGGCGAGGAACATGTTGATGCCCTCGGGCGCGAGCAGGATCGTGCCTTTCAGGCCGAGGTCCGTGCATTTCTGCTGGAAACGCGGGCGCATGTCGGCGGTGTCGTCGAGCGTGACAAATTTGTAAGCCGAGATGTTGACGATGGGTTGGGTGGACTGCATGGCAATGGGGAAAATCAGGCAGGAAACCCGATCATTATAATTTGCAGCCGCCCGAATTCGCACTCCTCGAATTCGCACTCGTCAGATGCGCACCTGTTCGGCACTGTCGACTTCGGACGCGCCCAGCCAGTAGCACAGCAGCGGCGCCGGCACGCGCATGATGGCCGTCGCACTGTCGCCGGCCGGCTGTCCGTTGGTCAGCGGGCCGAAGTCTTCCAGCGCACGGGTGACCACATAGGCCTGCCGGACGTCTTTCGTCGCGCACAGTTCGGTCAGGCCTTTCAGTTCGCGCTTGCCGGTGTGTTGCAACCGGTATTTGACTTCGAACGGTACCAGCCGGCCATTCGCTTCCGCGACCAGGTCGACCTCATGGTCCCGTTTGCCGCGCCAGTAGGAAAACCGCACATTGCTGGCGTAATACCGTGCCAGCAGATGCTTGAACACGGCCGTCTCGGTCGCCACGCCCAGTGCCGCATGATCTTCGAGCATCGCTTTCCCCTTCAGCATGACGGCCGGTGAGATCGCCGCATCGGCAAGGTAGACCTTGAAGCGTGCGCGCAGCACGTCCTTGCCGTAGCCATACGGTGGCAAGCGGTAGATCAGGTGGGTTGCCTGCAACAGCTCGATGAAGCTCTGTGCAGTCGGCCGCTTGACTTCGAGGTTGGCGCACAGGTCGGTCATGTCGAGCAAGCCGCCGTCGTGCATGCACAGGTACAGGAAGGTGTGTTCGAGGTCGAGCACGCGGCGCACGCCGAACAGCGCGGTCATGTCGCGCTTGAGCACCTTGTCGATGATGTCCTCGCGCAGCAGGCGCTGCGCGTGGGCGATGTTGTCCACCTGTGCCGTCTGCGGAAAGCCGCCCCGGATCAGGTATTCGTGGAAGTGCGCCACATAAGCGGACGCCAGCCCGGCGGTGCGCACGAAGTCGACCGGCTGCCACCCGAACAGGTCGCGCAGGGACTTCACCGCCGGCAGCGCAGGAAGGGACAGCCGCTTGATCTGCAGGTATTCGTAGAAAGACAGCGTGGTCAGGCGTATCGTGTGCCAGCGGCCCACGCCGGATTCCTGGACGTCCTCGGTCAGCGGCATCGCCGAGCCGGTGAAGGCAATGCGCCGGCGCTTGCTGAAGTCGACCTGATGCTTGACCCAGGTACCCCAGTCGCGGATGAACTGCGCCTCGTCGAGGAACAGGTACTCCGCGCCTTCTGCCGCCGGTTCGCGCGCCCGCCATGCCTGCAGCACCGCGTCGATGCCGGCGAGTTTCAGCAAAGGATGGTCGAAGGTGACGTACAGGATGTTCGCAGCCGGCACGCCGGACCGCAGAAGCGCATCAATGGCCTGCAGCAGCAGGGTGGTTTTCCCGATCTGTCGCGCGCCGGACAGCAGTACCGCGCGCGGTGCCGGCGGATCGGTCAGCCATTCGTGCAATTCCCGGAAGGCCGCCCGGCGCCAGGCCGGCAAGTCGGCAGGCGCTTCGCCGCGCCACCACGGATTGAACTGCGACAGGACGGGAGCCAGCGCTGCTTGTGAGATTTTCATGCTGATTTCTCACTAACGTGACAATTTAGTGCAAATGTACTTTCACTAAAGCTTTATTTCAAGGATAAATCTCTGAAATGTGGCCGTGTTTCAACGGGCTTGGCGGCCTTTCCCAGCAGGTAAAATACGCCCCATGACCGCGCCGCAATTCATCCATCTCCGCCTGCATTCCGAATTCTCCATCGCCGACGGGCTGGTACGCATCGACGACCTTGTGAAGGCGGCTGCTGCGGACGGCCAGCCGGCGCTCGCGGTGACCGACCTCGCCAACCTGTTTGGCATGGTCAAGTTCTACAAGTCGGCGCGCGGCAAGGGCGTCAAGCCCATTGTCGGCGCCGATGTCTGGGTCACCAACGACGACGACCGCGACAAGCCGTTCCGGCTGCTGCTGCTGGTGAAGAACCGCGCCGGCTATCTCGAGCTGTGCGAACTGCTGACGCGCGCATGGCTGGGCAACCAGCATCGCGGCCGCGCCGAGATCCGCGCTGAATGGCTGGAAGAGCGCGAGACGAAGGATGGCCTGATCGCGCTGTCCGGTTTTGCCGCGGGCGACATCGGCCACGCGCTGGAAAACGGCAATGACGCGCTGGCCGAGCGCTGCGCACAGCGCTGGGCGCGCATCTTCCCCGG
>CAZTIF010000058.1:0-5173 GCA_964613635.1 uncultured Bifidobacterium sp. | reverse complement strand
AGCCTGACATTGGGCAAGCCGCAGCTGCCGGACTTCCCGACGCCGGACGGCATGACCATCAACGATTTCCTCGTTGCGCAGGCGCAGGCCGGGCTGGAAGAGCGGCTGCTGCAGCTGTTCCCGGACGAAGCGAAACGCGCGGTAGTGCGCGAACGCTACGAGGCGCGGCTGAAGTTCGAGACCGACACCATCATCAAGATGGGCTTCCCCGGCTACTTCCTGATCGTGGCCGACTTCATCCAGTGGGCGAAGAACAATGGCGTGCCGGTCGGCCCGGGCCGTGGCTCGGGCGCCGGCTCGCTGGTCGCGTATGCGCTGAAGATCACCGACCTCGATCCGCTCGAATACAACCTGCTGTTCGAGCGCTTCCTGAACCCGGAGCGGGTGTCGATGCCCGACTTCGACATCGACTTCTGCCAGGAAGGCCGCGATCGCGTGATCCAGTACGTGAAGGATCGCTACGGCAAGGAAGCCGTGTCGCAGATCGCCACCTTCGGCACGATGGCGGCGAAGGGCGCAGTGCGCGACGTCGGCCGCGTGCTGGATTTCGGCTACAACTTCTGCGACGGCATCTCCAAACTGATTCCGTTCAAGCCGGGCAAGCTGGTCACGCTGGCCGATGCGCTCGAGGAAGAACCGCTGCTGAAGGAAAGGCGCGACAACGAAGAAGAGGTCAGGCAGCTGCTCGAACTCGCGCAGCAGGTCGAGGGCATTGCGCGCAACGTCGGCATGCATGCCGGCGGCGTGCTGATCGCGCCCGGCAAGCTGACCGACTTCTGCCCGCTGTACACGCAGGGCACCGACGGCGGCGTGGTGTCGCAGTTCGACAAGGACGACGTCGAGGCGGTCGGCCTGGTGAAGTTCGACTTCCTCGGCCTGACCACGCTGACCATCCTCGACCGCGCGGTCAACTACATCCGCCAGCTCGATCCGTCGAAGGCCGATTTCAGCCTGGAGAAGCTGCCGCTGGATGACCGCGCAGCCTACAAGCTGCTGACCGACGCGAAGACCGTCGCCGTGTTCCAGCTGGAAAGCCGCGGCATGCAGGGCATGCTGAAGGACGCGCGTCCCGATCGCTTCGAGGACATCATCGCGCTGGTCGCGCTGTACCGTCCGGGCCCGATGGACCTGATCCCGGATTTCTGCCGCCGCAAGCACGGCGAGAGGTTCGACTATCCCGACCCCCGCACCGAGGGCATCCTGTCCGAGACCTACGGCATCATGGTCTATCAGGAGCAGGTGATGCAGATGGCGCAGGTGATCGGCGGCTACTCGCTCGGCGGCGCCGACCTGCTGCGCCGTGCGATGGGCAAGAAGAAGCCCGAAGAGATGGCGCAGCACCGCCTGATCTTCCGCGAGGGCGCGGCGAAGAATGGCCTGACCGAGCAGAAGGCCGACGAGATCTTCGACCTGATGGAGAAGTTCGCCGGCTACGGCTTCAACAAGTCGCATGCGGCCGCGTATGCGCTGCTGTCGTATTACACCGCTTACCTGAAGGCGCACTTCCCGGCCGAATTCATGGCGGCCAACTTGTCGCTGGCGATGGACGACACCGACAAGGTGAAGATCCTGGTCGAGGATGCGCTCGACACCTGCAAGCTGACGCTGCTGCCGCCGGACATCAACCTGTCGGTCTATCGCTTCACCGCCGTCGCCGATCCCGGCAAGAAGGCCGATCGCATCCGCTACGGCCTTGGCGCGGTGAAGGGCACCGGCCAGAATGCGATCGAGGCGATCATCGCGGCGCGCCAGTCCGGCCCGTTCAAGGACCTGTTCGATTTCGTCAAGCGCGTCGACAAGAAACAGATCAACCGCCGCACCATCGAATCGCTGGTGAAGTCCGGCGCGATGGATTGCTTCGGCATCGACCGCGGCATCCTGATGGCGTCGGTCGGCCTCGCGATCGACTGCGCCGACCAGGCCGAGGCGGCCGCCAACCAGGTCAGCCTGTTCGACAGCGTCGACAGCGGCTTCGACGACAGCCCGGACTACGTGAACGTGCCGCCGTGGAGCGACAAGCAGCGGCTGAGCGAGGAAAAGACCGCGCTCGGCTTCTATCTGTCCGGCCACCTGTTCGACTCGTATGCCGCCGAGGTGCGCAAGTTCGTCCGCGTGAAGCTGGCCGATCTTGCACCCGCGCGCGAGCCGAAGCTGATGGCCGGCATCATCTCCGGCCTGCGCGTGCAGATGACGCAGCGCGGCCGCATGGTGATCGTCACGCTCGACGACGGCAGCGCGCAGGTCGAGGTGACCGTCTACAACGAGGTCTACGATCCGAACCGCGCGCTGTTCAAGGAAGACGAATTCCTCGCGGTGCAGGGCAAGGTGTCGGAAGACCGCTTCTCCGGCGGGCTGCGCATCACGGCCGACAAGGTGATGGACATTGCTGCTGCGCGCGCCAGCTTCGTGAAGGCGCTGCGGCTGTCGATGAACGGGCAGGCCGATGCGGCGAAGCTGCGCGAAATGATTGCGCCGTTCCAGCAGGCCGAATCCTCCTGCCCGATCGTGGTCCGCTACACCCGCAACGGCGCGCTCGGCGAGCTGCGCCTGTCCGACGAATGGCGCGTACGCGCCGATGACAACCTGCGCGCTCGCCTGTCCGAATGGCTGAGCCCCGACAACGTCTGGTTTGAATACTGATTACCGATGAGTTTCTCCGTTACCTTCAGGCGCGTCCTCGGCCTGCTTTCGCCTTACAAGGCGCGCATTGCCGTCGCGCTGTCCGCGATGGTCGTGACCGCGGCCACCGAGCCGGCCGTGGCGGCGCTGATGAAGCAGCTGCTCGACAAGGGCTTTGCGCAAGCAGCTACCTTCCCGATCTGGCTGGTGCCGCTGTTCGTGGTCGGCATCTTCGTCATCCGCGGCATGTCCACCTTCGTCACGGCCTTCCTGATGGCCTGGGTGTCGGGACGGCTGATCTCGCAGATGCGGCAGAAGATGTTCGCGCGGCTGCTCGACGTGCCGCTCGGCTTCTACGACAAGCAGTCGACCGGGCAGGTGCTGAACACCATGATGGTCGAGGTGCAGCAGATCCTCGACATGGTGCGCAGCGTGATGGTGGTGCTGGTCCGCGACAGCCTGACCGTGATCGGCCTGCTCGGCTACCTGTTCTGGCTGAACTGGAAGCTGACGCTGGTGACCCTGGTGCTGGTGCCCGTGATCGCATGGGTGATCCGCCTGACCGCGAAGCGGCTCAAGCGCCTGATCCGCGAGAGCCAGCAGCTGAATGGCGAGATGATGCAGGCGATCGAGGAAGCCACGCGCGCGCGCCATGTGATCAAGATCTTCGGCGGCCATGCGTACGAGAACAAGCGCTTCGAGAAGCGCGCCGAGCGGTTGCGCGGCTTTACGCTGAGGCAGGCCAGCACCGCCGCGACCACCGAGCCGATCACGCAGTTCATCAATTCCTTCTCCGTTTCGGTGATCATCATGATCGCGCTGGCGCAGGCCGGCGACGGCCAGATGACCGTCGGCGGTTTTGCATCGTTCATCACCGCGATGCTGATGACGCTGACGCCGCTGAAGCACCTCGCCGGTGTGAACGGCCCGCTGCAGCGCGGCGTCGCCGCGGCCGAGCGCGTGTTCGCGCTGATCGATGCGCAGTCCGAGCGGGCCGGTGGCAAGACGCTGGCCAATCGCGCGCAGGGCCGGCTCGAATTCCGCGATGTCGGCTTTTGCTATCCGGGCGCGCCCGAGGCGGCGCTGGCCAATCTGAACCTGCAGGTCGCGCCCGGCGAGACGGTCGCGCTGGTCGGCATGTCCGGCGGCGGCAAGTCGACGCTGGTGAACCTGGTGCCGGCCTTCTACGCGCCGACGTCCGGCAGCATCCTGCTCGACGGCACGCCGATCGACGAGATCGCGCTCGACAGCCTGCGCGCGCAGATGGCGATGGTCAGCCAGAACGTGGTGCTGTTCGATGACACCATCGCCGCCAACATCGCCTACGGCGACGCGCAGCCCGACCGCGCGCGCATCGAGGCTGCCGCGAAGGCGGCGCATCTTGCCGACGTGATCGCGGCGCTGCCGGCCGGCTACGACACCGAGATCGGCGACAACGGCATGCGCCTCTCGGGCGGGCAGCGTCAGCGCCTCGCGATCGCGCGCGCGATCTACAAGGATGCGCCCATCCTGATCCTCGATGAGGCCACGTCGGCGCTCGACACCGAATCCGAACGCGCGGTGCAGCAGGCGCTCGACGGCCTGATGCAGGGCCGCACGACGCTGGTGATTGCGCATCGCCTGTCCACCATCGAGCATGCCGACCGCATCGTCGTGCTCGAGCACGGCCGCATCGTCGAGGTCGGCAGCCATGTGCAGCTGCTGCAGGCCAATGGCGTGTATGCGCACCTCTACCATCTGCAATTCGCCAAGGAGCATTGATGTCGACTGCCATGCCTGTATCGCGTTTTCCCGTGCCCGAACTGAAGGACCTGCCCGACGACATCCGCGAGAAGATCCTCGCGGTACAGGAGAAGGCCGGCTTCGTGCCCAACGTGTTCCTCGGGCTGGCGCATCGTCCGGACGAGTTCCGCGCGTTCTTTGCCTACCATGACGCGCTGATGCTGAAGGAGGGCGGCAGCCTGAGCAAGGCCGACCGCGAGATGATTGTCACCGCGACCAGCGCGAAGAACGGTTGCCTGTATTGCGTGGTCGCGCATGGCGCACTGCTGCGCATCTATGCGAAGAATCCGCTGGTGGCCGACCAGGTGGCGGTCAATCACCGCAAGGCCGACATCACGCCGCGTCAGCGGGCGATGCTGGATTTTGCGATCAAGGTTTGCCTGGATTCGGCGGCGGTCGGCGATGCGGATTACGAGGCGCTGCGCGCGCACGGCTTCGACGACGAGGACATCTGGGACATCGCGGCCATCACCGCGTTTTTCGGTATGTCGAACCGCATCGCGAATGCGATCTCGATGCGGCCGAACCAGGAGTTCTACCTGATGGGACGGCTGCCGCGCTGACCGGCGCGGCGACCGCGATCACTCGCGCCAGTGCCGGCTCACCCAGGCCGGCGCCTGCAGGTAGTGGCGCAGGTGGCTGAAGCGCTTGCCCTTGAAACCGGGCGAGAGGGCTTCGAAAAAGTGCTGCAGCGGCGGCTTGCGCGTGGCCTTCGCGCCCCAGCGGCCTTCCATGATGTGCGTCGGATGGACGCCGCCCGGGAAGATCACGA
>CAZTIF010000057.1:19569-20860 GCA_964613635.1 uncultured Bifidobacterium sp. | reverse complement strand
TACGGTCACGAGCAATTCGGTAGAACCGGATTGGTCTTCGTAACCGGGAGCCTTGCGGTGGATGCCCCAGCGATGTTCGCTGGTGACGGGGCCCGCTTCGTCGATCGGGTTGCCGAGCACGTCCATGATGCGGCCGAGCGTGGCGGTGCCGACCGGCACGGAGATCGCAGCACCGGTGGCGGTGACGCTGAGCCCACGGCTCAAACCTTCGGAAGCACCCATCGCAATCGCGCGGACAACGCCGTCGCCGATCTGCTGCTGGACTTCCAGCGTCAAATCAACGCCATCCACCGTGAGGGCTTCGTAGATGCCGGGAATACCGTCACGGGGGAATTCCACGTCAACCACGGGGCCGATAACCTGGACGATTTTGCCGGTGCTCATCGTATTTCCTTGATGCAATTTACTGAGAAAAGGGAGTAGTGAAGCCGTTAAACAGCAGCCGCGCCGCCGACGATTTCAGAGAGTTCTTTGGTGATCGCTGCCTGACGCGCCTTGTTATAGGCAAGCTGCAACTTGTTGATGATTTTGCCGGCGTTGTCGGTCGCTGACTTCATCGCCACCATGCGCGCGCTTTGCTCGCTGGCCGCGTTTTCGATGACGCCTTGGTACACCTGGCTCTCGACATAGCGGGTCAAAACGAAGTCGAGCAGTTCCTCGGAGCTAGGCTCGTAGAGGTAGTCCCAATTAGCGAGCAAGCCTTCGCTCTTCACCGCCTGCAAGGGCAGCAACTGGTTCAGAGTCGGCTTCTGCGTCATCGTGTTGATGAAGCTGGTGGACGCGAGAATGACGCGATCCACCTTGCCGTCTTTGTAAGCGTCCAAGGCGACCTTGATGGTGCCGAGCAGGGTATCGAGCTTGGGCGCATCGCCCAACTTGCTGACTTCTGCGTGGACGGTGCCGCCGAAGCGCTTGAAGAAGCCAACTGCCTTGCTGCCGACTGCGATGTAGCTAACTTCCGCACCGCTGTCCTTCCACTCTTTGGTGGCACGGGCAATGGCGCGGAACATGTTGACGTTGAGACCACCAGCCAAGCCACGGTCGCTAGAGACAACAATCATCAGCACTCGGTTGGCTGGGCGCTCCACCATAAACGGGTGGCGGAACTCTGGGTTGGCAAGTGCCAAGTGGCCGATGACGCGACGGATTTTCTCGGCGTAGGGGCGAGCCTGCGTCATGCGAGCCTGGGCACGGCGCATCTTGGAGGTTGCAACTTTTTCCATCGCACGCGTGATCTTTTGCGTGGACTTCACGCTTTTGATCTTGGTGCGTATTTCTTTGGCGCCGGGCA
>CAZTIF010000057.1:0-19469 GCA_964613635.1 uncultured Bifidobacterium sp. | reverse complement strand
TTTTGCGTGGACTTCACGCTTTTGATCTTGGTGCGTATTTCTTTGGCGCCGGGCACTGGTCTAGTTCCGTGAGGCGTAAGGGGTGAGGCGTGAGGCGTCGCCGCCTGTAATTCCGCCGTCGCTCATTTCGCCGTGGTGGTTGGTCATGGATATTCGGATGGCGTGGGGGAGGCTTTACGCCTCACCCCTCACGCCTATCGCCTTACGCAAAACTCTTCTTGAATGCAGCGATCCCAGCCTTGAGGCCAGCTTCGAGATCGTTGTTCCAGTCGCCCTTCTCGTTGATCTTGGCGATCAAGTCACCGGCGTTGCTGTTCAGGTACTGATGCATGCCTGCTTCGAAGCGCAGGATGTCCGTCACCGCAACGTCATCCATATAGCCTTCGTTAACGGCATAGATGGAGGCAGCCATGTGGGCGACCGACAGCGGGCTGTATTGCTTCTGCTTCATCAGCTCGGTCACGCGTTGGCCGCGCTCAAGCTGCTTGCGGGTGGCTTCGTCGAGGTCAGAGGCGAACTGGGCGAAGGCCGCGAGCTCACGGTACTGAGCGAGCGAAATACGGATCGAGCCGGAGAGCTTCTTGATGACCTTGGTCTGGGCCGAACCACCGACGCGCGACACCGAGATACCGGCGTTGATCGCGGGACGGATACCGGCGTTGAACAGCGAGGTCTCGAGGAAGATCTGGCCGTCGGTGATCGAGATCACGTTGGTCGGAACGAACGCGGAAACGTCACCTGCCTGGGTTTCAATGATCGGCAGGGCCGTCAGCGAACCGGTTTGGCCCTTGACGGCGCCGTTGGTGAACTTCTCGACGTAGTCGGGGTTCACGCGTGCGGCACGCTCGAGCAGACGCGAGTGGAGATAGAACACGTCGCCAGGGAACGCCTCGCGGCCCGGCGGGCGGCGCAGCAGCAGCGACACCTGGCGATATGCGACGGCCTGCTTCGACAGATCGTCATAAATGATCAGCGCATCTTCACCGCGGTCGCGGAAGTATTCGCCCATCGCGCAGCCGGAGTAGGCAGCAACGTACTGCATGGCTGCCGATTCGGCGGCCGTTGCAGCGACGACGATGGTGTAGTCCATCGCGCCGTGCTGCTCGAGCGCGCGCACGACGTTCTTCACCGACGACGCCTTCTGGCCGATCGCGACGTAGATACAGGTGACGCCCTGGCCCTTCTGGTTGATGATGGTGTCCAGTGCAACGGCGGTCTTGCCGGTCTGGCGGTCACCAATGATCAGCTCGCGCTGGCCGCGGCCGATCGGCACCATCGAGTCGATCGACTTCAGGCCGGTCTGCAGCGGCTGCGAAACGGATTGACGCGCGATGACGCCCGGGGCGATCTTCTCGATCGGGGCAGTCAGCTTGGCGTCGATCGGGCCCTTGCCGTCCACCGGCTGGCCGAGTGCATTGACGACGCGGCCGCGCAGTTCGGGGCCGATCGGCACTTCGAGGATGCGGCCGGTGCACTTGACCGTGTCGCCTTCGGAAATGTGCTCGTATTCGCCGAGGATAACGGCGCCGACCGAGTCGCGCTCGAGGTTCAGCGCGAGGCCGAAGGTGTTGCCGGGGAATTCCAGCATTTCACCCTGCATCGCGTCGGACAGGCCGTGGATGCGGCAGATGCCGTCGGTCACGGAGATCACGGTACCCTGGTTGCGGATCTCGGCGCTGGCGCCGATACCCTGGATCCGGCTCTTGATCAGCTCGCTGATTTCAGACGGGTTGAGTTGCATGTTAGCTCCTGATTGGTGGGGTCGCGTCGGCTATGCTCGGCTGCCCGCAATATCTCTAAATTTGTAGCCGTCCCTTACGACGCCAGCGCGGTCTGCATCTGCTGCAGCTTCGCGCGCACCGAAGTGTCGAGCACTTCGTCGCCCACCACCACACGCACGCCGCCGATCAGCGAAGGATCCACGGTCACGCTGGGGTTCAGCTTGCGTCCGAATTTCTTTTCGAGTGCGACGACGAGATCGGCGACCTGCGCGCCTTCCATCGGGAACGCACTGCAGATCTCGGCGTCGGCGCTGCCCTGCTGCTGGTTCACCAGCTGCGCGAACTGTTCGGCGATCTCGGGCAGCAGCACGAGGCGGCCGTTCTCGACGAGCGCCGCGACCAGGTTCTTCGCCTCGGCGCTGACGGAAGACTTCAGCACCGACAGGAAGGTTTCGGCGGTCTGGGCATTGGTGAGGCGCGGGTTGGCCGCGAATTCCTTCACCTCGGGAAGCGCGGCGACCGCAGCCATTTCGGCCACGGTTTCCGACCATGCCTGCAGGTTGCCGCCCTGGGCCACGCGGAACAGCGCTTCGGCGTAGGGACGTGCGATGGTTGCGAGTTCAGCCATGGTTACAGTTCAGCCTTGAGTTGGTTCAACAGGTCTGCGTGTGCAGCGGCGTTGATTTCCTTCTTCAGGATCTGCTCTGCGCCCTTGACTGCGAGGGTCGCGACTTCGGCGCGCAGCGCATCGCGCACCTTGCCGGCTTGCGCCTCGGCGTCCGCACGCGCGGCGGCGACGATGCGGGCGGCCTCGTCGGCAGCCTGCTTCTTCGCGTCTTCGACGATGCCCTGCGCGCGCTTCTCTGCGTCGGCGATGCGCTTGGTGCTCTCGTCACGCGCGGTGGCGAGTTCTGCCTGCACGCGCTTCTCGGCTGCGGCCATCTCGGCCTTGCCGCGGTCGGCGGCAGCGAGGCCTTCCGAGATTTTCTTCGCACGCTCGTCGAGTGCCTTCATCAGCGGCGGCCACACGAATTTCATCGTGAACATCGCGAGGATGAAGAAGACGACGAACTGCGCAAACAATGTTGCGTTCAGGTTCACGGTTATTTCCTTCTCAAATTGACAGACGCCGGGGCGAGGCCCCGGCACGATGAGAATTCAGGAATTAGCCGGCGAACGGGTTTGCGAATGCAAACATCATCGCGATACCAACACCGATCAGGAATGCTGCGTCGATCAGGCCGGCGAGCAGGAACATCTTGGTCTGCAGGCTGTTCATCAGTTCCGGCTGGCGTGCCGAAGCTTCGATGAACTTGCCACCCATGATGCCGATACCGATACATGCGCCGATAGCACCCAGACCGATGATCAGACCGCAAGCCAGTGCAACGAGAGCGACGTTAGTCATGAAAACTCCTTAGATAGTCAAAAGTCAAAGAATCAAAAAACAAACCGAATACTGCAAAACTTCTTATTAGTGGCCCTCATGCGCCTGGCCGATGTACACCAGCGTCAGCATCATGAAGATGAAGGCCTGCAACAGCACGATCAGGATGTGGAAGATGGCCCAGATCGAACCGGCGACCACATGCATGCCGAAGCCCCACCAGGTCGCGGTCGAACCGAGCAGCGCGATCAGCAGGAACACCAGTTCGCCCGCATACATGTTGCCGAACAGTCGCATGCCGAGCGACACAGTCTTCGCGACGAACTCGATGATGTTCAGGCCCAGGTTGGCGATCCACAGCGCGGGATGCGAGCCGAACGGCGCGCAGAACAATTCATGGATGAAGCCGCCAAGGCCCTTGATCTTCACGTTGTAGTACAACATGAGCGCCAGCACGCCGACGGCCATGCCGAGGGTGCCGTTGAGGTCGGCGGTCGGCACCACGCGGAAGTGCGGCTCCACGCCGAACAGGCGGAAGATGCCGGCGAAGAGATCGACCGGCAGGAAGTCCATCGAGTTCATCAGGATCACCCAGACGAACACGGTCAGCGCGAGCGGCGCGATGAATGCGCGGTTGCCATGCACGATGTTCTTCGATTGGTCTTCGACCATCTCGACGACCATCTCGACCAGCGCCTGGAAGCGGCCCGGCACGCCGGAGGTGGCCTTGCGCGCGGCGCGGTACATGAAGAAGCTTCCGAGCACGCCTATCAGCACCGACCAGAACACCGTATCCACGTTGATCACCGAAAAATCGATGATGCTGTGCTGGTGCGATGTCTGCAGGTGTCCGAGGTGGTGGACGATGTATTCGGAGGCGGTTGGCGCGTGGTTTGCGCCCTCTGCTGCCATTTCAGATGCCATGTCAGTGCCTAAACAGTAAGATGATGTAACTTTTCAACGCGACGATGAAGGCGGCGATCAGCGCCAGCCAGTTCAGGTCCCGATACCACCAGACGACCAACGCAAGCAGCGCGGCCGTCATTGCAATCTTGATGAACTCCCCGAAGAAAAAAGTCATCGGGTTCAGCGTTCCGGGCCTGAGCGCGCCGATGTAGAGGCGCAATGCGAACAGGCCGTTGGGCACCACACAACACAAACCCCCGAGCAGCGCCGAGCCAAATGCATGCACACCGGCGATCGTACCCGCCAACGTCGCGGTCGCCAGCGTTGCCGCCAGCTGGATCAGTATCAGTCGCAGCATGGATTCGGAGCATTCATGCCCGATGACTCAGGCGCGCTGCGAAGGTATTGCGATTCGCGCGCGATGGAGTGATTCACGTTTCTTGAGGCCGCGTGATTATATTGGCCGGTCATTGCCTGCGTCAAATGTTTGCTCACTCGAACGGCAGGTTTTTTCGTTTGCATAAACATAAGTTTTGCAGCGAGTCAGCGTTCCGGCGACTTCAGGCGGGAGATCACGCCATCAAGCTGGTCGAGGTCGGCAAAGGCAATCACCAGTTCTCCGCGATTGCGGGCGCCCACTTTGATGGTTACGGCGGTCGCCAGCGCATCGGACAATTCTTCCTCGAGCCGCGTGATGTCGCGTGATTTTTCCTTTGCGCCGGCACCGGGCTTGCCGGGCATCTGCCCGGTAGTATGGCGCACCACCAGCTTCTCGGCATCGCGTACCGACATGCGTTTGGCCACCACCTCATGGGCCAGCGCGATCTGCGTGGCCGCATCGACGGCCAGCAGCGCGCGCGCGTGACCCATGTCGATGTCGCCTGCCATCAGCATCGATTGCACCGGCCTGGCAAGGTTCAGCAGGCGCAGCAGGTTCGAGACGGCGCTGCGCGAGCGCCCCACCGATTGCGCCGCTTGCTCATGGGTGAAATGGAATTCATCGATCAGGCGTTGAATGCCCTGCGCTTCTTCGAGCGGGTTCAGATCCTCGCGCTGCATGTTCTCGATCAGCGCCATCGCTGCCGCGCCCTGGTCATCGACTTCGCGAACCAGTACGGGCACTTCGGTCAGGCCGGCGATCTGGGCCGCGCGGAAACGGCGCTCGCCGGCGATGATCTCGTGGCTCACGCCATTCTTGCCGGTCGTGATCGGGCGCACCAGGATCGCCTGCAGCAGGCCCTGCGCGCGGATCGAATCGGCCAGCTCGTTGAGTGCGCCTTCGTCCATGCGCGTGCGCGGCTGGTATTTGCCGGCCTGCAGCGAGGTGACGGGCATGGTGGCGGTGGCATTCGTGACGGCAGTGGCTTCCGGCGTCAGGTCGGGCGAGCCGCCGAGCAGGGCTTCGAGGCCGCGGCCGAGCCCCTTCGGTTTCTTCGTTACCATGTCGGGTGTGCTTTCGTAAGCTGGATAAGTGAGCAGGCTCAGAGCGCCGCGATGCGGTCGACCAGTTCCTTGCCGAACGCGAGATAGGCCTGTGCGCCCTTGGATGCGGGATCGAAGATCACGCCGGGGATGCCGTACGACGGCGCTTCGGCCAGCCGCACGTTGCGCGGTATGACGGTCTTGAACACCTTGTCGCCGAAATGCGTCTCCAGCTGCGACGACACCTGCTGCGACAGCATCATGCGCGGGTCGAACATCACGCGCAGCAAGCCGATCACCTTCAGCTCGGGGTTCATCTTCGCGTGCACGATCTTGATCGTGTTGACGAGGTCGGACAGGCCTTCGAGCGCATAGTATTCGCACTGCATCGGGATGACGACGCCATGCGCGGCGCACAGGCCATTCAGCGTCAGCATCGACAGCGCCGGCGGACAATCGACCAGTACGACATCGTATTCATCGCTGACCGCGGCCAGCGCCTGCTTCAGTCGGCTCTCGCGCTGCTCGAGCTCGACCATCTCGACCTCGGCGCCGGCCAGCTCCCGGTTGGCCGGCAGCACGTCGAAGCGACCGGACTCCGAGCGCAGCCGCGCCGTGGCCACGTCGCCCATGCCGAGCAGTACTTGGTACACCGAGCTGGCGAGCGTGGCCTTGTTGATGCCCGCGCCCATGGTCGCGTTCCCCTGCGGATCAAGATCGACCAGCAGGATGCGCTGGCCCAGCTTCGCCAGCCCTGCCGCGAGGTTCACTGCCGTGGTGGTCTTGCCGACGCCGCCCTTCTGGTTGGCGATGCAGAATATCTTGGCCATGTCGTTGGTGTTGTTAGTGATTGTCGGCGCGCTCGATGTGTACCAGGTGCCGCTCCGCATCCAGTCCGGGAACGGTCAGTGCCTGCATCTTCACGATTTTCCATCCGGCGGGAAGGCTTTCTTTTTCGGTCTGGCGCGCCTGCCCTTTCAACGCGATCATGCGTCCGCCTTGCGACAGCAGGTGCCCCGACCAGTTGATGAAGTCGGACAGCTCGGCGAAGGCGCGCGAGGTGATCACGTCGAAGGTCTCGGGGCTGTCGAACTGCTCGACCCGACCGGTATGAATTTTCGCATTATCTAGGCCGAGTTCGGATTTGGCCTGCGTGAGAAATGCCGTTTTTTTGTGCACGGTGTCGATCATCTCGACGCGCATGCCGGGCTCGGCGTGCTGCGCCCAGATCGCGATGACGAGGCCGGGCAGGCCGCCGCCGGAGCCGACATCGAGGACACGGCGCGCACCGGCAAACGCCGGCAGCGCCGCCATGCAGTCGAGCAGGTGCTGCGTCAGCATCTGGGCGGGATCGCGCACCGCAGTCAGGTTGTAGACCGCATTCCACTTCTGCAGCAGCGCGAGATAGTCGAGCAGCTTGTCGAGCTGCGCATCCGGCAGGTCGAGCTGCAGCGCGCGGGCGCCGTCGCGCAGGCGGCTGCGCATCGCTTCCTTGTCGATGATCATTCAGGCAGCGTCCGTGCCGTCGTTGACCGACGCGAATTGTTTGAAGCCGCCCTTTTTCAGGTGGACCAGCAGCAGCGAAATCGCGGCCGGCGTGACGCCCGCAATGCGCGACGCCTGACCCAGCGTTTCCGGGCGATGCTTGTTCAGCTTCTGCCGAACCTCGATCGACAGCGCGGCGACGGCCATGTAGTCGAGTTCGGCCGGCAGCTTCAGGTTCTCGTAGTATTCGTGCCGCTCGACCTCTTTCGCCTGGCGGTCGATGTAGCCGGCGTATTTCACCTGGATCTCGACCTGCTCGGCCACCGCCGGATCGAGATCGGGATCGTCAAAGCGGCGACCATCAGTCGCCTGCAGGGTCATCAGCGACTGATAGCTCACATTTGGGCGGCGAAGCAGATCAGTGAGTGCATACTCACGCTCTATTCCTTTACCCAACACACGCTCAGCTTCGGACTGATCAATCAGCTTGGGGTTGACCCAGGTCGACTTGAGCCGCTCGAGTTCGCGCGCGATGGATTCGCGGCGTTGCTCGAACACCGCCCATTGCGCGTCACCGACACAGCCCAGCTTGCGGCCGATGTCGGTCAGTCGCAGGTCGGCATTGTCTTCGCGCAGGCTGAGCCGGTATTCGGCGCGGCTGGTGAACATCCGGTAAGGCTCCTGCACGCCCTGTGTGACGAGGTCGTCGACCAGCACGCCGAGGTAGGCTTCGTCGCGGCGTGGCGTCCACGGCTCGCGACCCTGCGTCTGCAGCGCCGCATTCAATCCGGCCAGCAGGCCTTGGGCCGCCGCTTCTTCATAGCCGGTGGTGCCGTTGATCTGGCCGGCGAAGAACAGCCCGTTGATCGACTTGGTTTCGAGCGAAGCTTTCAGTCCGCGCGGATCGAAATAGTCGTATTCGATCGCATAGCCGGGACGCAGGATGTGCGCGTTTTCCAGCCCGCGCATCGAGCGCACCAGCGCGAGCTGCGCATCGAATGGCAGGCTGGTCGAAATGCCGTTCGGATAGAACTCGTTCGTCGTCAGGCCCTCGGGCTCCAGATAGATCTGGTGCGATTCCTTGTCGGCGAAACGGTGGATCTTGTCCTCGATCGATGGGCAGTAGCGCGGCCCCACTCCCTCGATCACGCCGGTGAACATCGGGCTGCGATCCAGCGCGGCACGGATGATGTCGTGCGTCTTCGCATTGGTATGGGTGATCCAGCATGGCAGCTGCCTCGGGTGCATCGCGGCTGTCCCCATGATCGAGAACACGGGCACCGGATCGAGATCGCCCGGCTGTTCCGTCATCACCGAAAAATCGATGGATCGTCCGTCTATGCGCGGCGGCGTGCCCGTCTTCAGGCGGCCTTGCGGCAGCTTCAACTCCTTCAGCCGCGCCGACAAGGACGCGGCCGGCGGATCCCCTGCCCGCCCGCCGGAATAGTTGTTCAAGCCAACGTGAATCTTACCGTCGAGGAAAGTGCCTGCAGTCAGCACCACCGCCCGCGAGCGGAAACGTATGCCGACCTGGGTCACCGCGCCAATCACGCGATCACCCTCGACCATCAGGTCATCCACCGCTTGCTGGAACAGCCAGAGGTTGGGCTGGTTCTCCAGCCGATGGCGAATTGCGGCCTTGTACAGAATCCGGTCCGCCTGTGCGCGCGTCGCTCGCACAGCGGGACCTTTCGATGAATTCAAAATGCGAAACTGTATGCCGCCCTCGTCGGTGGCAATGGCCATCGCGCCGCCCAACGCGTCGACCTCTTTCACCAGATGTCCCTTGCCAATGCCGCCGATCGACGGATTGCACGACATCTGCCCGAGGGTTTCGATATTGTGAGTCAGCAGTAGGGTTTTCTGCCCCATACGGGCAGCCGCCAGCGCGGCTTCCGTGCCGGCATGGCCGCCACCGACGACAATCACATCAAATTCAGCGGGAAAATCCATGGGGGATGAGGCTAGACAAGACAGGCAGAGGCTGGATTATACGGGCATTCCCGGTGCCGCATCCCATCAAGGAGCCATTCGGTGGAAATACCCGAGAAGGTTTCACGTGAAACACCCTACCCTGCCCTGCCTGCCGAATGTTTCACGTGAAACCAGATACAGCGGCTTATGTCATCCCGCCGAAAGCATCCCAAGTGGTTTTCAGGATCAGTGCACCCACGACCAGAAGGAACAGTTTGCGGACGAAGCCTGCTCCGTGCGTCACCGCCAAGCGCACGCCCAACATCGAACCGGCAATATTGCAGCAAGCCATCAACAATCCCAAAGCCCACATCGGCTGTCCCGCAGGAATGAACCAGGCAAGTGCCGCGAAGTTGCATACGACATTGACGATCTTTGCCGCAGCCGACGCCCGCAGAAAGTCCAGCCCGAAGCCCCGGACAAACAGGAAGACCAGAAAGCTTCCGGTGCCGGGGCCAAAGAATCCATCGTAAGCTCCGATCACGGCGCCGACTCCGAGTGCCAGACCGAGCTTGCGCGGTCCGTCAGCAAGCGGTGCATGCGCCACTCCGAAATCCTTGCGGCGCAAGACGTACAGCGCCACGAGCAGCAGGATGAAAGGGAGCAGCTTTCTCAGGAGCGTGGGCGGAAACACGGTCACAGCCCAGGCACCTGCGAACGCGAACACCAGTGCAGCCATCGAGGCTGGCGCGACCAGTCGCCAGTCCACCGCGAAGCGCTGCCAGTAAGTTCGGGCAGCCATCGCCGTACCGCAGATGCCGGCCAGCTTGTTGGTTCCGAACAGGCTGGCCGGCGTCGCTTGCGGAAACACGGAAAACAGTGCCGGCACCAGGATCAAGCCACCCCCGCCGACGACGGCATCCACCAAACCAGCCAGCAAAGCGGCCAAGGCGAGTAGGACATAAAGCTCGGGGACAGCATCCATCGAGGACAGAGGATGAGGAGTGGATCGGGTCGTGTGAGCGCCAGCTTTTTACCGGTGAATTACCGGCGACTCGGCCAGCGCTGCCTGCGGCACTTCCCTCGGCGTTTGCGCGTCCATCACTCGCTGGAACGCAGCCGGCGTCGGTACCGCCGACCGTGTACGACGCCGAGTGTTAGCGTTTACTCACACTAAACACGTTGAATATCAACAAATTCAGGCGAATGCGCTTGCCCTCGTCGGCAACTCGACGCCACCCGAGCGCTGGGCGCGAATCAGGTCGGCGGCGCGATCGGCGATCATGATAATCGGCGAATTGCAGTTTCCCGAAGTGATGTAGGGCATGACTGAACCATCAACCACGCGCAAACCCTGGACGCCGATCACGCGGAGTTCGCTGTCAACCACCGCCATCGCATCGCCGGGACGGCCCATCTTGCAGGTGCCCACCGGATGGAAGATCGTGGTGCCGATATCACCGGACGCGCGCGCGAGATCCGCATCGCTCTGAAATTGCGGCCCGGGCTTGTATTCTTCGGGTGCATATCGGCGCAACGCGGGCGCTGCCGCGATCCGGCGGGTCAGCCGCAACGAGTCCGCCGCAACTTTGCGGTCCTCGTCGGTCGACAGGTAATTCGGCGTGATCTTCGGCGCGACGTAGGCATCGCCGGAGGCTATGCGCACATGCCCGCGCGAACTCGGCCGCAGATTGCAGACGCTGGCCGTGAACGCTGGAAAACGATGCAGCGGCTCGCCGAATCTATCCAGCGACAGCGGCTGCACATGATATTGAATGTTCGCGCTGGCTTGTGCCGGGTCGGAGCGCGTGAACAGTCCGAGCTGCGACGGTGCCATCGACATCGGGCCGCTGCGGTTCAACAGGTATTCCGCGCCAATGCGCAACTTGCCATGCCAGCTGTTCGCGAGCACGTTGAGCGTCTTTACGTCCTGCACCTTGAACACCATGCGAATCTGCAGGTGATCCTGCAGATTTTCGCCGACGCCCGGCAGGTCAACCACCGGCTTGATGCCGTGCCGCTGCAGCAATGCAGCCGGCCCGATGCCCGACAGTTGCAGGATCTGCGGCGACCCGATCGCACCGCCTGACAGCAGGGTCTCGCGTGTCGCATGGGCCGTCCATGCACGTCCGCCACCGGTAAATTCCACGCCGGTGCACTTCACGCCCTGCGCTCCCTGCTCCAGCACGAGCTTCTCGACATGGCAGCCTGTCATGATCGTCAGATTGCCACGCTGTACCGCCGGGCGCAGAAAGGCCTTCGCCGTATTCCAGCGAATGCCGGCCTTCTGGTTCACTTCGAAATAGCCGCAGCCTTCGTTGTCGCCCCGGTTGAAATCATCGGTATTCGGTATGCCTGTCTGCCGAGCCGCCTCACGGAAGGCATCGAGGATTTCCCAGCTCAGGCGCTGCTTCTCAACGCGCCACTCGCCACCGGCACCGTGGAAAGCGTCGCCGCCGCCATGGTGGTCTTCGGTGCGCAGGAACAAGGGCAGTACCTGCTCCCAGCGCCAGCGGTCGTCACCGGTGGCGTCGGCCCAGCGATCGTAATCACCGACCTGCCCGCGCATGTAGATCATGCCGTTGATCGACGAGCAGCCGCCCAGCACCTTGCCGCGCGGGTAGATCAGGCTGCGGCCGTTCAGGCCGGCATCGGCCTCGGTCCGGTAGCGCCAGTCGGTGCGCGGATTGTCAATGCAGTACAGGTAGCCGACCGGGATGTGAATCCACAGATAGTCGTCCTTGCCCCCGGCCTCGATCAGCAATACCTGCACATCCTTGTCCTGCGTCAGCCGATTGGCCAGCACGCAACCGGCGCTGCCCGCACCGATGATCACGTAGTCGTAAGTTCCGGCAGTCTCTCGCGTCTGCATCACGGCCCCCATCGATGGCTTACTTCGCAACCGGCATGGTGAATTCAGCACCCTTGCCGATCGACTCGGGCCAGCGCTGCATGATCGACTTGTAGCGCGTGTAGAAGCGCACGCCCTCCTCGCCATAGATATGCGCATCGCCGAACAGCGAGCGCTTCCAGCCGCCAAACGAATGCCAGGCCATCGGCACGGGAATCGGCACGTTCACGCCCACCATGCCGACTTCGATGCGGCGCGAGAATTCGCGGGCGGTATTGCCGTCGGAGGTGAACAGCGACACGCCATTGCCGAACTCATGCGCATTGATCAGTTCGATCGCTGCGGCCATGTCGGGCACACGCACGACACAGAGCACGGGACCGAAAATTTCTTCGCGATAGATGGTCATCTCGGGCGTGACCTTGTCGAACAGCGTGCCGCCGACATAGAAGCCCTGCTCGTGTCCCGGCACCTGATAGCCGCGGCCGTCAACGAGCAGTTGCGCACCGGCCTGCTCGCCCTGGGTGATATAGGCCTCGATCTTTTCCTTGTGCGCGGCCGTGACCACGGGCCCCATTTCAGCGTCGGCGTCCATGCCGTTCCTGATCTTCAATGCCTTCACGCGCGGCACCAGCATGTCGACCAGCTTGTCGGCGACGCTGCCCACGGCCACCGCCACCGAAATCGCCATGCAGCGTTCGCCGGCCGAGCCGTAGGCGGCGCCGATCAAGGCGTCGACCGCCCGCTCGAGATTCGCGTCCGGCATGACGACCAGATGGTTCTTCGCGCCGCCGAGCGCCTGCACGCGCAGCGGATAAGGTCCCTTGCGCTTCGCACCTTCGGTGTAGATGTATTCGGCAATCGGGGTCGAGCCGACAAAGGAGACCGCCTTCACCTCCGGATGCTGCAGCAAGGTATCGACGGCCAGCTTGTCACCCTGAACGACGTTGAACACGCCATCCGGCAGGCCGGCCTGCCGGAACAGATCGGCCAGCATCAGCGACGGCGACGGGTCGCGTTCGGAAGGCTTCAGCACAAAGGTATTGCCACAACCGATGGCCACCGGCGCCATCCACAAAGGCACCATCACCGGGAAGTTGAAAGGCGTGATGCCGGCCGTCACGCCGAGCGGCTGGCGCAACTGCCAGTTGTCGATGCCGCCGCCAATGTTGTCGGTGAACTGGGTTTTCAGCAGTTGCGGAATGCCGCATGCAAACTCGACGATCTCCAGCCCCCGCACCACCTCGCCCTTGGCGTCGCTGAACACCTTGCCATGTTCGCGCGTAATCAACGCAGCCAGATCGTCATGATGCTTCTCGATCAGCTCCTTGAACTTCGACAGTACTCGGGCACGCTTCAGCGGTGCCGTCTCTGCCCATGCAGGTGCAGCCGCCGACGCGGCAGCCACCGCGGCATTCACCTCCTCGACACTCGCCAGCCCAAGCTGCGCTACGGGCGATCCGGTCGCGGGGTTGAATACCGGCTGGGTGCGGCCACTGGCCGGCGCCACCTGCTGGCCATTGATGAAATGCGGGATCAGGGCTTCGGACGGCTTCATAAGAATTCCTTTGTATTAAATACGTGTTTCGCCAGCTTATTACACGGAGTTCCTTGAATCCAATGAGTTATCATCAAATCCATCTTAAGCAATCCTTATGATCATCGATGGACCTGACCCAACTGCGTGCCTTCATGACTGTCGCCCGCGAAGGCAACCTGACCCGCGCGGCCGAGCGCCTGCACCTGACGCAGCCGGCGGTCAGCCTGCAGCTGAAATCACTGCAGCAAAGCCTTGACCTGCAATTGTTCTCGCGCACATCCGCAGGCCTGACACTGACCGCCGATGGCGCCAAGCTGCTGCCGCTGGCCGAGAAGGTGATCGCAGGCAGCCTGGAATTGCTGCAGGCTGCGCAGTCCCTGCATTCGACGCTGTCGGGCAAGCTGGCCATCGGCACCATACTGGACCCCGAGTTCACCCGTCTCGGCGCTTTCCTGAAGATGCTGGTCGAGGGCTATCCGCAAATCTCGACCGAACTCAAGCACGGCATGTCCGGCTGGGTACAACGGCAAATCCGCGATGAGCAGTTGGATGTCGGCTACTACCTCGGGCCGGTGCAAGCGCAGTTGCATGCGATCGAGCTGTGTTCGTTTACCTATCACGTGCTGGCACCGCAGGGCTGGGGCAAGCGGGTCAAGGGCAAGGGCTGGGAGAGCCTTGCGCAGCTGCCTTGGATCTGGTCGCCACCGGAGTCGGTGCATCACCGGCTGTTGTCCGCTGTCTTCGGCTCACGGAATGTACAGCCGCTGAAGGTGGCCCTGGTTGACCAGGAGGCCTCGATGCTGAATCTGGTGAAGTCCGGCATCGGGTTGTCACTGGTACGCGACTCCATCGCGCTGCGTGAATCCCAGGCACACGGGCTGGTCATTGCCGACAGCGTGAGCGTCACTACCCAGCTGTCTTTCATCTGCCTCGCCAGCCGCAAAGCCGAACCCCAGATTGCCACGGCCTTCCGATTGATGGGCAGTCTCTGGAGCAAATAGCCGGCTTCCTGGACTTCGCAGCTGTGGAAAAGCCTTGGGACAACTGGAACGGAAAAAGTGGATAAGCACCGGATATCTCCGCAGCGCTTTTTTTATCCCAAAAGTATCCTTCGCTCCCAGCCTGTCTATTCAGACTTTATATATCCGGCAAGTCCCTGAAAAAAAACAGGAAACTGCAGTTGTCCACAGTTTTTCGTCCAGCTTATCTATTACTACCAATCTTAAATACAAATCTTAAAGAACAAATAAAGAAAAACCGGAAAAGCAAACGCAGCCTCAACTGCTGTGCGTAAAGCTGTGAATAAACGGTGAATTAGCTGTGGGTAAATCGCCTTCCTGCTTTCCCTGACGGTTCAGGACTCGGACAGCCGTCTTGAAAACCCATCCCCGCATCTGCGCGACCCTGTCCTGATCGCGGTTCTCCGGTCTTGTTTCGCTGGAATTCGGCTATGGCACTGACAGTTCTGCCTGCAAAAGCCGTAAAAAAAGCCGGCAATGCCGGCTTTCAGGGAGAAGCTTGTCTTATTTTTTTTCCAGCGATCGATTCGCCAGCGCGCTCGAGTTGCGCAACTGCTCGCGCAGCCAGCGATGCCCCGGGCTGCGTGCATCACGCTCATGCCACAGCATGTCGATGTGAACTTCGGGCAATGAAAAAGGCAGGCTCTTCTGGATCAGCTGGTCCGACATGCCCGTCGCATCGATCAGGTGATACGGAATCACCATCAACAGATCCGATGCAGCCACCACCTGGCCTGCCGTGAAGAACTGATTGACGGTCAACAGGATGCGGCGCTCGCGGTTCATCGCGACCAGCGAATCATCGACCAGCCCGCGCGCTCGTCCGGAGAAGCTGACCAGCAGGTGGTTGGCATCGCAGTAACGATCCAGCGTCAGCTCCTTGTCGGCCAGCGGATGGTTCTTGCGCATCACGCACACGTAATGGCCGGCATACAGCCGTTCATGCCGCACCGGCGTCTCGGTGGAGCCCTGCAGTTGCGCGACGACACCCGGGAAGAAGCCGATGGCGATATCAATGTCGCCGCGCAGCAGCATCGGGCGCGGTTCACGCGTTGTCAGCGGAACCATGCGGATATCGATACCGGGTGCTTCGCTCTCGATCAGGCGCACCAGTGGCGGCAGCAACAGCGCCGCCGTCGCATCGGCCATGGCCATTCGGAATGTCGCATTCGCCTTGGCCAGTTCGAAGCTGCGCGGCGCAACCGCTTCTTCCAGGTCGGCCAGCGCACGCCGCACCGCCGGCCATAGCGATTCGGCCCGCGCAGTCGGCTTGACGCCATGGGCCGTGCGAATCAGCAGTTCGTCGCCGAGCGCATCACGCAGGCGTTTCACCGCATTCGATACCGCCGGCTGCGTCATCGCCAGCCGGTTTGCGGCGCGCGTGAGGTTTTGTTCGGTCATCACCGCGTCGAACACGCGCAGCAAATTCAGGTCAAGGGTCAGGAAACTCATCAGCTTGGCAATCCGTTATGACAACAGTGGAGATATATCATAAAACTATACTAGGCATAAGAAAATAAAACTATTCTTATATCACTGTGAAACGTATACTGCGCCGCAACAAACCTGATCTTGAAGGAGCCATCATGCAAAATTTCTTCGTTGCCGCGTCAGAGACGTTCAAGCCGCTGTTCTTCAGCTTCCAGAACCCCTTCGCCGCACTGCTGCGCAGCAATAACGCAGCATCGAATCGTGTGGAGCGCGCCGGAACCTCGCGCAATCTGGAATTCATGGCGCGTGAAGTCGAGCAAATGCAGCCGAGCTTTGCCGCAGAGCTGCGCAACTTTGCGGCCCGCGACTAAGACGCCCTATCTTGCCGCTGGCAACGTAGGGCGGGCCTTGCAGGCGACCGCACCGCTTCGCGGCGCGCATCTGGATGAGCGTTCAAGCTTGTTTGGCTGCCCTGAGGCGGGCGAATCGTTCGCCGATCAGCAGCACGCCAATACCGGCGGCCGCGAGCAGATGGGAAGTGCCGACAGACGCCAGCAAGGCGCCGCCGGCGGCCACGCCGGCTGATTGTCCGAGAAAGAAGCAGGAGGCGAACGAAGCCACTGCCGCCCCGCGCCGCTCGGGCGCCATCTGCGTCGCGTTGATCTGCAGCGTGTTGTGCATCATGTAGAAGCCCAGGCCGAACACGAAGCACGCCGGAATCGCCGTCCACCACAGCGGGCTGTATCCGATCGCCACCATAGACGCGGCCATCAGCAGCGCGCCATAGCGCACCAGCCCCACCTCGCCCAGCTGCCGGACCATCGAGCGCGAGCGTACCGCGAACAGGAAGCCGCCCAGACCGAACAGCATCACCAGCACGCCCGCGGTTGACAGCGACTTGCCGTGTACCGTGTGCAGGTGCGTCGGCACGAAAGCCAGCGCGCCATACACCAGCGCGCCTTCGGTCACCACCGTCCCCAGCACCTTGCGCGCCCACGGGACTTCGATCACCTTGCGAAACTCGCCGACCATGCGCGCCAGCGCATGCCCTTGCGCCTTGTGCACGGCCTTCGCATGTGCGGGCAGCCGGCCGTTCATCCTCACCAGGCAGATTCCCGTGATCAGGAAGGATGCGGAGATCAGGAAGAAAGGAAAACGCCAGTCCAGATAGTCGGCGCTGATACCGCCGAACATGAGCCCGGTAGACAAACCAAGGATCTGCCCGATCAGGAAGCGCGCCAGCACCGCCTGCCTGTCTTCATAAGCGACCACGTCGCCTATCCACGCCATGGACAACGGAATGATCGATGCACAGGTCGCTCCGGCCAGCACACGGGCGAGCAGCAGGCTCGAGAAGTCCGGTGCGAGTGCGCACAACAAGGCCGTGAATGCACAGGCCACGCAGCCCCATGCGACGACCAGGTATTTGCCATAACGGTCGCCGAGCGGGCCGAACAGCAATTGCGACAGGCCGTATGCAACCCCGAACACCGTGATCGCCATGGCGGCTACACCGAGTGTCACGCCAAAGTCATCGGCCAGCCGGACCAGCATCGAATCGACGATGCGCATCGACATCCCGCTGCCAAAGGAGCCCACGGACAAGGCAAGGATTGCCGTCGAAGGAATGTATTGCCGGACGTCGGATGCAGCGGAATTTGTCGGGGTCATAGTGATTGCAGGCTGTCGAACTCGCGCGGCTCGCCCGAGACCGGATCGGTGAACGCGATCGATCGGGCCAGCAGCTTCAGTGGCGATGAAAAATCATCACCCTTGCAGGGAAGCGCCACCGGATAGAAACCGTCGTTCAGTATCGGCAGGCCAAGGGAATTCATGTGGACGCGCAGCTGGTGCATCTTCCCTGTCACCGGCAGCAGCCGGTACAGCGCAAGATCGCCGCGCCGCTCGATCAGCTCGATGCGGCTGAACGCATTCGGCTCGCCGTCTACTTCCCGGACACGGAAGAACTGCTCGTCGCGTTCGATCCGGCTGCAGACGTCGACCGGCAGCGTCAGGTCTTCACGATATGGCGCAATCGCTTCATAAACCTTCGTCACCTGGCGAAAGCGAAACAGCGATTGCCACACCGCGCGCGTGGCCGGATTCACCGAGAACAGCATCACGCCGGCCGTCTCGCGGTCGAGCCGGTGGATCGGCGTCAGCGTGTCGATGCCGGTCTTGCGCTTGAGCCGCACCAGCAGTGTCTCGTGCAGGAAGCGTCCGCCCGGCGTCACCGGCAGGAAGTGCGGCTTGTCGACCACCAGCAGTTCATCGTTGGCGAACAGGATGGTCTCGTCGAACGGGATGCGCGTCTCCCCTTCCCGCTCGCGGTAATAGAAGATGCACGCGCCACCCGGGAAGGCATCGTCATAGCCGACCCGGCGCCCGTGGCTGTCCAGCACTTCGCCGCGCTCCATGCGCTCGCGCCAGCTGTCTTCGCTGACCATCGGGAAGCGCTCGGCCAGATAGGCGCCCAGCGTCGTCCAGCGGCCATGCGGCAGCCAGGCAAAACTGGGAGACACGCCGTCTCGGACGGGCAGCGGGGAGCGTTGAGCCATGGTTCGAATTGTGATCAAGCCCGGAATCATAACTCGCGGGGAAGACCGAGCCCGATGGACCGCCATTGCATCAAGCGTACGCTTGGCAGAAAAACCAGCGGCCGGGAGTCCCGGCCGCTGTGATGGCTTGCGCGACGAGCGAGCCGTCGCGCTGTGGTGCGACTTAGCCGGAGAGCCTTGCCTGCAACGCCGACTTCACCGCACCCAATTCGGCCGGCAGCCGGTGGCTGAGCTTGTCGAACAGCTCGTTGTGCAGCTCGAGTTCGGCTTGCCATGCACTGCGGTCGATCGCCGTGATCATGTCGTACATCTCCTCGGCGAACTCGAGCCCGTCCCACTGCAGGTCTGCATGACGCGGCGTCACGCCGAACACATGCTCGCCGCCGCCGGCAGCGCCGCCGATCCGGTCGAGCATCCACTTCAGCACGCGCATGTTGTCGCCGAAGCCGGGCCAGATGAACTTGCCGGCCGCGTCGGTGCGGAACCAGTTCACGCAGAAGATCTTCGGCATCACCGCATCGCGCTGCTCAAGCTCGCGGCCAATCTTCAGCCAGTGGGCGAAGTAGTCGCTCATGTTGTAGCCGATGAAGGGCAGCATCGCGAACGGATCACGCCGTACCAGCCCCTGCTGGCCGACCGCCGCTGCCGTCGTCTCCGAACCCATCGTCGCGGCCATGTACACGCCCTCGACCCAGTCGCGCGCCTCGGTCACCAGCGGCACGGTGGTCGAGCGGCGGCCGCCGAAGATGAAGGCCGAGATCGGCACGCCCTGCGGATCGTCCCACGCGGCGTCGAGCACCGGGTTCTGCGTCGCCGAGACGGTGAAGCGCGCATTCGGATGGGCCGCCTTGCGGCCGGTCTCGGCGGCGATCTGCGGCGTCCAGTCCTTGCCTTGCCAGTCGATCAGGTGCGCCGGCGCTTCTTTCGTCATGCCCTCCCACCAGACATCGCCATCGTCGGTCAGTGCGACGTTGGTGAAGATCGTGTCGCGCTCCAGCATGGCCATGCAGTTCGCATTGGTCTTCGCATTGGTGCCGGGGGCGACACCGAAGTAACCGGCTTCCGGGTTGATCGCGTACAGCCGGCCGTCGTCCGCGGGCTTGATCCATGCGATGTCGTCTCCGACGGTCGATACTTTCCAGCCTTGCTTCTGGAAATGCGCGGGCGGGATGAGCATCGCGAAATTGGTCTTGCCGCAGGCGCTCGGGAAAGCGGCCGCGACATAGTTCTTCTTA
>CAZTIF010000056.1:0-21469 GCA_964613635.1 uncultured Bifidobacterium sp. | reverse complement strand
CAATCTCCTGAACTTTAGAAAAACACGGAGCTTCCATGAGCAATAAAGGGCAACTCCTACAAGACCCCTTCCTGAACGCACTGCGCAAAGAGCACGTTCCCGTCTCGATTTATCTGGTCAACGGCATCAAGCTGCAAGGCCACGTCGAGTCGTTCGACCAGTATGTCGTGCTGCTTCGCAATACCGTCACGCAGATGGTCTACAAGCACGCCATTTCCACCGTGGTGCCCGCACGCGCGGTCAACCTCAACCAAACCGAGTCCGAGTCTGAGTAATCTTCTGCCTCGGGCCATCCGGACCGGGGCCTCTTCATGCACGCAGTCCTGGTAGGCGTTGATTTCGGTCGCGGGGATTTCCTCGCGAGCCTCGAGGAACTCGCGCTGCTGTCAAAATCCGCCGGCGCCGAGCCGATCGCCTCCGTCACGGGCCGGCGATCCAGCCCGGACCCCGCGCTGTACGTCGGTTCAGGCAAGGCCGAAGAGATTCGCGAAACCGTGTCCGACATGGGCGCCGAGATCGTCATCTTCAACCATGCGCTGTCGCCGGCGCAGCAGCGCAACCTCGAACGTCAATTGCAGGTGCGCGTGGTCGACCGTACCAGCCTGATCCTCGACATCTTTGCGCAGCGCGCGCAGAGCCACGAGGGCAAGGTGCAGGTCGAGCTCGCGCAGCTGCAGCATCTCGCCACCCGGCTGGTGCGCGGCTGGACCCACCTCGAACGGCAGAAGGGCGGCATCGGCCTGCGCGGCCCCGGCGAGACCCAGCTCGAGACCGACCGCCGGCTGATCGGCGAGCGCGTGAAGATGTTGCGCGCAAAACTCGACAAGCTGCAGAAGCAGCGCATGACGCAGCGCCGCGCGCGCGAACGCAGCCATACGTTCTCGGTGTCGCTGGTCGGTTATACCAATGCAGGCAAGTCGACGCTGTTCAACAACATGACCAAGGCCGGCGTGTATGCCGCAAACCAGCTGTTCGCGACCCTCGACACGACCTCGCGCCGCGTGCACCTCGGCGAGGCCGGCAGCGTGGTGGTATCCGACACCGTCGGTTTCATCCGCGAGCTGCCCACGCAACTGGTGGCGGCGTTCCGGGCGACGCTGGAGGAAACCGTGCATGCCGACCTGCTGCTGCACGTCGTCGATGCGGCCAGCCCGGTGCGCGACGAACAGATCGAGCAGGTCAATGCGGTATTGCAGGAGATTGGCGCTGATCACATCCCCCAGGTCCTTGTCTGGAACAAGATCGACCTGGCGGGCTTGGGTCCGGCAGTCGAGCGTGATGAATATGATAAAATCCGCCGTGTTTTTGTCAGTGCCCAAACCGGTGCCGGCATCGATCTGCTGCGCAGCGCGATTGCTGAATTTGCGTACAAAAAGACCTGACCGCGGAACGCGACGGCATGCTCGAATCGATTAGCAAAAAACTCGGCCTGAAATTTTCCCTGAACGATCCCCGCTGGGGACGCGGCTCCAAGGATGATCAAGGCGAAGGCTCGCGCCAGAATGGCGGTCGTCCGAATGACGGTCCGCCGGACCTCGATCAACTTTGGCGCGACTTCAACCAGCGCCTGAACAGGATGCTCGGAGGCCGCGGCGGCCGTGGCGACAACGGCTCCGGCGGTGGCCCCGGTGACGCCCGCGGTGCGGGAATCGGCGCCGGCGTCGTCGCTGCAGTCGTCTTTTTCCTCTGGCTGATCAGCGGCTTCTTCATCGTGCAGGAGGGCCAGACCGGCATCGTCCTCACGTTCGGCAAATTCAGCCATGCGGCGCAGCCCGGCTTCAACTGGCGCTGGCCTTACCCGATCCAGTCGCACGAGGCGGTCAACCTGTCGCAGGTACGCACTGTCGAGGTGGGCTACCGCAGCAACGTGCGCAACAAGCTCGCGCGCGAATCGCTGATGCTGACCGACGACGAGAACATCATCGACATCCAGTTTGCGGTGCAGTACCGGCTCAAGGATGCGTCCGACTGGGTGTTCAACAACCGCGACCAGGAAGAGACCGTCAAGCAGGTGGCCGAGACCGCGATCCGCGAGATCGTCGGCAAGGCCAAGATGGACTTCGTGCTGTACGAAGGGCGGGAGAAGATCGCGTTCGATACCAGCGCGCTGATGCAGCAGATCCTGGATCGCTACAAGACCGGCGTGCTGGTCACCAATGTCACGATGCAGGCGGTGCAGCCGCCGGAGCAGGTGCAGGCGGCCTTCGACGACGCGGTGAAGGCGGGGCAGGACCGCGAGCGCCAGAAGAACGAGGGCCAGGCCTATGCAAACGACGTCGTGCCGAAGGCGCGCGGCGCCGCATCGCGGCTGTTGCAGGAATCCGAAGGCTACCGTGCGCGCGTGGTCGCCAACGCCGAGGGCGAGGCAGCGCGCTTCAGCAAAGTGCTGGTCGAATACCAGAAGGCGCCGGGCGTGATGCGCGACCGCATGTACATCGATGCGATGCAGCAGATCTTCGCCAGCACGACCAAGGTGATGGTCGATACCAAGGCCAACAACAGCATGATCTACCTCCCTCTCGACAAGCTGATTGCGCAGACTGCGGCCGAAGCCGCGGCGGCTGCGCCCGTCCAGCCGGCGCCGCCGGTGCTGGGTGACTTGCCGGCGGTCGACGGCCGGCCTGCGCCGCGGGACCGGGATCGTTCGCGTGACAGGGAGACCCGCTGATGAGCCGCCTGTTCTCGTATGCCATCGCCGGCCTGATTGCGCTGGCGATCCTGATGTCCACGCTGTTCGTGGTGGACCAGCGCCAGTACGCCATCGTGTTCGCGCTCGGTGAAGTCAAGCAGGTCATCAAGGAGCCGGGGCTGCATTTCAAGCTGCCGCCGCCTTTCCAGAACGTGATGTTCCTCGACAAGCGCATCCTCACGCTCGACACGCCGGAGCCTGACCGCTTCATCACGGCCGAGAAGAAGAACATCCTCGTCGATGCGTTCGTCAAGTGGCAGATCATCGATCCGCGGCTGTACTTCGTGTCCTTCGGCGGCGACGAGCGCCGTGCGCAGGACCGGATGGCGCAGATCGTGAAGGCCGCGCTGAACGATGAAATCACCAAGCGCACCGTGCGCGAAGTGATCTCCGGCGAGCGCGGCAAGGTGATGGATGCGATCCGCACCAAGGTGGCCAACGAAGCCAAGCAGATTGGCGCGCAGATCGTTGACGTGCGACTCAAGCGCGTTGACTACGTCGAGCAGATCAACAATTCCGTTTACGAACGGATGAAGTCCGAACGTGCGCGTGTGGCCAATGAACTGCGCTCGACCGGCGCTGCCGAATCCGAAAAAATCCGCGCCGATGCCGACCGCCAGCGCACCGTGATCCTGGCCGAGGCCTACCGGCAGGCGGAAGCGGTGCGCGGCGAAGGCGACGCGAAGGCGGCACGCATCTATGCGGAAGCCTTCGGCAAGAATCCGGAGTTCTACAAGTTCATGCGCAGCCTCGAGGCGTACAAGGAAAGCTTCAAGACACGCAGCGACGTGCTGTTGATTGACCCGAACTCCGAGTTCCTGAAGTACTTCAAGGCTCCGGGCGGCGCGAAGAAGTAAGGCGCGCCGGTGGCCTGTTCCTTGCTGGTCGCGCTCGGCCTGTTTTTCGTGCTGGAGGGGCTGATGCCCTTCCTGAACCCCCGCAGGTGGCGCAGCACTTTCCTGCAAATTGCGCAATTTTCGGACGGCCAGATCCGTTTTTTCGGTCTGGTCGCCATCCTGTTTGGTATCCTCCTGCTCGCATTCAACCTTTTGACCGCTTAACAATCGATTTCCATGCCCAACTGGCTGCTTCCCGAGAACGTTGCCGATGTCTTGCCGTCCGAAGCGCGCAAGACCGAGGAACTGCGCCGCGCGCTGCTCGACAACTTCCGGCGCTATGGCTACGAGCTGGTCGCGCCGCCGATGCTCGAATACCTCGAGTCATTGATGCCGGTGGCCGACAACGACCTCGACCTGCGCATGTTCAAGCTGGTTGACCAGCTGTCCGGCCGCACGATGGGCGTTCGCGCCGACATGACCACCCAGGTGGCGCGTATCGACGCGCACCTGCTGAACCGGCCGTCGGTGACCCGGCTGTGCTACGCCGGCACCGTGCTGCACGCCCGTCCGTCCGGCTTCCACACCACCCGCGAGCCGCTGCAGATCGGTGCCGAGCTGTACGGGCATGCCGGGCTGGAAGCCGACATCGAGATCCAGGCGCTGGCGCTGGCCTCGCTGAAGCTGGCCGGGCTGACGGAAGTCACGCTCGACTTGTCGCATGCGGGCATCCTGCGCACGCTGATCGAGGGAGACGCTGTCGCGACGCGACAATCTGCCGAGCTGATCGGGCTGCTGCGCGCGAAGGACCTGCCGGGCCTGCAGGCGCTGGCCGCGAGCTTCTCCGCACCTGTGCGCGATGCAGTACTGGCGCTGGCGTCGCTGCACGGCGGCGTCGAGGTGCTGGCGCGCGCCAAGGAGCTGCTGCCGGCAAAGCCGGCGATCGCCGCTGCGCTGGAGGCGCTGGATTTGCTGACGCGTTCTGCGGGCGCGGTGCGCGTCAACATCGACCTGGCCGATCTGTCGGGCTACCAGTACGAGAGCGGCGTGATCTTCGCGCTGTACGTGCCGGGCCTGCCGAATGCGGTCGCGCGCGGCGGCCGCTATGACCAGGTGGGCGAGGCCTTCGGCCGTGCGCGCCCGGCGACCGGATTCTCGATGGACCTGCGCGAGATCGCGCGCCTGCTGCCGGCGGCGGCGCCGGCGCCGGCAATCCGCGCGCCGTGGGGTCTGGAGCCGGCGCTGCAGACGCTGATCGCGTCGCTGCGTGCCGCGGGCGAGATCGTGATCCAGAACCTGCCGGGGCACGAGCGCGACCAGCAGGAATTCGACTGCGATCGCGAGATCGTCGCCGACCAGGGACAATTCATCATCAAGCCGCTGCGGTAAGAGCGGCAATCATTCGAGATTCAGACATCATGGCTAGAAACGTAGTTGTCATTGGTACCCAGTGGGGCGACGAGGGCAAGGGCAAAGTGGTCGACTGGTTGACCGACCATTCGCAGGGCGTGGTGCGCTTCCAGGGCGGCCATAACGCGGGCCACACGCTGGTGATCGGCGGCCAGAAGACCGCGCTGCAGCTGATCCCGTCGGGCATCATGCGCGCCGGCGTCGCCTGCTACATCGGCAACGGCGTCGTGCTGTCCGTGCCCGACCTGCTGCGCGAGATCGACAAGCTCGAGGCTTCCGGCGTCGAAGTGACTTCGCGGCTGAAGGTGTCCGAGGCCTGCCCGGTGATCCTGCCTTACCACACCGCGCTCGACGCGGCACGCGAAGTCGCGCGTGGCGCAGCGAAGATCGGCACCACCGGCAAGGGCATCGGCCCGGCGTATGAAGACAAGGTCGCCCGCCGCGCTATCCGCGTCGCCGACCTGCTGAACGAGAAGCGCCTCGAGGAAAAGCTGCGCGAGAACCTCGACTACCACAACTATGTGCTGGTCAATTACCTGAAGGCTGAAGCCGTCGACTTCCGCAAGACTTTCGACGACGCGATGGCCATCGTGCCGCGCCTGCGCCCGATGGTCACCGACGTGTCGAGCGCGCTGTATGCGGCGCACAAGGCCGGCGCGAACCTGCTGTTCGAAGGCGCGCAGGGCAGCCTGCTGGATGTCGATCACGGCACCTATCCGTTCGTCACGTCGAGCAACTGCGTGGCCGGCAATGCCGCCGCGGGTTCGGGCGTGGGTCCGAACATGCTGCATTACGTTCTCGGCATCACCAAGGCCTACACGACGCGCGTCGGCTCCGGCCCGTTCCCGTCGGAGCTGCCGACGGATGCCGGCATCGGCAAGCACCTCGCGTCGGTGGGTCATGAATTCGGCACCGTCACCGGCCGTGCGCGCCGTTGCGGCTGGTTCGATGCCGCGCTGCTGCGCCGTTCGGTGCAGATCAATGGCGTTTCCGGCATGTGCCTGACCAAGCTCGACGTGCTCGACGGCCTCGAGACGCTGAAGCTGTGCACCGGCTACAAGCTGAATGGCAAGGTGGTCGACATCTTCCCGGTCGGCGCGGAAGAGGCGGCTGCCTGCGAGCCGATCTACGAAGAGATGCCGGGCTGGACGAATCCGACCGTCGGCGCGAAGACGATGGACGCGTTGCCGGCGGAGGCGCGCGCCTATATCAAGCGCATCGAGGAACTGGTGGGCGTTCCGGTGGATATGGTGTCGACGGGTCCGGACCGCGAAGAGACCATCGTCCTGCGGCATCCGTTCAACTGATCGAAGCCGTAAGGGGCAGGGCGATGCCGGCGCATCTGTGGGTCAGCTGGGATGATTATCACCGGCATATCGAACATCTGGCCCGTATCGTCCATGATTCGGGTTATGCGTTTGACCGCGTGCTCTGCCTTGCACGCGGTGGCCTGCGCATCGGCGACGTGTTCTCCCGCATCTTCAAGACACCGCTGCACATCCTGTCCACCAGCTCCTACCGCGAGGCGGCAGGCACGCAGCAGGGTGAGCTCAGCATCGCCGAACACATGACCTCCACCGGCGGCCCGCTGGCCGGTCGCATCCTGCTGATCGACGACCTGGTCGATTCGGGCGTTACGCTGGAGAGGGTGCAAGCTCACCTGCGCAAACACTTTTCGGCAGTGAGCGAAGTCCGCTCGGCCGTGATCTGGTACAAGGGCTGCTCCAACATGCGGCCGGATTACTACGTCGAATACCTGCCGGATAATCCTTGGATACACCAGCCGTTCGAGGTGTACGACGACATGACGGTGGACCGGCTGGCCGGCTGAGCCGGCAGACATTACATCCATCGGCGGTGAGAAGTGAACAGGGGCGCATGCGCCTCTTTTTATTTGCTCATCCTCGTTGAAACGGGAGTGGATTTCCCGCCCGTAACAACCCATCGCTCACCGAAACGCGTGACAAGCCATCCGTTTCCGAACTCATCGGAACGCGAGATTCATTTCCAGAAAAATTCCATCCGTCGTGCCGCAGGCTCGTGTAATGAGCCACTGCATCGTCAGAATCTCATTCTGCCGGATTGAAAAAATCTGAATGTAAATATCGACGGATGAGATTTATTTGTATTCAAGAAATCCGGAGATCTTTTGTCCGGCATCCGTGACGGCGAACGGTACAAAATTTGAAATTGATCTCGAATCCAGAGCAAACCCAACCACAGGACCGAACCCATTCGATGCTTAATGCAGGCGTTTTGAGATGGAAAAAATTCCGTCAACTTACAAGTGCTGTCGAATCGGGCCGGTCAGAGAGAACGGATTTGCGGATGCCAAAAAGAATTTACCCCACGAATTTTTTCATTGGACTGGACGATCGGCTGATCAAGGCGGTCGGGTTCGGGTCAAGCATGGAGCTTACCGTATTGTCGGCCATCCGTTGCCTGTGCCTCGATGACGAGGCGGTGCAAGAGGTGGGCGCCTCGTACAAGGAAATCAAGCTGTCGATCGACTGCTCCCATGAAAACCTGTCGAAATCTCTCAAGGCTCTGGAGGGAAGCGGCCTCGTCAACCGGCGTCAGGATCATAACGATCGCCGGGTGATTCGCTATCGGATGACCGCAAGCGCCTGGAAGATGGTGGCCGCGGCCGACAACTACATCGCCCAGGAAGTCATGCGCTTCGTCATCAACGGTGCAATTCCAGAGTGAGCCACGCTTCCCTCGCAGCAATTGGCTTGCGAACCGGAGTAATTTCGGCTGGCGCTGACGTCTTTCTGGTCGATACCATAAGTATGTAATTTATACCTTTAAAACCCTCGGGCAACCCAACACCAAGAGATCCTCATGGCAAGTTATGAAATTGACTCGGTAATCGTCAAAGTACTGGACGGTGACTATCTTTGTGATGAAGCCGAACAGTATTTGACCGATCTTCTGCAGGCCGCTCCAGAAGCTCGTGGTCAGGAATTTGCCAGTGGCCTGAGCCGTTCTGACCTCGCCGCACTCAAGATTGACAGTCCCGAGGTGCTGCTGTTTGAAGTCCCTGGCGGCACTTCTGACAGGCTCCAACTGGACTTTGGCAAAGTGAGTTCTTCCGAGCAGTCGGAAATCAAGGGTCTGGTATTCGACACCGATCGTTCAGTCCGCCTGAGTGGCCTGAAGAATTTCGAGGGCGTCATCGGGCTTGGCGATGGTAATGACTCCGTTAATGCAGCCTCATCGCGCGGAGACATCATGGTCTGCTCCAGCGCCGGGAACGACTCTGTTACCACAGGCTTCGGCAACGACAGCGTTTCGATCGGTTCTGGCAAGGACAGCGTATCGACCGGCGCCGGAAACGACACTATTTCGTTCGAGGGCATTTCTGCCGGGGGCAGCGTCTCCGGAGGTTCGGGCAACGACGCCATCCTGTTTGCTGCCGGATTCAGTGGTGGCCTGGGCGTCCGGATTTCCCTCGATGGCGGTTCCAACAACGACAGCCTCGACCTGACCGAACTGAATATCTCCTCGGTGAAGCGCTCGGGCAAAGGCCTGCTTGTCACGCTGTCGGATCAGACGGAGATCACGGTGAAAAACGTCGAGCAATTCAGTTACACGGACGGATCTGAAATCCGGACTGTGGGGGTACTCGATTTCAATAATGCCTTCCCGGACGTTCCTCCGGTCTGAACTTCCTGAGTCCTTTACCTCAGGCTTGTGTGGCGCCGGTCGTTTGACCGGCGCCACTTTCTGATTGCTTGACTCATGTCCGCGATACAGTCTGCGCTCGCCACCGTCGAAAAAGGCATTTCCCGGGAAGATGCGGAGTCGGCATTTGCAGCGTCGGATCGCATGATACGACTCGGGATTCGTGTACCTGCCGCCTTCGCCGCCCGAGCACGCGCGCTGGAAATGAGCGCACAGCACGATGCGGCGCTGGATGACCTTCTGGAGGCAGCGGCGGCCAGCCCGTCGCAGTCGGAGTTCAAGCTCCGTGCCCTTCGCTTCGCATTTCAGCATGGATTGTCGCGCCGCGCGGCACACCTCGCCGCGCTCTGGCTGCGCATCGACGCCCACCTTATCCGCCATGTCGAGTTCACTGAGGCGCTCAGGCACATGGAGCCGCCTTACGGCTTTTGCGAACTGCATGGCGACATCCTTGCGGGCTGGGCCATCGGCAGCGATTCAAGAAAAGTGATCGTCGAGGTTGATGGCGGATACGCGGAAGCCGAAGCTGCAAGGCCGACACCAGAGCTGGCGGCGATGGGGCTCGGCGATGGTCGCAACGGGTTCTCGGTCAAGTTGCCGGCATGGCAGCGCATCGTTCGGGTCGGCATTGAAGGACAGTCCCTATGGGGAAGTCCTTTCGCGCGTTCCGAGTTGCCTGCAGGCGGTCCGCCGGCGAAGCGTCCTTTGCCTTCCGAACCAGTCGATATCATCGTCCCGGTCTACAGCGGCATGCAAGAAACCCTGGCCTGCATTGACAGTGTGCTGTCCTCACCCTGCAAGCTCGCGAGCCGGCTGATCGTCGTCGATGACTGCAGCCCGGATCGACCGCTGGTTGAAGCATTGACCCGGCTGGAACAGCAGGGGAAGCTGACGATTCTTCGCCGCAGAATCAACGCAGGCTTCATCGGCGCGGTACACACCGCGCTGGACGCGGATCGGACGTCGACTCGCGACATCGTTCTGCTGAACGCAGATACTCTGGTTCACGGCGACTGGCTCGACCGTCTGCAACTGGCCGCATATAGCCACCGCGCAGTTGCAACGGTGACGCCGCTTTCGAATAACGCCGAGCTTCTCAGCCATCCGGAACCTCAACAGAACGGCAAGATGCCTGATGCATCGACCCTGGCAGTTCTGGATGATTTGGCAAGCGCCAGCCGCGCACGGCCCATGACGGTGCCGACAGGGATCGGCTTTTGCATGTATATCCGCCGTGACGCCTTGCGGGCACTCGGCGGCTTCGATGAAGCGTTCCTGAAACGCGGCTATGCGGAAGAGAATGACTTTTGCCTGCGTGCTGCCGAAAGTGGCTGGCGCAATGTCGTCGCGCCCAACGTCTTTGTCGCGCACCAAGGCGAAGTCTCGTTCGGAACGGAAAAGCGCTGGCTTGCGGCACACAACGTCCGACGGCTGAAGGCGCGTCATCCAGCGCATGACAGCGAATACGACCGATTCCTCGCGCACGATCCGCTCGCCCCAGCTCGGCGCTCGATGCAAAGGCACTCGCTTCGACCTCTCGTTCGCGGGCGCGCCCTGAGCCTGGTGGTGACGGATGTGGCAGAGGTTGCATGGCGTCTTGGCACAGCGCCTGAAGCACGGTTGCTGATCACGGACACCGGCGCCGTACTCGAGTTTCGGCAAGTCGCCGGCCTCGGCCGGATCGATTACGTCGGCAAGCGTGGCCTTGCGGAGTGCGAGCGTGACTTGCAGACAGCCAGATTCGCCGAGGTCGTGCTGCAAGCATCTTGCGACGAAGCTTTGCGCCTTGCCCGTTTCGCCGGCCATGACACAATCCGCAGTACGACCCATGCGATTGAGACGGCAGCGCTGCACCCATTTTCGGCAGGTCTGCCGCCGACTCGCTTGCTGGTGCCTTCGCCCGTCAGGACTGGCGATTTCGTCGGACTTTCGGCGCTGGCAAGAGAGTGGCTGGCGCAAGGACTGGCGCATCGCCTGATCGTGCTTGGCACCAGCTTCAAGGACGACCACCTTGGTGGCCTGCCGAACGTGCATGTGGCAGGCCCGCTCGAACAGCGGGAGGTTGATCGCGAAGGCATGTCATGCCTGCGCAAATTTATCCGCCAGTACGCGGCAAGTGCGATAGCTTTGTTGCCGTCGTCCAGCGCGCGAGACTGGATGGCGATCGCTGCCGAGACTGAACTCCCTGTGTACCGGCTTCAGCTGCCAAGCCGCGCCGAAAAGGCGGCACCAGCCGAGTCCTTTGCCAACGCAGGCATCGAGCCGACAGGCGCACGGTATACCGGGGCGCTTCTCGGGATTGACGGCCTTTGCGTTTCCGGCTGGGCGCAGCTTCAGGCGTTGCCCGGCATCCCGGTGGTCATTGAGATCCTGGTCGATGGCTTTCCGATCGCATCAGTCCATGCCGATGCCTGGTTACCAGCTGTAGACGGGCAGGCAAGTCCTGCGATTCCCGAGGGCAGCGGCTTCACCTGTTTCCTGCGGCCCGAGGTGATGCGTAGCGCCCGCAGCATTCGCGCACGGGTCGCCAACACCACCCACTATCTCGAAGGCGAGTTGCGTCCCGAACGGATCATTGACATGGAGGGACGGAGCAAGAGGGAATCATTGCGTGCCGCCAGCCATGTCCGCAACCACGGCGGGCTCAGGATCCATGGCGTTGCGCTGGATGCAGCGCAGCCACACCGCACGCTGGCTGTCCATGTCGATTTCAAAGGTCGTCGCATCGCAGAGGCCTTGGCGAATGACTGGTCTGCTGATTTGCATGGCGTCCCGGGTGTCAGCGCCGCGCACGGATTCAGCCTCACGCTTCCGGCTTCGTTCGCCGATGGACAGCAACGCGTTGTCCGCGTCATGGACGAGACAGGACGCGAACTCCCGGGAAGCCCGCTGACAGTCTGTTGCGTCGACCAACCCGTCACAACATGGTTGCAGTCGCTGTCGGTTCGGCCCGCAGACAGATCCGTGCTTGAAAATGTACTGGAAATGGCGCAAAGGCATGTGCCCTTGTCGGTGGACTTCACCGGTTATGCCGATTGGAAGCGTCGGTTCGGCAGCTCGCCCGCGAAGGCGGCGCAAGGCAAGGTCATGATCGTCGTGGGCTTCGTGACTGATGCAGACGAATGCCTACATTCCACGCTGGCGAGTCTCATCCGGCAAACGCATACGGACTGGATCGCCTGCATCAAGGGCAGGGGGGAGAGCCGGGATGAGCGCATCCGGTTTGTCAGCGAAGGCCAGTGGAAATACATCATCCGAGCCATGCTGCAGAGCGCCGATTATGCCGCCATCATCGAGCCCGGCGACCTGTGGCACCCGAATACGCTCGCGCATGCACTGGCAGCGCTGCAGCAGGAAGAGGTTCAGGTAGCTTATTGCGATTGCGATGATGCCGAAGATTCGCGCGAGCCTTGGTTCAAGCCGAACTGGTGTCCGGACGTCTTTCTGGCGCAGCCCCTGCTGCACCATGGGTTCGTGGCTCGTGCATCTGTGCTGGCAAGTGTCTTCGAGGGCGATCGTCCATCCGACTGGCCGTGGCTGGCTGCCGCTGCGATCGGCGACAACGCCCGCTCTTATTCGCACATCGCTTATCCGCATCACACCTCGACACATCTGCCGACAACGCCGGGAAAGCGCGCTCGCTTGATGCTGCAAGAGCGCTTCAAGGTGAGCATCGTGAATACGCGAAAGCCACGACCGCATGCACTGATTCACGCACACCGGATTGTTTATCCCGACCCTGATTGGCCATCGGTAACGCTTGTCGTCCCGACGCGCGACGGGTTCGAACTGCTCAAGGCGTGCATCGAATCAATGCTGCGCGCCGACTATCCGGCACTGGATATTTGTGTGGTGGATAACGGTAGCGCCTGTCAGAAGACGTTGGCCTATCTGAGGCGTCTGCCAGAGAAAGGTATCCGGGTGCTGTCCTGGCCATACCCGTTCAATTATTCCACGATCAATAATTTTGCGGTCAGCCAGACGACGAGTGATGTGATCGGCCTGATCAACAATGACATCGAAGCGCTCGATACGACATGGCTGAAATCCATGGTCAGGCAATTGATGCGCGATGGGGTTGGAGCTGTCGGCGCCAAGCTGCTCTGGAAAAACAGTATGGTCCAGCATGCCGGCGTTCAGGTCGGCTTGCACGGCCTGGCAGGCCACGTCGGCAATAACTGGCTGGATACCGACGCGGGATACTGCGGAATCAATCAGATCGTGCGCAGCACCAGCGCAGTGACCGCGGCGTGCCTGCTTATGCGCCGAGCCGATTATGAGCGATCAGGCGGATTGGACGAGCGAGCCTTTCCGGTCTCGTTCAACGACGTTGACCTGTGCCTGCGCCTGCGTGCCGACGGCAAAAGGATAGTCTGGACGCCCGAAGCCCGGCTCTTTCATTTGGAGTCCGCCAGTCGTGGCGCCGACCAGATTCCAGAAAAGCGCGCTCGTCTCGAGCGGGAGAAAGCCCGCATGCATGCCCGATGGGGCGAGACCTTGTTTCGCGATCCCTACTACAACCCCAATTTGAACCTTGACCAGTACAGCCACACGGCGCTGGCGTTTCCACCAAGGCATCCATGAAATACCTGTTCATTCACCAGAATTTCCCGGCGCAATTTCTGGATATTTCGCGCACGCTAGCGGCGGACAAAAAGAATGAAGTACTGGCAATGCGACAGGTGGATAACGGCGTCAAAGTGCCGGGCGTCGGCATACTGACCTATCCGATGCAGAGTGTTCCGTTGACAAAGCAGCACCCGTATCTGGAAGAGATGGAACCCAAGGTGATACGCGGCGAAGCAGTGGCATCTGCTGCGCGCCAACTCAAAGCCAAAGGTTGGGTTCCAGACGTGATAGTCGCGCATCCTGGCTGGGGAGAAGCCTTGTTCATCAAGGACGTATTCCCGCAAGCGCGTCTTGTCTGCTACTTCGAATATTTCTACAACCGGGAAGGACAGGATTTCAATTTCGACGCCGAATTTCCGGACTACACCTTTGAATCTCTGGTGCGCCTGAAGATGAAAAACAGCGTTTTCCTGCATGCGCTGCAGGATGCGGACTCCGGCTGGTCGCCGAGCAAATGGCAGCGCAGCACTTTCCCGAAGTGGGCACAAAAAAAGATCAACGTTATCCCTGAAGGCGTCGACAGGGAATACTTCAAGCCAAATGCGCGAGCCAAATTTGCCGTCGTGAACAAAGGCGTTACGCTGACACGCAAGGACAAGGTCATTACCTACGTATCCCGTTCGCTTGAGCCAGTGCGGGGATTCCACATCTTCATGCGCGCTTTGCCCGAGATACTTCGGAATCACCCCGATGCGCATGTCGTCATCGTAGGCAACAAGAAAGCTTCTTATGGCCCGGAGCCTGAAGGCTATGGAAGCTGGGTGGAGAAAATGCTGGCAGAAGTCGGGAATGAACTCGATTCGTCCCGTGTACATATCGTTGGATTCCTGCCGAAAGAGCAGTACCGCGCCGTATTGCAAGTGTCCTCAGCCCACGTTTACCTGACTTATCCATTCATTCTCAGCTGGTCATTCCTTGATGCGATCGCCTGCGGCGCGGGCATTGTCGCGTCGAGGACGAACCCGGTGACCGAAGTGACGGGCGACCGCAATCCATTTCTTTTTGATTTTTTCTCCAAAGCAGAATTGGTGGAAAAGCTGAATTCATTGTTGATCCGGAAGTCGACGAGTTATCGGCCCATTGATTTGAAAAGCTTCGACAGAACTGAGGCAGGAAAGTCGCTGATCAAGCTGCTCGCGACATGACTTTCCCTCCCTGTTTTCTATGTGGTCATGCATCGAGCCAATTGCCCGCTGCAAGGCAAAAAATCAGCCAATCCTGACTTCAGTGGACATGCCGATTTTCGTTAACCGACAGATTTGAATGCGTTGATTACCAATGAAGATGATTGCGACAACAAGAAAAAATTCGACAAAGCGAAAAGCAACGGCTGCTGACAAGAGCGCCTCTGCCGCAGGGTTTTCCCCTGAAATCAGTACCATGCGGGACAAGTCACAAAAAGACACCGGGAAAGTCACCATACGGGCCCACGTTGACCGGTTGAGCGGTGGGCAGCTGGTGGGCTGGGCGTTCGATACCGACGCTCCGAACGCAATCATCGATCTTGATGTGTACGACGGTCAGGAGCTCGTGGGGCAGGGACGGGCAGAAGCTTATCGCGAGGATCTGGCGAAAGCGGGCATGGGAAACGGATGCCATGGCTTCAGCATTTTCATTTCAAAGTCGATCGACGACGGCAAGCCGCACAGACTGGTCCTCATCGACTCGGCGAGCGGCTTGCCTTGCCTTCAAGAGCCTTTCGAGGTCGAGATTAAAAGCGAATGGTCGGGCCGCTTGCACCCGCTCAACGGCCTGACGATCAAGGGTGAGTTTCAGAAAGCAGGCAATTTGCCGGAGAGTGTGCGCGTCGCAGTTTTTGCCGATCACCTGAAAATAGGCGAGACGACCGGTCATCTTGATCAGGGAAAGCAAGCCTTTGTCTTTCACTGCGTTTTGCCAGGCGACGTGTTCGACGGGAATGCGCATGTGCTGAGCGCCGCGCTGATGGATTACGTTGCACCGGTCGTGAGTCTGATCGATATCCTTCGCCCGGTTCTCACGCCGTGGCGTTATCTTGCCCAAGACAAGGACGTGGTTGGAAGCCTGTATGCCGGGCTGCCGGCAAATGTCAGCCGGCGATTGGCCTCTTTCAAGGAAAGGGTGGCCGATGCATCGTCAAAGCAGGATTTCGAGTCTATCCAAACGATCAGCGCTGCGCTTGAAGTGCTCAACCAAGGCTACGAAAGCCGCACGAAATTTCCCCGCCTCGAATTGCCGGAACCTGTCGAAAGCCCGGACGTATCGATCATTGTTCCTGTCCATAACAAATTCGAGCTCACCTATCACTGTCTTGCGTCGTTGATCCTGAGCCGAAATGACGCCAGCTTCGAGGTGATCGTTGTCGATGACTGCTCCACTGACAAGACCATCGAAATGGCTGACATCGTCGGCAATGTCCGTGTCATCGTCAACTCGACCAATCTTGGATTTTTACGGAACTGCAACAAGGCAGCCGCCGTGGCCAAGGGACGCTACATCGTCTTGCTCAATAACGATACCGAGGTGGGCAATCGGTGGCTCGATGAAATGCTCGACGTTTTCAAGCGTTTTGACAGGGTAGGCGCAGTCGGCGCAAAGCTCATTTACCCGGACGGAAAGCTGCAAGAGGCCGGTGGCGTGGTTTGGGACAACGGCCAGCCATGGAACCTGGGGCGCGACGGCAACCCGTTCGACCCCGAATGGAATTATGTGCGGCAGTGTGACTATCTGTCCGGTGCCGCGTTGATGCTTCCAACCGACGTATGGAACGGGGTTGGCGGACTCAGTGAGGAGTTTGCGCCTGCATATTATGAAGATACCGATCTGGCGTTCAAGGTAAGGGCTGCGGGCTTCCGAACGGTCTATGCCCCGCATGCCGAAGTGATTCACTTCGAGGGAATGAGCCATGGTCGTGACACCAGCAGTGGTTATAAAAAATATCAGGAGATAAACGCTCCGAAATTCACCGCGAAATGGATAGATGCGCTTGCCCACAACGGCCGTCCCGGTGTCGAATTATGGAGAAACAAGGACCGTGGCGTCCGCTACCGAGCTCTCGTCATCGACTACGCCACCCCGGAGCCTGACAAAAATGCCGGAGCGTATGCCGCCGTTCAGGAGATGCGGTTGCTCCAGTCGCACGGATTCAAACTGACGTTTGTCCCCGAGAACCTGGCCCACTTCGGCCACTACACCATGCAATTGCAGAAGATGGGCGTCGAATGCTTGCACGCACCTTTCAATACTTCGGTACTGGACGTTTTGCAAAAGCGCGGTCACGAGTTTGATCTCGTTTTCATCACTCGCTACGACGTCGCTGAACGTCACATCGACGCCATTCGCCAATACACGCGCGCCAAGGTGCTTTTCAACAACGCTGACCTGCATTTCCTGAGAGAGCTTCGCATGGCACTCGCCAACGGCGACAAGGACTTGTCCGGGCCCTTGGCTACCCGCGATCGCGAACTCACGTTGATGCGGAAGGTAGATGCAATTCTCAGCTACAACGAAACCGAGCATGCGGTTATCGCAAGCCATAATCTGCGCGACGAAAACATTTTCAAATGTCCGTGGGTAGTTAATGTGCGAGGGCACAAGAACCCATTCAAAAAGCGAAAGGGCATTGCATTTTTGGGAGGGTACAAGCATCTACCGAACGTAGAGGCGGTAGAATTTTTTGTGTCTAAGGTCATGCCGCAACTGCGCACAAGCGGCAAAAATATAACTTTCCACATCTACGGCAGTAATCCACCGGAGTCATTTAAGAAGCTTGAATGCGACGACGTGATTCTTGAGGGTTACGTCGAAAGTCTGGATGCCATATTCGAAACCTGCCGAGTTTTCGTAGCCCCTCTCCGCTCAGGCGCTGGCATCAAAGGGAAGGTACTTGATGCGATGTCTTATGGGGTGCCTAGTGTACTTAGTTCAGTAGCTGCAGAAGCCACCGGACTTACCCATGGTCAGAGCACTCTCATTGCTGATGTGCCAGATGATTGGGCAAGATGCATTATCTCTTTGTATGAAAATGAGGCTCTTTGGAAAAAATTTTCAGATAATAATCTTGCTTATGCGCGAGAAAATTATTCGTTTGAAGCGGGTTGGAAGCTGTTTGGCATGGCTCTGGGATATTTGGGATTGTTTGGGGGTAAAAGGGAGGGCTATATGGCTAGTGATTACATAAAATGACAGGGGGGGATTTTTTACAAGGGAGAATATGATAAATTTCAAATGCGCAGATATTTATTATATGCTTTATTGGGGGATTTTTCTTTTGCGCATTAATAACCCATCTCGGTAGGTTGAAATAAATGCTTTTTTGCTTGTCCAACGAACGGGATCCTCTGTTCGGGAGCAAGGCGATGAGTACGCAGCATGATGATGGCTGGTGCTTGAGCGATGCGATGTGAGCCAAGATGGCACCGTTGATCCCGCCGCCCAAACCGTATCCGCTCGGTTGTCATCGGCCGCGCATTCCCGACTGGGGCGCGATGAATGCGATCCTGCGGTTGCTGCGCACCGATATGCAGTGGGGGAGTGCTCGATGCCACCGGGTTGTGTTCGCACTCCTCGGCGCACCGGCGGTTTCGCGATTGGACCGACGCGGGCGTGTTCGAGCGCTTCTGGCACGGCGGACTGCTGGCGTGCGAGGCACTGGAGAAGATCGACTGGGGCTGGCTGGCGCTCGACGGGACGATGACCAAGGCCCCCCGTTGGGCGGGGAAAAAATCTGGCGCAACCCTATCGACCGCGGCAAAGGGGGCGTCAAGCGCAGCCTGCTCACTGATGGCACGGCCTGCCGCTGGCACTAGTCATCGCGGGCGCCCATCGGCACGACAGCATGCTGTTGGAAGAGACGTTTGCCAAGATCGTCATCGACAAGCCGGCGACGACGGCGCCGTGCGCGTGGCTGTGCCTGGATCTGGGCTATGTCGGTCGTCGTGTGTACGACCATGTCTGGCAGATCGGCATGGTGCCGTGGATTCGTGGCCGTCCGCACGAACGCAAGGCAAAGCGCGAAGGAGCGCGGGCACGACCCTGGGTCGTCGAACGATCGCATAGCTGGCGCAATCGCTATCGACGCTTGCTCATCCGATGGAAAAAGCGTGCCGACACGTATCTCGCAATGCTGCACTTAGCGTGTGGTCTGATCGTCTGACATCGCGCCCTATCGGGATAGGCTCAAAGGATAAAATTTTATTTTTGATTTGAGCTGCCTATAATTTTAATATAATTTTTGGCCAAATTATAATATTTAAGTGCTATTTAAAAATTAAGGGGGGGGCGTGCCATTTATATTTTGGGATGATAAGTTAAATATTCCGCCCGCGGTGCGCGAGATGGTCGAAGATTGGAGCCGTGCCGGCATTGACGTATCAATCTATGATAAGGAGGATGTTCGGGAGATTTTATGTGTTATTTCCAGAGAATATGCGAGTACATTCCGCGAAGTAAAAATTCCTGCTTGTATGTCTGATGTTGCGCGAATCGCTCTTCTTTATGAATTTGGAGGAATGTATGTTGATGCTCACATTGGACCATTTAATTTCCAAAAGCTTTACGCAATTACAGAAAAGCTAGCAAACTATAAAACTGTTTTTTTTGATAGATTTGATTTACATAAGCATGAATCTGATATTCATTTGATAAATGGGGCAATAATTTCGAGAAAGGGTTCTTCGGTTCTTAGGAAAATAATTGACCACCAAATGGCTAATTTGATGCGGCAGAGAGAAAATGAGCGAAGGGGATATAGTGCGTACAATATTTATGTTTTGACTGGGCCTTGGGCAATTTCGGATTGCGTCCTAAATAGATCGCCTGCGGGTGCTTTTGTTAAGAATGAATTCGTAAATGATGTTCGAATTGAGCCATTGGAAGTAAGCGGTTTGGGGCAGCCATTTAAACTGTATAAGCACTATGGGTATAGAAAGGGCGGTTTGCATTGGTCAGAATTGCAAAAATCCGAGACTTTATTTTATTAATATTTATTTATTGAAAGATGAAGTTGGTGGTCGAGTCTCTTGTTGGTTTGAGTTAAATTTTAATTCTAAGAGGTGAAATGGTTTTTGCCTTAGCCAGCTTGGTAATATTCTTTGTGGTGGTAATATTAAGTCAACTGAATTTCTATGACGAAAAGATCAAGAAAATATATTTTTCACTACCATTTATTTAAGAATGCAGGAACTTCTGTTGATTATGTTTTGAAAAAGTCTTTTCCTAATCTTTGGGATTCAAGAGAATTTGATGGAAGTCGCGAGCGAACTAATGTTGAAGTGCTTGAGTGGATAGGTGAAAAAAATGATTTTGTTTGTTTTTCAACTCACACCTATATCGGACAAATCCCAACGATAGAGAAGGGTCTGTGTATTCCTATTATATTTATTCGACATCCAGTCGATAGAATTGCCTCCGTTTATGAATACGAGCGCAAGCAAATCGCGAATGGATATGGCCCTGAAATGGCGAAGCGTTTAAGTTTTGTTGATTATGTAAAGGAAAGAAATCTCATTGACAAACAGGTGCTTAATTTTCATTTGCACCGTCTTTCCTCTATAGCAGGAATTTGCCCAGAAGTCGAAGGCGTTTTGAAGTTTTTTAAAACGTTGCCGTTTATTGGTGTTGTGGATGAATTTCAGAAATCCATGGCTCAATTAAATAATGTCTTGGTTGCCAATAAGCTGGGTTGCCTTGAGCTGGATTTGGTTTATGAGAACGTTAATCGCGATGTTTTTTCCGGTTTGGATTCGCGATTAAAATGTTTGCGTGAAGAGGTTGGTGGGGATTTTTATAATTATCTTTGCGAAATCAACGCGCCTGATTTATTTATATACGAATACGCAAAAAATCAAGTGCTCTCCTCTGCTATGTAGACTTCGGAGATTTCTTGGAATTAAATTGAATTTTGGAGCATAAGTGTCTGTTTGAAAACTCATTCCGGTATCAGCAATCGTTGCAACAGCAAACCGCCGAGCGCGACATGAATCATCGCGGTCGAGACATCCAGTCGCATTTCATAATCGCACACCAGCCGTCGCCACTCCATCATCCAGCCGAACGTGCGCTCGACGACCCAACGGCGTGGCAACGGTGCGAAACCCTGTTGGCCGTCGAGGTGGCACACGACCGCGACGACGAAGTCGAGGAATACGGCCTTGTCGAGCAACTGACGTCGGTCGTACGCGCCATCGGCAAATAGATGCCTGACCCACGGCCAACGCTGCTTGAGGGCGTCGAGTACCGGCAGCGCACCGGTCGAATCGGCGATGTCGGCCGGCGTCAGGCGTACCATCAGCACACGACCGTCGGCATCGACGGCGATATCGCGCTTGCGCCCGATGACCCGTTTGGCGGCGTCATAACCGCGACGCGCCGCGCCCGGCGCCTTGATGGTCTGGCTGTCGATGACGGCCGCTGTCGGTGACGCATCACGTCCTTGTGCCTGCCGGTCGAGCATCAGCGCCAGATCATGGATGACCTGGAACAGAAAGCTGCGTGTCAGGCGACGGAACCACCAGTCGACCGTCTGCCAGGGCGGGAAGCGGGTCGGCAGCATGCGCCACTCGCAGCCCGAGCGCACCAGATAGTGCAGGGCGTTGAGTACTTCGCGCAGATCGGTGACGCGATGCCGTCCGCGAGGGGCAGGCTTGGGCAACAGCGGGGCGATGAATGCCCACTCCGCATCCGTCAGGTCGCTCGGGTAACGCTTGCGGGGCGCCGTGCGCTTTGCCTAGCGCGCCCGGGTTTGCTCGGTCCATATAATGTCCTCCGGTCGAATCCACCGTTGGACATTGCCGACTGAACAAAGATCGGGTTTTCAAACAGACACTAAGCAGATTCTGCTGGGTCATTACAGTTGATTGACATGCTCAATCCTAATCATCCCCTTTCAAAGCCAGCGGACGAGATCGGCTGACCTAACGCAGAGCAATCGCTGCTATCTGGCTGTGAGTCAGACTCACGCCCACGTGAGGATAAATCGATTGCCCCCCCCAGTCGTGTATTTCTAATATCGGTAACTATCTTTTGAGCAACACCCTTAGCCCGGGAACGAGGGGACATTCCCGGATTGCCTGTGAAATTCAATAAAGGAGAGCGACGACGCCAGACAGCAGTGCTTAACCAACCCATGTCGTGAATTGCAGTGGTACCTGAACTAAGAAGTAACAACAACAAAGTAAAGGAGATACCGATGGCACACGCAGCACCAGTTGGAAAATCCGTCGCGGCGACCATGGTCGCC
>CAZTIF010000055.1:0-21524 GCA_964613635.1 uncultured Bifidobacterium sp. | reverse complement strand
CCACTGCGCATCATCGAGGGCATAGCGCTTGACCATGGCTTCCCGCTCCTGAATCGCCCTTGGGCCATTCACCATGCAAGAAGTTCATTCACTGACACCCCCTAGCCATCGACATTTTGTTAGAGGCTCTAATCGCGCCCGTCGCTTCCGGCCGCACCAACGAGAAGGGGAGCCGAAGCTCCCCTTGTCTGCCTGCAGCGGCCGCGTTCGCGGCCGGTTTGCTTACTTGCCCGCGCGTCCGATCAGGAAGTTGGTCAGCAGCGGTACCGGCCGGCCGGTTGCGCCCTTGGCCGCGCCGCTCTTCCACGCGGTGCCGGCGATGTCCAGGTGCGCCCACGCGTACTTGCGCGTGAAACGCTCGAGGAAGCAGGCCGCCGTGATCGAGCCGCCCGGCGGGCCGCCGATGTTGGCGATGTCGGCGAAGTTCGACTTCAGCTGTTCCTGGTAAGACTCCTCGATCGGCATCCGCCATGCGGTGTCGTTCGCCGTCTTGCCGGCCTTGATCAGCTCGTTGGCCAGCGCGTCGTGCGCGTCGTCATGGCGCGTGAACAGGCCGCTGTTGTGATGGCCGAGCGCGGTCACGCAGGCGCCGGTCAGCGTGGCGATGTCGACCACCGCCGCCGGCTTGAAGCGCTCGACATAGGTCAGCGCATCGCACAGGATCAGCCGGCCCTCGGCGTCGGTGTTCAGGATCTCGATAGTCTGGCCCGACATCGACGTGACGATGTCGCCCGGACGCGTCGCACGGCCCGACGGCATGTTCTCGCAGGCCGGGATCACGCCGATCACGTTCAGCTTCAGCTGCATCTCGGCGATCGCGCGGAAGGTGCCCAGCACCGACGCTGCGCCGCACATGTCGTACTTCATCTCGTCCATGCCGGAGCCCGGCTTCAGCGAGATGCCGCCGGTGTCGAACGTGATGCCCTTGCCGACCAGGACCACCGGCGCATCCTTCGCCTTGCCGCCCATGTGCTTCAGCACGATGAATTTCGGCGGCTGCTCGCTGCCGTTGGTGACGGACAGGAAGCTGCCCATTTTCAGCGCCTCGAGCTGCTTGCGGTCCAGCACCTCGACGCCAAGCTTGAAGTCTTTCGCCAGCTGCTTCGCGGTGGTCGCGAGATAGGTCGGCGTGCAGATGTTCGGCGGCAGGTTGCCCAGCGTCTTGGCCAGGTCGGTGCCATTGGCCAGCGCGACGCTTTGCGCGAGCGTGCGCTTTGCCTCGGCCTGCAGCGTGTCGGCCACCGCGATCGCGACCTTTTTCACGCCGGACTTCGATTCTTCCTTCTTGCTCTTCAGGCCGTCGCTGCGGTACACGCTCTCGCGCAGCGTGGTCACCAGCGTGCGCAGGCCCCAGTGCGTGTCGCGGCCGGTGACCGCGTCGAGCGGCAGCGCCAGCAGCGCGTCGGCGCAGCCGAGCGTCGACAGCACGCGGGCGACGCCCTGCGCGGTGGCGATCGCATTGCGATCGGTCACGTTGCCCTCGGCGCCGAGGCCGGCCAGCAGCACGCGTTGCGCGCCGCCTGCGGTGCGGTGCAGCAGCAGCGTGCTGCCCGCCTTGCCGGTGATGTCGCCGCTCTTCACGGCCGCTGTCAGCGAGCCCTTGTCATCGAGGGCCTTCGCCTCGTCGGTGAGCTTGCCGTTGTCGTACACGCCGACGACGACGCAGCCGGTCTTCTGCTGGGAGATTCCGTTTTTTGTGCTGAAAGCTTTTATGCTAAAGTCCATGGCCGCTCCTAGTTAAACCCCCGGAATTATAGTCCCCGAATGATTTTTCAGCGCGCCATACGCCGCGAGTTGCTGAACACGGTTGGCGCAGTCTTCACGGCCCTGTTCACCGTCGTGATCACGGTCATGCTGATCCGCATCCTCGGCGACGCCGCGGCGGGCAAGGTGGCCTCGGCCGATGTCGCCGTGCTGCTCGGCTTCGCCTCCCTCGGTTACCTTCCCGTGATCATCTCGCTGACCGCCTTTGTGTCGGTGCTGCTGGTGGTCGCGCGCAGCTATCAGGATTCCGAGATGGTGGTCTGGTTCGCGTCCGGCCTGTCGCTCACCCGCTGGATAGCGCCGGTGCTGCGCGTCGGCATCCCGCTGGTGATACTGACCGCGCTGCTGTCGCTGTGGCTGACGCCGTGGGCGAACCGCTCCTATGCCGAATACAAGGAACGCTTCCGCAACCGCGAGGACATCTCGCGCGTCTCGCCGGGCAAATTCCAGGAGTCGGCCGGCGGCGACAAGATCTTCTTCGTCGAAGGACTGGCCGATGACGCGACCCATGTGCAGAACGTGTTCGTGCGTCAGGGCGGCCGCCGCGACAGCGTGGTCGTGGCCGAGCAGGGCAGCATCCACTTCGATGCCAATGGCGACAAGCTGCTCGAACTGCAGCTCGGCCGTCGCTACGACGGCGCGCCCGGCAGCAGCGACCTGCGCACCATCGAATTCCAGCGCTACATGGTCGTGATTGCGCCCAGCACGCGCGAGCTGCGCGACAACAAGTCTGCCAAGGTGCAGCCGACCCTGACGCTGCTGGCCGAGCCCACGCGCGCGCACCAGGCCGAATTGCTGTGGCGGATAGGCGTGCCGCTGACCTGCCTGCTGCAGATGCTGCTGGCCATTCCGCTCGGCTTCGTCAATCCGCGTCGCGGGCGCACGCTGAACCTGATGATTGCGCTGCTGCTGGCCGTCACCTACAACAACATGACCGGCATCCTGCAGGCCAACGTGTCCAGCGGCCGCCTCGCGTTCGGCACCGCCTGGTGGCCGCTGCACCTGCTCGCGGCGCTGCTGATCGCGCTGCTTTTCTTCTGGCGGAACAACACCAACAGCCAATGGCATCCGTCGCGGCTGCTGGCGCGCGTCCGGCCGGCGGCACTGCTGCGGCGCAGGGAGGCAGCATGAGGGTCCTGCGCCGTTATTTCACGGGAGAGATCTACCGCTCGGTGCTGTTCGTGCTGGTCGCCTTCCTCGCCCTGTTCGCGTTCTTCGATCTGATGGGCGAGCTCGGCTCGGTCGGCCGCGGGCCTTACCGGCTTGAGCATGCGTTTGTCTATGTCGCGGCCGGCTTGCCGTCCTATGCGTACGAGCTGATGCCGATTGCGGCGCTGATCGGCACCATCTATGTGATGGCGCAGTTTGCCGCCCGTTCCGAATTCACCGTGATGCGCGCGTCGTCGCTGTCGATGGGACGGGCGCTGCGGCTGCTGGTACGCATTTCGGTCGTGCTGGCGCTGATCACCTTCGTGCTGGGCGAGTTCGTTGCGCCGAAGTTCAATGAATTCCGGCAGCATTTCAAGCGCCGCATCGAAGGCTCGTCGCTGTCGGCCGAGTTCCGCAGCGGCCTGTGGGCCAAGGACGTGATCCGCGATCCCGAAACGAACAAGGTGATCGGCTCGCGCTTCATCAATGCGAGCAAGGTCGAGCCGGGCGGCAATGTGCGCGGCGTGAACCTGTTCGAGTTCGACCAGCACATGCGCATGAGCGCGCGCATCTCGGCGGACCGCGCCGAATTCGTCGGGCCGGGCGTGTGGCGGCTCACGACGGTCGACGAGATCCGCATGACGCCGGCCGATGTGTCCGACCGGCTGCGGCCCGAACTGATCGAGCGGCGCAAGCTCGACAGCAGCACGCTGAAGTCCGACATCACCCCCGAGATCCTGTCGGTGCTGATGGCCGACCCGAAGCGCATGTCGGCAGTCGACCTTGCGCTGTTCAGCCGCCACCTGCAGCAGAACAAGCAACGCAGCGAGCAGTATGAAATCGCGCTGTGGACCAAGCTGCTGTATCCGGTCGCGGTGATCGTGATGATGGTGCTGGCGCTGCCGTTCGCCTACATGCATGCGCGCAGCGGCGGACTGTCACTGAAGGTTTTCATCGGCATCATGATCGGCATGGGCTTCCATTTGCTGAACAACCTGTTCTCGCACATCGGCCTGCTGAATACCTGGCCGCCGTTCGCGACAGCAGTGTTGCCGAGCGTATTGTTCCTGCTGGCCGCGATTTCCGCGCTCTGGTGGGTGGAGAGACACTAATGAACGACAAGCAAGCGCTGGTGCTGTTTGCGCACGGCGCACGTGATCCGCGCTGGGCGCAGCCTTTCAAGAAACTGCAGGCGATCGCACAGCAGCAGCTGGGCGGCGCGCAGGTGGAACTGGCCTTCCTCGAACTGATGGAGCCGCGGCTGCCGGAAACCGTCGACCGGCTGGTCGCCGACGGTTGCGTCAGCATCAGCGTGGTGCCGGTCTTCCTCGGGCAGGGTGGCCATGTGCTGCGCGACCTGCCGCCGATGATCGAGGAACTGCGGACACGCCATCCGCAGCTGCAGATCAGCGTGTCGGATGCGGTCGGCGAAAGTCCCGAGGTGCTGCAGGCGATCGCTGCCTATTGCGTCGGCCGGCTGGCAGCGCCGGCTTGAGTTTCAGCGCTCGCGCAGGCTCTCGCTCGTGTGTTCGAGCAAAGGGCTCAGGAAGTACTCGATCACCCGACGCTTGCCGGTCTTGATCTCGGCCACCACGGCCATGCCGGGATGAAGCGGCAGGAGCCTGCCCTCGACTTCCATCACGGCGCGCGCCGGCCGGATCTTGACCTGATAGGCCAGCCCGCGCTGTTCATCATTGACCGCGTCGCGTGACACATGCACGATTTTCGCGGGAATGGTGCCGAATCGGGTATGCGGGAACGCCTCCACCTTCAGCTCGACGTCCTGCCCGGGCCTGACAAAGCCGACATCCTTGTTTTCCAGCAGCGCATCGACCTCGACGGATTGCCGCTCCGGCACCAGCAGCATCAGCGCCTGCGCCGGGGTGACGACGCCACCGACGGTATTGACGGCCAGCTGCTGCACGGTGCCGTCGATCGGAGCGCGAATCTCCGTCAGGCGCTTGCGTGCCCGCGCCTTCAGCAATTCCTGCTGCAATGCCGCGGCCTTCTGTTCGCCTTCGGCCGCCGCATCCAGCCACTGGCGCCGCGCTTCCGCAATCAGCGATTCGCGTTGACCGTGGGACTCGCGCAGGGCCGCGCGGATTTCGGACAGCCGGCTTTTCAGCGTCGCCAGTTCGCCTTCCTGTTCCAGCCTCGCCTGCTCCCTCTCCATCCACGCGTGGCGCGACACGAAGCCGCCTTCACTCAGTTCCTTGAGATCCTGTGCGCGCCGGCTCGCCATCGGCAAGGTGCGTTCGAGCTTGCCCACCTGCTCCTGCGTCGAGCGCAGCTCGGATTCGCGCCGGTCGATGTCGGCGCGCAGGCGCGCATGCTTCGCGCGGTACTCCGCCAGCATGCCTTCGGCCTGCCGGCTGGCCTCGCGCACGCGCGCCTCCGGCAGGCCGGGCGCCGACAGCGCGGGCAGCCGGCCGCCGGCTTGCGCGACCAGCAGCGCCCGTGCGCGCAGGGCCTGCAGCCGCGCAGCCACGAACTCGCCCTCGATGCGATCGACATCGGCTGCCGGAATGGTCGCGTCGAGTTCCAGCAGCAGCGCGCCGGCGCGCACCGTTTCGCCGTCATGCACATGGATGGCCTTCACGCTGGCGGTCTCGATCGCCTGCACCGGCTTGCTGCGGCCGCTCGGGACGATCTTGCCGGGAGCGGTGGCGACGATGTCGATCTGGCCGATGACGGCCCACAGCACGGCCAGCAACGCAAGTGTCATCAGCAGGCCGATGGCGATGCGCGGGGCCGGCGGGGGCGGCGACTTCTGCAGCGCCAGCGCACCGGCGAGGAATTCGGCTTCGTCGCGGCGCATGTCGCCGTCATCGAGCTGGTCGCGCACGGCCCACGCTTGCCGCAAGCACAGAAAATGGCGCGCGGCCAGCGCGCGCAGCGCGCAAGCCAGGAGGCGAGTTCGCGAGAGGAAGGGCGGCATCATGCGGTCTGGATCCGGTGAAGATGCGCATACAGGCCGTCATTGCGCGACACGAGTTCTTCATGCGATCCCTGTTCGACCAGCCGCCCGCGTTCGAGCACGAGGATGCGGTCTGCATGACGTACTGCCGACAACCTGTGCGCAATGACCAGCACGGTGCGATCCTTGCAGATCGCCGCCATGTTCATCTGGATCACGCGCTCGGATTCATAGTCGAGCGCACTGGTGGCTTCGTCGAAGATCAGGATGCGCGGGTCGCGCATCAGCGCGCGGGCGATGGCGATGCGCTGTTTCTGTCCGCCGGACAGTCCGGTGCCGTGCTCGCCGACCTGCGTTTCATAGCCCTCGGGCAGTTCGCTGATGAACGCGCCGGCGCCGGCCAGATTCGCGACGTGCATCACCTTTTCCAGCGGCGCGCCCGGATCCGACAGCGCGATGTTTTCCCTCACCGTGCCGCGAAACAGCTGGCTCTCCTGCAGCACCACGCCGATCTGGCGGCGCAGCGATGCGGGATCGGCCAGCGCGATGTCGATGCCATCGACCCGAATGCGGCCGCGCTGCGGCACGTGCAGCCGCTGCAGCAATTTGGTCAGCGTGCTTTTCCCCGAGCCCGAGCGGCCGACGATGCCCACCACCTCGCCGGGACGGATCGCCAGCTCGATGTCGGACAGGATGTCGCGGCCGTCGGCGCGGTAACGGAACGACAGCTGATCGAAGTCTATCTCCCCCTTCAGCGCGGGCAGCGCCACGCCGCCGTTCGCTTCGCCGCCCGTGTTCAGGATGTCGCCCAGCCGCTCGACCGACACGCCGACCTGCTGGAAATCCGACCACATCTGCGCCAGCCGCATCACCGGCGCGGCGACATGCCCGGCCAGCATGTTGAAGGCGATCAGCTGGCCCACGCTGAGCTCGCCGTCGATCACCAGCCTCGCACCGAACCACATCGTGCAGACGGTCACCAGCTTGCCCGTCAGCGATACCGCACTGCTCGCCCAGTTGCTGACCGTGCCGGCGCGGAATGCCGCCTTCACATAGCCGGCCAGCTGGTCTTCCCACTTGCGGGTCCAGCGCGGCTCGACGGCCATTGCCTTGACGGTGTCGATGGCGTTGACCGTCTCGATCAGGAAGGCCTGGCTTTCCGCGCCGCGCCTGAATTGCTCGTCCAGCCGGCGCCGCAGCAGCGGCGTGGCAATGACGGACAGCGCGAGGTAACAGGGCAGGGACAGCACGACGATCAGCGTCAGCACCGGGCTGTACAGCAGCATCACGCCGATGAAGATCACTGAAAACAGCAGGTCGATCACCAGCGTGAGGCCATTCCCGGTCAGGAAACTGCGGATGCGGTCGAGCTCGCGCAGGCGCGCCACCGAGTCGCCGGCGCGGCGCGCCTCGAACCAGGCGACCGGCAGGGACAGCAGATGCCGGAACAGCCGCGCGCCCAGCTCCACGTCCATGCGGCTGCAGGTATGCGAAAAAACATAGCTGCGCAATCCCGCCAGCGCGACCTCGAACAGGGTCACCACCAGCAGGCCGACGGCGATCACGTCCAGCGTGCTCAGCCCGCGATGCACGAGCACCTTGTCCATCACGACCTGGAAGAACAGCGGCGTGACCAGCGCCAGCAATTGCAGCACGACCGACACCAGCAACACCTCGGTCAGCAGCCGCCGGTACTTGACCATCGCCGGAATGAACCAGCTGAAATCGAAGCGGGACAACTCGCCCGCCAGCGAAGCGCGCGATGCGAACAGGATCAGTTCGCCCGACCAGCAAGCGGTGAAATCATCCAGCGACATCCATGTCGGTGCCGGCTGCCCCGGACGATGGAGCAGCACGCGCGTTCCCTGCGGGCCGGCCTCGACACGGCCCAAGAGGCCAGGGCGGCCTTCGCGGTCGCAATACATGGCCGGCACGGCGATCCTGTGCAGGCGTTCCGGACGAACACGCCTGCGCTCTGCAGCCAGCCCCAGCCGGCGCGCGGCATGCAGCAAGGACGGGATCGGAAAACCGCCCGAGGCGTCGCCGAATTCATGCAGCAGCTGGGCCGGATCGGCTGCGATGCCATGCATGCGCGCGATGGTGACCAGGCAGGCAAGTGCCGGCGGCAAGTCGGTGGACGAGGAATGATCGCTTTCCGGTGGCGCGGCGCGGCCGGCATGGGCCGCTGCCGCATTCGACGGAAGTTCCGGGGCGGGGTGATTCATCGATCGGGCATCGGAAGGGCAGGGCCTTGTGCGAGGTGGTTCATGGCAGGGCCGGGGCGACGATCGCGGATGGTGTCACCACGGTCGTTGCCGGCGACGTTGGCAGCGGCAGCGCAATGCCCGGCAGCGGCCATGCTGACAGTGCGTGATTCTCGTGCAGGCCGGCGAGGGCCATCGCGCTGTCCGCCACGGCGCGGTTGCCAGCGTCGAACAGGGGCAGCGATCCCGCACCGTGGTCCGACGCCGCGAACCCCGAGAGCAGGTCGAAGCTGCCGCCGGCCGGTGCGTTGGCCGTCGCTTCGAGCTCGATGGCAATCCCCGTGTCGACCGTTCCCGACGCGACGGAAGACAGCAGCCGGCTCAGTGCGAGGTCTGAAGGCAGCAAGTCGTCTGCGGCCACGGTTGCTGCATCGCCGGACTCATCGGCAGGCAGCAAAGGCGTCGGCTCGGTCATCATCGTGAAAGTGATGTGCGTGCCGGCGCCGTGCCCGTCAGTGGCCGTCAGCATCAGTCGCAGGTTTCCGGCATCGCCGGCTTGCGGCAGGCCTTCGAGCCGCAACTGCTCCGCATCCCAGCGCAGCCAGGTCGGCAACGGTGAGCCGTCTGCCAGCCGGGCGTCGATGCGCAGCGGATCCGCCGTGTCTGCATCGATGAAGAAATTCGGCGCGAGTTCGAGCCGGAACGGCTGGCCTTCGGTCGCAAACTGGACGGGCAGGTAGCCATAGACCATCGGCGCGCGGTTGCCTTCCTGCGGCGCTTCGGCCAGTTGCTGCAGCAGCGCGGCGAACTGGTCCGCGCCGAGCTGCGTCACTTGCTGCATCGACGGCTCGGGCGTATCGGCGTCGGTCGCGTCCGGATTGTCCAGCCCCAGCCAGACATCGGCCGCCTGCAGCAGGCTGCCGTCACTCATCAGCACACGCGTGTAGCCGCGAACCCGAACATCCGGCCCTTCGGCACGGTTGAGCACGTTCGCATTCAGGTACAGGGCCTCGATCCCGGCTTCGCCGAGGCTGCGCAGTTCGCCGGCATCGCTGCGGCCATTGCCGTTCTGGTCCTGCCAGACCAGGAACTGCGACCACATCGGATCCCGGGCGTCGAACACGAGATCCTGATTCCGGTCGAAAAAGGGATCTTGCAGCGCTTCAAGGTCGCTGATCCACGGTTGCCCGACGTGCGAGCCGAACGCGATCTCGTCGAGCCGCTCGATTCGGCCATCCCGGTCGACGTCCACCGCCAGGATACCTTCGCCGCCGCCTATCCATGCACTGCGGCGCGCCACGCCGTTCACATCGAAATGCGCGGCACTGTGCGCGATATCGATGAACTTCAGTCCATCGCGGTCAAAGTCGATCACGATCGGGTCGCTGCTGTAACGACCCGTGAAAGAAATGCTGATCTGCGATTGCGCGCCGACTGCGTCCGTGGCGCTGAACCATGCGGTTTCCGTCGTCGTGGTGTTTCCTTTGCCGCTGTCGGTTGAAATGGCTGCCGTCGTGACGAAGCCGCCGCGGGGATCGGATGCGCCGGTCGCCTCGCCGAGCGTCACCGTTCCCCGGACCGGATTGCGCACGACGGCCAGCTGTACCGGCAGGGTGGCGTCAGGGTCCCATGCGTCGATCTGCCAGGCCGACAGGGTTCGGTTGGAAAATATGGGCGTCGGTGTCGTCGTGGATTGCTGAACCGTGAGGTAAGGCGCATCGTTCACTGCGGTCACCATGCCATACGCCTTCTGGACCGTTTCCCCGCCGTTGCCATCGGCCACCGTGAATTCGAACTCGATCGCGCCGTTGTAGTTCAGCGGCGCCTTGATGGCGACCCGGCCGGCGGCATCGTCGTTCAGTATCTCGACCGGCGCAGGCGTCGCGACGCCGGCGGTCCGGCCGCCGGCGACCTTCACGATCTTCAGCGCATCGCCTTCCGGGTCGCTTGCGCCGGAGAGCAGCAATTCATGCGACAGGTAGCTCCACGCTGACTGCGTCGGATTGGACTCGCCGCCATCTTCGAGCATCGTGACGCCGACTGCATTGACGATCGGTGCATCGTTGACGGGCCGGAGCTTCAGGGTCAGGGTTTGCGTCGCGCCGACCAGCAGGCCATCCGTCATCGCGTAGCTGAAACTGCGGGTTCCGTTTGCGTTCGGCGCCGCGCGCAACACCAGCTCCTGGCGCTTGGCGTCGTAGCGGATGCGGTCCTGCGAATTGCGGGCCGCCAGCGACTTGGTGGCGATCTTCACCGTATCGCCGTCCGCATCCCAGAACATTTTGGCCAGCGCAGTCTCGGCTATCCGTATCTCCTGGTCTTCATTGCCGACCGGTGAAAAGCGGCTGCCGGGCAGCAGCACCGGGGCATCGTTGATGCCGTTCACGTCGATGGCCGCGATGCCGGTGGTCTCCGCGCCAAGCGCATCGGCCACCGTGTATTCGAAGCTGCCGGCGCCCGCGAAATCCGCGCTCGGCCGGAACCGCAGCTGGCCATCGACCAGCGTGATGCTGCCGCCGATGCCGTTGCCGACGCTGACCACGCGCAGCGCCCCGGCGCTGCCATCGACATCGGTCGCTCCTTCGAGCAGGCGCGCCGCCGGCAACGCCAGTTCGGTATCCTCGATCGCATCGAAACGCCGCGGCGGGAGCACGGGCGCATCATTCACTTCCTGCAGGTCGATGTCGACCGTGGCCTGCGCAAAGCCGCCGGCGCCGTCGCCGATCGTGTAACGGAAACCGGCCGACCCGCTCCGGTTCGCATCGGGGATGAAACTGATCATCCCGTCCTCAAGTTGCACCTGGCCGCCGACGGCGGCATCCACCGCGACCACCGACAGCGCCTGCGATTCGCCCCGGCGGATATCGGTATCGATGTCATTCCGCAGCAGCAGCGCCGTGTCGATCATGAGCCGCTCGTCTTCCCGGCCGGCGATATGCTCGCCCGCCGCCAGCGGCCCGTCGTTCACCGGGTCGATGCGCAGCAGCGCGCGGCCCGTCGTCGCCATGCCGCTCTCGTCCATCACCGTGTAGCTGAAGCCGGCCTCGCCGTTGAAATCCCGGTCCGCGGTGAACACGATCTCGCCACTGTGCTCCATCCGAACCTGCCCGTGTGCGGCCGAGCCGACAGCGGTGATTTTCAGCGGGCCGGCGCCGATGCGGGAATCGGTATCGACATCGAAGTCATTGCGCAGCAGCAGCCGCGGTGCGATGCGCAGCACCTGGTCCTCACGCGCATTGATGACCCGCTCGGACACGACCGACGGCGCGTCATCGGCCGCATGCAGGGTGATCCGGATGCGTGCGACCGCGCTGGCGCCCTGGCTGTCCTGCACGATGTAGTCCAGCGTATCGACGACGCCATACTGGTCGGACGGCGGCGTGTAGTGAATCTGCCCGTTGGCCAGCAATTCGGCCCGCCCGAGCGCGACGCGCGCGATGCCGGTCACTTCCAGAGTATCGCCGTCGACGTCACGGTCATTCGCCAGCAAGGCGAGCGGATCGATCAGCAGCGGCACGTCCTCGGACGACGCGATCGCCTCGCCGGCGACACGAGGCGCATCGTTCAGCGGCTGCAGCCGGATTCGCACCAGCTGCTCATACAGCTGGCCACTCCGGTCGGCCAGCACACAGGCAAAGCCGGCCTCGCCTGCATGGTCGGCCTGCGGCCGGAAGCTGACCCGTGCCGCCGCATCGTCGCGACTGACGGTCCCATGGCTGGCGCCATGCAGGCCAACCAGCCGCAGGCTGGCCGACGGATCTTCGGACGCGAGCGCGCGCAGCGCGGCACGTTCGAGGGTCTGGTAGTCGAAAGACAGCCGGGTGTCTTCCCGCGACTCGACATCGACGACACCCAGATGCGTGACGCCGCTCTGCGGGACCGAGGCCGGCGCCGGCGCGCCGTCGGCCGCGCCGGCGCGCGCAGGTTCGCCGATGATGACGGGCAGGCGTACGTCCAGCCCGCCGACCTGCTCGCCCTTGCTTGCCGCCAGCAGGCTGTACACATCCGAGTGCGCCGGCTGCTGCTCGGTCGGGGATTCCGCATCTGCCGGTGCGACCGCTTCATCGCTTTGGATATCGGCGGCGCCGACCCGTCGGCTGGCCACCCAGCGATCATCGAAGGCATCGCCGGAAGCCAGCGCCTGCGCGCTCAAGGGCTGGCCGATACGAAACAGCTGCGATTCGCCGGCGGTATCGGATCCGGCATTGCCCAGCTTGCGGAAGGTGATCCGCATCTGCTCCAGCCGCTCGCGGACTGCCGGATCGACCCAGACATCGTCATCGCCGAAATAGATCACCGTGTCCTGTTTGCTCGTCACGGTGCCTGCTGCGCGCAGGCTCTGCACGATGCCCTTGAAGTCTTCCGACTGCGGGTTCAGACCGTAGCGCGACGCCAGCGCCTCCAGCTCGAGGCGACGCGCGGGTGCCAGCGTCGGTGACAGCAGTTCCTGCAGCACGGCCATGTCATCGGCCAGCGTGATGAAATTCTCGCGCAGGCCGTCTTCGTGCAGCACATTCAGGTTGCCGGTACGTTCGTCTTCGACGATGCGCAGTCCTTCGGCATGCGCCAGCAAGTCGAGCTGCACGACCGCCGCTGAACTGCCGTCAGCGAAGCGCAGTGTCGATGCGTTCAGGTCGATCGCTTCGACCGCCATGGCGGCCAGGTCGCCACCGGGCATCGCGCCGTACGGCAGCGCTGCCGAGCGCATGCGCAGGTCGAAGGTTTCGAGCTGGCCGGCACTGCCGTCGCCATCCAGATCGACCCACAGGCGCAGCTGCCGGTAAGCGGGATCTTCCTGCGTGATCAGCCCGTCGCCGTTCGCGTCAAAGTAGGCCAGCGACGCGAAGCCGTGCTGGTCGAAGGGGGTGTCGGCGCCATTGAACAGTTCGCTGCCGGTGTCCAGCAGGCCATTGCCATTGCGGTCGATCCCGAGGATGGCATCGGACGGCGCGATCCACTGGGTCGCTTCGCGGAAGCCGTTGCCATCGACATCAATGCGCGCGACATGCTGCTCGCGCAGGCTGTCGAGGTCGGAGCCGACCACGCCCGGCAGATCGATGAGCTGCACGCCGTCATTGCCGAGGTCGATCGCGGCGACCTTCATCCATTGCAATGCAACGGCTTCGCGGGCGCCGCTGGCCTGCGCGAATGCGGCTTCCTGCTCCGGCGTTGCGCGGGCCGCCTGCAGCGGATCGACGGGATGGGCGGCATTGAATGCATCGACGGCGGCATTGGCGGCATCCATCGCCTGCTGCATCGTGTCGATGACGTTGCCGCCGATCTCGATGGCCTTGACGTTGCCCGCCGAGCCAATCGCCGGCAGCGCAACGTCGAGGAACAGCTCGAGCTTCGATGCAGATTCCCAGCGTTCAAGCGCGCGATCCGCCTCGCCTTGCAGGCGCGAACGCTCGCGTTCGACCGGGCTGCGTCCGCGCAGCCATTCGCCCTCGCTTTGCCAGTGACTTTCGTCGTTGCCGAATCGTGCCCGCAGATGATCGAACTCCCATTGCTGCACGATCGCTTCCGGCAGCAGCAGGGTTTCGGCATACAGCTTGACGAGGTCAAGCCGGGAGAGTGCCAGATAGCCCGGATCGTCGCGCATCGGGTCGTGCTGCGTCAGCACGAAGAAGTAATTGTCGACGCCATTCTCTTCGTAGGTCGGCCAGGCGGAAATCTGGACGGTCGGCATGCGCGATGCGATCAGGTTCAGCCGGGTCGCGTCGTCGCCGATATAGTCATTCGCGGCAGCGAGTTGCTGCTCCAGCGCCGGCAGCAGCTGCGAGAGTTCACGTTCGAGGATGCGCTCGCCGAGCCTGTTCGATTCGCTGATGCGGAAAGCCAGCTGGCCATTCGCATCGCGGTAGAACTCGGCCTCGCCTTTGGGCGGCGGCGGAGGAGGGTCGTCGCCGAAAAAGCTATCGGCCAGGAATGCGATACCGACCATCACAATCGGGTTCACGGCGATCAGCGCGCCCGAGCCCATCATCGCGGTACTGGCGCCGGACAGGTAGGCGATGCCATTGACTGCGGAGATCACCGTTGCGCCGGCCGAGCCGATCTGGCCCGCCTCCACCATGTCGCCGAGGTGGGCAAGATTCGCAATCGCCAGAATCGCGCCGACCTGCGACAGTGCCGCTGATTGTGCGCCGCTGAGGTAGCCGGAGCCTGTCAGGCGAGCCGCAAAGTAGTTGGTGCTGTTGAGCAGCCCGACAGCGCCGCCGATCTTCGCCATCGTATCGCCCGACTGCAAAGAGCGCAGCGAACTGATCAGCGCCATGCCGGACGATGCATCGGCCACCATGGTGTCGTAAGACAGTGTGGCGATGCCTTGCGAGCGCGCGAAGTCCAGCGCGATGCGCGCCGTCGAGAGGATGACGCCGGCGGTGTCTTTCTGGCGCAGGGCGGTGAGGAAGTCGGCGATGTCATCGTAGAGCTGGTCGCGGACTGCGTCCATGTATTCGGGCGCTTTGGCATCGAGCGGCAAGGTTTCGGCCTTGGTGATGCAGCCCTCCGAGTCGCGCACAGTCAGGATCCGTACGCCTTCTGCATTGTCGATCCGGTCTTCCAGCTCGAACAGCTCGCCCTGGCGACGGTAGCGCTGCACGACGACAGTCTCGATCGGCATGCCGTCATCGCCAGTCGTGGTGGTGCGAGTCGCATCGGCATTCAGCTGCTCGACGGTCACCTTTTTTTGCACGACGCCTTCGGCGTTTCGGTAGATGGATTCGCTGTAGCTGCCATTACGGATGACATCGATGGTCTGAACCAGCCGCCTGTCCTCGTCGCGCAGGAAAAACCGGACATGATTGGTATCGATCCGGACAGCGGTCGGTTGCACATCGTAGTATGAAGGCAGGTCAAGGATGTCTGTCGGTAGCTCGCGAAAGATGGGTTTCGTCTGCGAGACACTGCCGGTCGGCGAGCCGCTGGGGTCGCTGCCAAACTGGATTTCGCTCTCGGACACGCTGGTTTGCTGGTACAGCGACGATTTGTACAGCCCCGCCGCCTTGTCGATCTCGGTGATGACTCGCCATCCATCCATCTCGGGCTTCACGATCGATCCCGGCGCGAGCGCTACGGTGGTCGATTCGATATCGCCGGGATCTGCACTTTTCAGGTACAGCATGCCGCTGCCATCAGGATTCAGGACAGCGATGCCGAATTTGGGATGTGTCTGGATTTCAGAGCCATCCGGATGCATTTCCACGGACCGTCCGTCAGACCGCCTGATGACCTGCACCCGCGTTTCGGGATTCGTGTCGATGACGAAGGTCGGAACGTTGTTTGCGTCCGGGAGCTGGGTGGAGCGCACCCAGCCCGGCAGCACAGGCCCGAACGCCGCATTGATATCGAAAACCGGCTGCGGTGATTTGAGCGAGCCGATCAACTGGCCACCGATAAACGTGCCGGCCAGGAAGCTGATTGCTTGTGTTGCCTGCGTGACTGGCAGGACGCGAAGTGCCAACTCTGACACCACGCCGATGGCATCAGCTATCGGCTTGGGCATGCCGGCATAGCTCTGCAGCGCGCCGCTGATGGTCGCGCTGCTCTCGCCCGGCTGTGCAAAAAGCATGGACACGTATCCGCCCCAACTGAGGGACACCGGATTGTCTTTGATCAGACCCAGGGAGTCGAGCCAGGCGAGATTGCGTGACAGGGAATCGTGATCGAGCCATGGAACTGCGCCCGATTTCATCAGCGAGAGATCACCGTAAAGATTGTCCGTGCCCTCGCTGATGCCAACTCGGAATGTATGAACCTGCGAACCTCGCGCGAGCTCGACAGGCAAGATCCAGTTGGTTCCGCTGAATTGGCCGCCCAATTGCGACACGAAGTCGTACTCGCCGGTGACGGCGTTCTGCACGACCACGCGGTGAAGGTCGGCCTCGGAGGTGAAGGTGTTGATCTGCTCGGCAGTGAAGCCTGCCAGCCTGGCGCCGTATTCGTAGCCGAAGCCATTGACCGAGGTGACGAAAATTTTTTCCGACTTGATGCCAAGCCCTTGGTAAAAATCCTGGTTCTCGCTGCCGGGGCTGCCATTGACCAGATGTAATCCCAATAGCGGACTGATTCCGCCACCGAGGCTTTGGCCGCTGATAAGCAGCTTGTTCATTCCGCTCACACCACCCACTTCCGCGATGGCAGCTTGCAGGTCGCCCCTGAATTGCTGCATCGTTGCGAGCTGAAGTGATTGTTTCGTCCCGAGTCGGGCGAGATCCTCACCCGTATCCGGCCAGTCACTGCCGAAACCGTTGGTCCCCGCTGTGCCGATCAACACTACGCTGGTTTGCTTGTTATAAGCGATGTAAGCGTTGAGGCCGCTCTCCAGATCATTGAATACGCCTTGGACCATGAAGCCATCCAACTCCGCAATCTTGAACGGTCGCGCACCGGGAGTTGTCAGACCTGCCGAATCGTCAATGTAGCGAAGCGGTTGTCCGGCAACGATTCCAAAGCCATTATTGAGTTCGTAGGCGGTCTGCGCAGCTGCCATGCCGAGTTCCAAAAAGCGCTTCTCTTCCGCAGTCAAAATCCGTTCAGCGGAAGTTGAATTAGTTGATTCGGTCATTTGAGATTCTCCGTGCACAGGTCAATGACGATGTCAAAAGGCTTGGCGTGGTCAGAGTAGGGGTCCCCCCGGACTCCGGCCGCGTGAATCCGACAACCGTTCGGAGAGCTTTTGAGGAAGGATGATGAGTAGCCGTCTTCAATCCGAAGCAGTGCGTTTTTGGATTGCAGATAGATTCCCTGCTTGCGCCAGCTTCGGCGCCCTTGTTGAATGCCCCACACGATGCCTGCCCGGCTCGGAAAAGGAGCGACAGATGCATAAAGCGTCTTCTTCCACTCCAAAAAAAGTTCGGGCATCGGGTGGCTGACAACTTCTCCCGATGGGAAAAAGGTGCGAGGTCCAACTTGCGCAGTATTGACCTCGAAGTAGGTGTCATCCCACGGCTGATAAGTGAAATGAAAATGATTCGGACGGCGATTTGCTATCTGGATGCTTTCGCCGTTCGGTTTGATCAGGAGAACCCTGTCCTGAAGCTGGCCATTCACGTTCACCACGGTTTCCTTGATCACTCCGTGCTGAGGCATCAGCGGAGTGACTTTGGCGGCATCCGGCTTTAATTTCTCGGGTGGGTCTCGGTAAATCGGGTCGCCATACGGGATGAAGCCGCAATGGTAGGGCGCGAAAGTGGAGTTTTCGAGATAGTCGATACGTTTCAGTGGCGTTCCCCATTTTCCGGCAAGCCACTGGTAGTCTTCCAATTTCACCGTGTCGCCGTTGCCCCTGTCGGATTGAGCAATCAGCACGTCACCCAGATGATTCAGGCAAAAGACTCGTCCGCGGTAGCCGCTGTCGGCGATCTCGCCAGTGATCACGTTGTAGGAAATGATGCGTGAGGGCTCATCAGCTCCTGCTTTCCAGCCCGGATATCGGCGCGATGAGAAAACCAGGCGATCATTGTCGAGCCAATAGGATCCGCCGCCAATGAGCCCTTCCGGGATATCGTATTTTTTGAATTTGTCCAACGCCTCGACAAACATCGAGTTTTCGCTCGGCGTGGGCTTGTAGTACTTTGCCGTGAGACCCGACTGATCGGGAGCGGGATGGCTTTCCGCCATGGCAGCTGCGACGGCTGCTGCAACTGCCGCCTTCTGTCCCGCCGTATTTGGCACCGGCGGACAAGTGAGTGCACCGGCATGGTCGACAACGCAGAATACTCTCGCCGGCAGGGAGCGAGGCTTCCTGCTGTCGATCGATGCGCATCCACCCGTCACGCAGGCAAGCAACGACGACATCAGCAGGTAACAACTCAGAAGCGGGACATTGAATTGCATGGCGGGGCACTCCGGACGAAAGATCGATGGTGACGCCTGGCCCACGAAAATTTTCGGTCTTCTATCGGTTTGAAGCCCGGGCGCGGGTGAAAAGATCAGGCCGCTTCATGAACTGTCGGTTGATTGCGTCAGCGGAAAATCCGCCAAGCGAACGAGGGCAATTTGTCCTTTCATCGAATGAATGAATCAATTCGCTTGATGAATAAGACTCGTCATTCATTGCATGGGCTTTGACTTCACTCAATACATTTCCGAACATGCGCATCGCATATCGCCGCAGTTTCATCCGCCTGTTTTCCCTTGCGTGCCGCCTTGTTCCGCAGCCGATGTCCGTAACCTCAACCTGAATCCGCTCTATCTTCGCTGCTGATCCTGCAGGCCGATGGCGCTCCACACATTCCCGGGAATCTCATGAAACTCAAATCGCCTTTTCTTGTTTTCTTGTGCTTGCTCGGTGCTGGCTGCATGTCGATGGATCAGCGGCTTTTCGTGCCGCGCGCGACCGCGCCGGGCGTGGACAACCACACCCTTCATTTCAGAATCTTCGGGAATGCCGGAAGAAAGGTGGATCACTCGGCCATCTGGCGAGTGGACGGCTTCGGGCAGGAGGCCTATTTCCCGGTACACAAAAACTTTGCGTTCCACTCGTCGGCCAACAGCGACAGGCTGGCCATCCTGTCCTGGACCGGCTGGAATGAGCGCGGCCAGGAAGAGCCGACCGAGTTCAGTGCAGGCTTGATCAATAATCCCGGATTATTGAAGAGGCATTCGCTCGATGCGGTGGTCGCTGATTCGGTGGCAAAGGAAGCCGAGCGCTGCAGGGCGGGTTACCAGAGGCGGTTACTGAAGATTTCCGGTGACCAGCGCCGTGCCGAACTCAGCTATTGCCCTGAGCTGAAGTGGAAGGCAGCGCAGGAAATCGCTCTGCATATTTATATCGACAATCAGTCGGTGATCTACACCGGCCACTGGGTCAGGCGCGCGCCGCTGGCAACGCCGATTGATCTGGACGATCCGAGATTGCTGCGCCGTATTGATGCGATGAATGAAGTCGTCTTCTGCCGGAAGGCCGACCCCAAGCCCGAGGTGATGTGCCTCCACATGCGAACCCTTTACGCCTCGGGAGAACGCTTGTACGAGGCGCTTCACGGCAAATAGACGGATGTCCTGCCCGGGCAAGCCAGGATCAAAACCGGCGCCTGTCCGGGGTCAGGGCAGTTCATCCACCGTATCAGGCAGGGCAGGCGGATCTGCCTCGCGCTGCTTCTTCCGCTTGCCCGGCTGCCCCCAGGTCCGCTGCGCCAGCAATCCTTCCTTCTGGTCGCGCCGCCACTGAAAGATCAGGCGGACATCGATGTCATGTTCGCGTGCGACTGCCGAGGCGCTGGAGTCCGGGCGGTCGGCCTGCGCGAGCATTTCCAGCTTCTGCTGCAATGTCCAGACGCGGCGTGGCCGGTAATCCCGTTTGCCTTTCAGCGGCTTTTTTTTCAGCGCGATGATCCTGCGCATCGTCAGCTCCTGCCATCGGGTGGGTGGAGCCGTGACGATGCAAAGCATTGCGGCGCAATGCGCTCAGGATGAAGTCGGCGGGACGCTGCCTTCGGTTGTCATCCATCGAAGGGCAGGAGAGTGTCGTGGAGGTGCGACGCCGGACGGGCAGCGACGCGAGAGACCGGGCTGCTCAGCTGCGCGCGCGCAGCGCTTCGCCGATCATCACCAGCACGGGGCCGGCGCAGTCCGGTATGCCGTGGACCATGTCGGCCAGCGTCATCCGCATCACGCGCTCGTCGGCGCGACTGACGTTCTCGATGGCGATCACCGGCGTCTGTGCGGGCTTCCCATGGTCGAGCAGGCGCTTCGCGGTCGCGATCGCTTCCTGTCCGCCCATGTACTGCACCAGCGTGTCGCAGCCGGGCAGCGCGGCCTGGTCCGGCTCGCCGGGGGCGGTCGTCGATGTGAAGAAGGCCACGTTGCGCGCCACGCCGCGCTTGGTCAGCGGCTGCCTGATCGAGGCCGCTGCGGCAAACGCGGTAGTGATGCCCGGGACGATCGCGTAAGGCACCTTGGCCGCTTCCAGCGCCACCAGTTCCTCGTCGGCGCGGCCGAACAGCATCGGGTCGCCTCCCTTCAGGCGCACCACGCGGTCGTAACGGAACGCGCATTCGATCAGCTGCTGGTTGATCAGCGCCTGCGCAGTGGAACGCTGGCCGCTGCGCTTGCCGACGGAAACCAGGTCGGCCTGCGGGCACAGCGCGAGGATCTCGGGCGTGACGAGGGCGTCGTGCAGCACGACGTCCGCTTCCGAGAGGATGCGGGCAGCGCGAACGGTGAGGAGGTCGGCGGCGCCGGGACCGGCGCCAACCAGCCAGACCTTGCCCGGAGTGGTCCGGGCAGGTCTGGTCAGATGGTCAGACATGGGTAGTGCGGGGATCAGTCGAGCCGGATCATGCCGGCGGCGACGGTCTGGTGGGTGATTTCGTCGATCAGGATGAAGCTGCCGGTCGCGCGCACCTGTTCGTACGCGTCGGCGGCCAGCGGCTGCTGCACGGTCAGCGAGATGCGGGCAATGCCGTTCAGCTTCAGCTCGTTGCCGTCATGACGCTCCTGCGTGTTGATGTCCAGCAGCGACTGTATGCCGGTCACCTTCGCCGCCACCTGCCGCGTGGTGTGCTTCAGCCAGTACTTGCGGCCGGTGTTCAGCGGCTCTTCCGACAGCCAGCAGACGTCGGCGGTGAAGTTCTTCGACACGGTCGCCGGTGCATCGGCCGCCGCCAGCATGTCGCCGCGCGAGATGTCGACATACTCGTCCAGCAGGATCGTCACCGACTTGCCGGCGGGCGCGCTTTCCAGCGAACCGTCCAGCGTCAGGATGTCCTTCACCGTCGCGCTGTGGCCGTTCGGCTGCACGACGATCTTGTCACCCTTCTTCACGGTGCCGGCTTCGATGCGACCCATGTAGCCGCGGAAGTCATTCGCTTCGTGACCATTGTGCCGTGCGACCAGCTGCACCGGGAAGCGGAACGCTGCCGAGTGTTCGTCGTCGTATACCGAGATTGCTTCCAGCAGCTCGATCAGCGTCGGGCCGGTGTACCAGTCCATCTGCTCGCTGCGCACCACCACGTTGTCGCCGGCCAGCGCCGACATCGGGATCGTACGGATGTCCTTCAGGCCCAGCGCGGCGGCGAATTCCGTGTACGCGGCGACGATGCTGTCGTACACCTTGCGGTCGTAGTTCACCAGGTCCATCTTGTTGACCGCGACGACCACGTGCTCGATCTGCAGCAGCTGCGCAATCGTCGAGTGACGCTTGGTCTGGATCAGCAGTTCTGCCTTGCCGTTCTCGTCGATCTTCACCTTCGACACGTCGACCAGGATGATCACCGCGTCAGCGGTCGATGCGCCGGTCACCATGTTGCGCGTGTACTGTTCGTGGCCCGGTGCGTCGGCGATGATGAACTTGCGCTTCGGCGTCGCGAAATAGCGGTACGCGACGTCGATCGTGATGCCCTGTTCGCGCTCGGCCTCGAGGCCGTCGGTCAGCAGCGACAGGTCGATCATGTCGCCGACGGTACGCTTGTGGCGGGCGCGCGAGATAGCGTCCAGCTGGTCGGCGAAGATGCCCTTGCTGTCGAACAGCAGGCGGCCGATCA
>CAZTIF010000054.1:7206-21555 GCA_964613635.1 uncultured Bifidobacterium sp. | reverse complement strand
TCTGGCCGATGCGACCATGGGTCCCAGCTTGCACTGGGACGACGGTTTGAAAGCCTGCTGACTTCAATACCGTCATCCCAGCCATCGCCCCAGCGAAGGCTGGGTGCAAGCTGGGATCCATCGTCGATCAACCCATGGCGATGTTCTGGCCGATGCAACCATGGGTCCCAGCTTGCGCTGGGACGACGGTTTGAAAGCCGGCTGACTTCAATACCGTCATCCCAGCCATCGCCCCAGCGAAGGCTGGGGGCAAGCTGGGATCCATCTCCGCTCAACCCCCGACGCGACTCCCGCGACCCTAAGCCGCCTTCGCTGCCCGATCTTCCTCCAGCAGTCGCAGCACCCGCCGCTGCACCTTGCCGGTGGTCGTCATCGGCAGCGCATCGATGAACTCGATTTCCTTCGGATATTCGTAAGGCGCGAGCAGGCCGCGCACATGCTGCTGCAACTGCTCGACCAGCTGCCTGTCTTCCTGCTTTCCGCGTGGCGCGCCCTCAGTCAGCACGACGAAGGCTTTCACCAGGTTGCCGCGCTCCGCATCCGGCTTCGGCACCACCGCCGCATTCGCGACAGCCTGATGCTTCACCAGACAGTTCTCGATTTCCGACGGGCCGATGCGATAACCCGCCGCTTTGAACATGTCATCCGCACGGCCGCGATACCAGAGATAGCCATCGGCATCGATCGCGGCCAGGTCGCCGGTCAGCAGCCAGTCGCCACGAAACTTGTCGGCTGTTGCGTCCGGACGCTTCCAGTAGCCGACGAACAGCACCGGATCCGGATGGCCGTGTATGTCGCAGCGATGCAGTGCCACTTCGCCGACCTCGCCCGGCGCGACCGGCTGGCCCGCCTCGTCGAGCACCGCAACCCGGTGTCCCGGATAGGGCTTGCCCATGCTGCCGGGACGTGCCGGCCAGTGCAGTGCGCAATTGCCGACGAGGTAGTTGGCCTCGGTCTGCCCGAACATCTCGTTGACCGTGATGCCGAGTGCCTGACGGGTCCAGCTGAACACGGCATCGCCGACGGCTTCGCCGGCGCTCATGATGGCGCGCAGCTTCAAGCGGTACTGTTTCGCCGGCTCGGGCACGGCCTTCATCATCATCTTCAGCGCCGTCGGGAAGAGGAAGGCGTTGGTCACGCCGTACTTCTCCATCAGCCGGAACGCATTGTCGGCAGAGAAGCGCGCGCGGCTGGCCACGATCGGGTGGCCGAAATACAGCGTGGGCAGCAGCGCATCCATCAGTCCGCCGGTCCACGCCCAGTCGGCCGGCGACCAGAACACGTCACCCGCCTGCGGGAACCAGTTCTGCGAAGCGACGAAGCCGGGCAGGTTGCCCAGCAGCGCCGATTGCGGGATCAGCGCTCCCTTGGGCGCGCCGGTCGTGCCGCTGGTGTAGATCAGGATGGCCGGATCGGTCGCGCGCGTGGCGACCGGCTCGAAACTGTCCGGCGCCATCGCCAGTGCCGCATGCCAGTCAACCAGATCGTCACGGCCGGTGTCGATGCCGATCACGTGGCGCAGCGCCGGGCACTGCGCGCGGATTGCATCGATGCTCGCCAGCGCCGCACGGTCGACGATCAGTACCGCAGCCTCGCTGTCCTGCAGCCGGTACTCCAGCGCATCCGGCCCGAACAGCACCGACATCGGCATCGCGATCGCGCCGATCTGCTGGCAGGCCACATGGGCAACGGCCACCTCGGGCCGCTGCGGCAGCACGATCGCGACACGCGTGCCGCGCGCCACCTGCAGATGGGCCAGCACGTTGGACAGGCGGTTGGCATCTTTCAGCAACGACGCGTAAGTGACCGTGCGGTCGCCTTCCCCGTCATCGTCGAAATGAATCGCCACGCGCTTCTCGTCGGCAGCCCAGCGGCGGCAGCAGAGCTGCGCGATGTTGAAATCTTCCGGCAATTGCCAGCGGAATTCGCCGTACAGCTGCGCATGCCGGTCATGCGCTGCGGTCTCCGTCGAGATGCCCATGCAATGGCTCCCTTATAATTTTTCAGACGGGCGATGCTACCTCCCACCGGGAAACGTGGCAATCCCGACTCTTCCCATCCACTCTGCAGAATCCACTGAACCCACCGATGTCGACTACGCCTTCACGCTCCGATTTTCTGATGCTGCGCGGCCTGCGCACCCATGTGCGCCACTGGGGCGGCGACGGCGCGCCGAAGCTGTTCATGCTGCACGGCTGGATGGATGTGTCGGCGTCATTCCAGTTTGTCGTCGACCAGCTGGCGCGCGACTGGCACGTGATCGCGCCGGACTGGCGCGGCTTCGGCCTGAGCGCGCGCACCGGCGCCGACTGCTACTGGTTCCCGGATTACTTCGCCGACCTCGACCTGCTGCTGGACCATTACTCGCCCGGCGTCGCAGTGAACGTGGTCGGTCACAGCATGGGCGGCAACATCGCGACCATCTATGCCGGCGTGCGACCTGAGCGGATCGCGAAGTTGGTCAATCTCGAGGGCTTCGGCCTGGCGACGACTGTGCCCGCGCAGGCCCCGGGTCGCTTCGCGCAATGGCTGGATGAGTTGCGTTCGCCGCCGCAGATGCGCACCTATGCGACGCGCGACGAGGTGATCGCCCGGCTCCGCAAGACGAATCCGCGGCTGACCCCGGAGCGTGCGGACTTCCTCGCCGGCCACTGGGCGGCGCAGCGCGACGACGGTGAATGGGAAATCCTCGGCGATCCGGCGCACAAGATCGTCAGCGCTCAGCTGTACCGCAGCGACGAGGTGCTGGCCTGCTGGCGCAACATCACCGCGCCGGTGCTGTGGGTCGAGGCCGAACATACCGACATGTGGCGCTGGATGGGGCCGCGCGACAAGGTGCGGGACGAGGTGGCGCAGCGGATGCAGGCCATCCCGCAGGTAACGCCGGCCTGGGTGAAGGATGCCGGTCACATGCTGCACCATGACCAGCCCGCGGCCGTGGCCCGGCTGATCGAGGATTTCATTCCGGCGTGACGGCGCCGGCAGGCGAGCGCGGACGGCAGTAGAATCGCTGTGTGCCTTGTCATTTTTTCTCCCCGCCTTGCCGATGCTGAACGCCGACCTTCACTGCCACTCGAACGTGTCGGACGGCACGCTTGCGCCCGCCGAACTTGCCGCGCGGGCGAAGACGAACGGCGTCGAGCTCTGGGCGCTGACGGATCACGACGAGGTCGGCGGCATTGCCGAAGCGCGTGAAGCGGCCGCGGCACTCGATTTGCGATTCGTGGCCGGCGTCGAAATTTCGGTCACCTGGGCCGGCAAGACCGTGCATATCGTCGGCCTGGACATCGACGAGAACGACGGCACGCTGCGCGAAGGGCTGGCCTCGGTGCGGGGCGGCCGCGTACTGCGGGGGCGCGAGATCGCAGCGCAGCTCGCGCAGGCCGGCATCGCGGGGGCTTTCGACGGCGCATTGCGACATGCGGACAACCCGGAGATGCTCGGCCGAACGCATTTCGCCCGCTTCCTCGTCGAGGCCGGCGTGCGCCCCTCGGTGACCGAGGTGTTCCGCGATTTCCTGGTCGAGGGCAAGCCCGGCTTCGTCCCGCATTCCTGGGCCACGCTGGCGCAGGCGGTCAGCTGGATCCGCGCCGCCGGCGGTCAGGCCGTGATCGCCCATCCGGGCCGTTATCCCTTCACCGATCTCCAGCGCAATGCGCTCATCGACAGTTTCCGTGAGCTCGGCGGCGTCGGCATCGAAGTCGTCACAGGCAGCCACACGCCCGACCAGTACGGCACCTACGCGCGCGTCGCGCAGCAGGCCGGCTTGCTGGCGTCGCGCGGTTCCGATTTCCACGGCCCGGACGAGTCGCGCGCCGATCTCGGTTCGCTGCCGCCATTGCCGGCCGGCTTGTCGGCGGTATGGCATCATTGGTAGGTATTTTCTGATCCGGCCTGCAAAATGCTTCGCCTTTTTCTGAGTTGAAAACAGGTCGCCGAGTCGCCAGATCAGGTCGTGCTCGTGGATAATTGTTCGTCGTTCAACTTGCACTACACAGGGAAGCTTGTATGAAAAGAATTGTGCTGTTCTTGCTGACCAATATCGCCGTGATGGTGGTGTTGTCGATCGTGCTGTCGGTACTCGGCGTGGACCGTTTCCTCACCGCACGCGGACTGAACGTCGGCACGCTGCTGGTGTTTTCGCTGGTGGTCGGCTTTGCCGGCTCGATCATCTCGCTGCTGATGAGCAAGCCGATGGCGAAATGGTCGACCGGTGCGCGCGTGATCGAGCACCCGGCCAACTCGACCGAGCAGTGGCTGGTCGATACCGTGGCGCGCCTTGCCCAGCGTGCCGGCATCGGCATGCCGGAGGTGGCGGTGTACGACGGCGATCCGAATGCCTTTGCCACGGGCGCATTCAAGAACGAGGCGCTGGTGGCCGTGTCCACCGGCCTGCTGGTGAACATGACCCGCGAAGAAGTCGAGGCGGTGCTTGGCCACGAGGTCGCGCACATTGCCAACGGCGACATGATCACGATGACGCTGATCCAGGGCGTGACCAACACCTTCGTGGTCTTCCTGTCGCGTGTGGTCGGCTTCGTGGTGGACCGCGCGCTGTCGCGCAATGACGAGTCCACCGGCGGTGCCGCCTACATGGTCACGGTGATCGTCTGCCAGATCGCGTTCGGCATACTCGCGTCGCTGATCGTGGCCTGGTTCTCGCGCCAGCGCGAATTCCGCGCCGATGCCGGCGCCGCGCAGCTGATGGGCGCCCGTCAGCCGATGATCAATGCGCTGTACCGGCTCGGCAGCATGCATGACAGCGCGCTGCCGCAGAATGTCGCGACGCTGGGTATCCGCCATTCGGGCGGGTTCTTCGAACTGTTCTCGACGCACCCGCCGATCGAGCAGCGCATCGCGGCCCTGCAGCAAGGCTGATCCCGATCACCTCACGCGATTCGCAGAAGCGACAGTCTGACGGACTGTCGCTTTCATTTTTTCATGACCCAGTTCTTTCACATCCATCCGGAGAATCCGCAGCACAGGCTGCTCCGCCAGGCCGCCCAGATGATCGACAGCGGCGGCATTGTCGCGCTGCCGACGGATTCGAGCTATGCGCTGGTCTGCCATCTTGACGACAAGGCGGCGGTGGACCGGCTGCGCCGTTTGCGTGACATCGATGAAAAGCACCACCTGACCCTGTTGTGCCGCGACCTGTCGGACATCGCGACCTACGCGCGCGTCGACAACAAGCAGTACCGGCTGCTGAAGGCCGCCACGCCGGGGCCGTACACCTTCATCCTCGAAGCGACCCGCGAGGTGCCGCGCCGCCTGTCGCATCCGTCGCGCAAGACCATCGGGCTGCGCGTGCCGGAGCATGCGATCGCGCAGGCGCTGCTGGCCGAGCTCGGGCAGCCGCTGCTGGGAACCACGCTGATCCTGCCGGGCAGCGACGATCCGTTGAATGACCCCGAAGAGATTCGAGACGCATTGCAGAAGCGCGTCGAGCTGGTGATCGACGGCGGCGGATGCAGCCTGTTGCCGACCACGGTGGTTGACCTGACCGGTGACGCACCGGTGGTTTTGCGCGAGGGCCGGGGCGATGTTTCGCTGTTTGCCTGATCGGATGGGGCTAGCGCTCTGCTAAAATCCGGCCGATGAACGACATCATTCAGTCGATTGCGGTTTACGCTCTCCCCGTCCTGTTTGCCATCACGCTCCACGAGGCGGCGCACGCATATGCGGCGCGCTATTTCGGTGACCTGACCGCTTATGCGCAAGGGCGCATGAGCCTGAACCCCCTCCGTCACATCGATCCGGTTGGCACCATCCTGATCCCGCTGGGCCTCGCACTGCTGCACAGCCCGTTCATCTTCGGCTACGCCAAGCCGGTTCCGGTGGATTTCTCGCGGCTGCGCCGCCCGAAGAGCGACATGCTGTGGGTCGCGCTGGCCGGGCCGGCGGCCAATCTGGTCATGGCCTTCTGCTGGGCCGCCCTGTATTTCGTGCTGTTCGGCGCCGGCATGGAGGAAGAATATTTCTTCCGTGTTGCCGAGGCGGGCATCCGGGTGAACGTGGTCCTGTTCGCCTTCAACATGTTCCCGCTGCCGCCGCTGGACGGTGGCCGTATCATGACCAGCCTGCTGCCGATGCGCCTGGCGATTCCCTTCTCCCGGCTTGAGCCCTATGGTTTCTTCATCATGATCGCGCTGATGTTCATGAACCTGCTCAAGTACTGGATGCTGCCGGTGAGCGCAGGCGCGAACTTGCTGCTGAACCTGCTGATTTCTCCCCTTAAATTACTGCTGACCTGAGAACCCCATGTATCCTGATCGTGTTGTCTCCGGCATGCGCCCGACCGGCGCCATGCACCTTGGTCATTACCACGGCGCGCTGAAGAACTGGGTGCGCCTGCAGTCCGAGCATCCCTGCCTGTTCTTCGTGGCCGACTGGCATGCGCTGACCACGCACTACGATGATCCGTCGATCATCGAGACCAGCACCTGGGACATGGTGATCGACTGGCTGGCGGCCGGCATCGATCCGTCGCAGGCGACCATCTTCATCCAGTCGAAGGTGCCCGAGCACGCGGAGCTGCACCTTTTGCTGTCGATGTCGACGCCGCTCGGCTGGCTCGAGCGCGTGCCGACCTACAAGGACCAGCAGGAGAAGCTGGCCGACCGCGACCTCGCCACCTACGGCTTCCTCGGCTACCCGCTGCTGCAGGCGGCCGACGTGCTGATCTACCGCGCGAGCATGGTGCCGGTCGGCGAAGACCAGGTGCCGCACATCGAAATGATGCGCGAGATCGCGCGCCGCTTCAACCACCTGTACGGTCGCGAGAAGGACTTCGAGCAGAAGGCACAGGAGGCGGTGAAGAAGCTCGGCGCCAAGCGCGCGAAGCTGTACAGCGAACTGCGCGCCGAGTATCAGGAGCAGGGCAAGGAAGACGCGCTCGAGCAGGCCAAGGCGATGCTGGACGATGCGCAGAACCTGTCCATGATCGACCGCGAGCGACTGTTCGGCTATCTCGAAGGCAGCCGCAAGCTGATCCTGGTCGAGCCGCAGGCGCTGCTGACCGAGGCGTCGCGCCTGCCTGGCCTGGACGGCAACAAGATGTCCAAGAGCTATGGCAATACCATCGCGCTGCGCGACGACCGCGACACCGTGACGAAGAAGGTGCGCACGATGCCGACCGACCCGGCGCGCGTGCGTCGCACCGATCCGGGCGATCCGGAAAAATGCCCGGTCTGGCTGTTCCACAAGGTCTACTCGGACGAGCCGACGCAGCAGTGGGTGACCAAGGGCTGCAAGTCCGCCGGCATCGGCTGCATCGAGTGCAAGCAGCCTGTCATCGACGGCATCCTGAAAGAGCAGGAGCCGATGCGCGAGCGCGCGCAGCAGTATCTGGACGATCCTTCGCTGGTGCGCGCGATCGTCGCCGACGGCTGCGACAAGGCGCGCAAGTACGCTCAGGAGACCATGCGCGACGTGCGCGAAGAGATGGGCCTGTCGTACAACTGAACCCGATGTCCGACCACCTGACGCAGGACCGGCCGTCGCGCTGGGTCGCGCGCTTCGCCCCGCTGATGCCGGCGGGCGAGGTGCTTGATCTGGCGTGCGGCGGCGGTCGTCATTCGCGCCTGCTGGCCGGGCTCGGCCATGCGGTGCGGGCGGTCGATCGCGATGCGGCGGCCGTGGCCGCTGCCGCAGGCGAGCGAATCTCGGCGCAGCAATTCGACCTCGAGCGCGAGGGCGCGGAGCAGGAAGCCGGTTGGCCGCTGCAGCCGTCGCGCTATGCGGGCATCGTCGTCACCAACTACTTGCACCGGCCGCTGATGCCGGCGCTGTTCGCCAGCCTGGCGCCCGGAGGCGTGCTGGTCTACGAGACCTTCGCCATCGGCAATGGCCAATTTGGCAAGCCGTCGAACCCCGCCTTCCTGCTTGCCGAGGGCGAGCTGCTGCAGATGGCGATGGCGCTTCCCGGGCTGCGCGTGATTGCGTACGAGGATGGCCACGTCACCGACCCGGCGCCGGCCATGGTGCAGCGCATCTGCTGCAGGCGGGACGACGGCAGCGCGGCGCCGGCCGCGTTCGCGCTCTGAACCCATGGCGAATCTGACCTCCTGCGGAAGCTATCCGCTACAATCACGTTTTTCAAATTTTGCGGTGAAACAACCATGATCAAGGGCAGCATTGTCGCGATTGTGACCCCGATGCACGAAGATGGCAGCCTCGACCTGCCGGCGCTGAAAGCCTTGCTGGACTGGCACATCGCGGAGGGTACCGATGCGGTCGTCATCGTCGGCACCACCGGCGAATCGCCGACGGTGTCGGTCGACGAGCATTGCGAACTGATCAAGGTCGCTGTCGATCATGTGGCCGGCCGCATTCCCGTGATCGCCGGTACCGGCGGCAATTCCACCACCGAGGCGATCGAGCTGACGCAGTACGCGAAGAATGTCGGCGCCGATGCATCGCTGCAGGTGGTCCCGTACTACAACCGTCCGACGCAGGAAGGCATGTATCAGCACTTCCGCCGCATTGCCGAAGCGGTCGACCTGCCGGTGATCCTGTACAACGTGCCGGGACGCACCGTCGCCGACATGGGCAATGACACCATCGTGCGCCTGTCGTCGGTGCCGGGCATTGTCGGCGTGAAGGATGCGACCGGCAATATCGCGCGCGGCGCCGAGCTGCTGCGTGCGGTGCCGAAATCCTTCGCGGTGTATTCCGGCGACGATCCGACGGCGATGGCGCTGATGTTCTGCGGCGGCCAGGGCAACATCTCGGTGACGGCCAACGTCGCACCGCGCGCGATGCACGAGCTGTGCGTGGCGGCGATGGCAGGTCGGATCGCGGAGGCGATTGCCATCAACGACAAGCTGATCCCGTTGCATGCGAAGCTGTTCGTCGAGCCGAACCCGGTGCCGGTCAAATGGGCGCTGGCCCAGATGGGACGCATGATGGGCGGCATCCGGCTCCCGCTGGTGCAGCTGTCCGCCTCCTGCCAGGAGACGGTGCGCGGTGCGCTGCGCGAGTCCGGTGTCCTGAACTGACACTCGTCACCCAACCTTTACACGACCTCTTACATGAGCAACGCCGTGAACACCAAGCTGTCCCTCAGGATCTCCTCGCGCGCGCTGGCGCTGGCCGCCGTCGCGGCCGTCGCCGGATGCAGCAGCATCAGCGACCTGCTCGAACCCGAAAAGATCGACTACAAGAGCGCCGCCAAGGCAAGCAAGGGCACCAGGCTCGAGGTGCCGCCGGACCTGACCCCGCTGAAGTCGGACAGCCGTTACAGCGTCGAGAACGTTCAGGGCACGGCGACAGCATCCGAGTTCAGCGCGCAGCGTGCGGCGGCTGCGCCGGCGGCGCCCGGCAAGGCTGCAGCGCCGGTTGCCGAGGGCAAGGTCGCGCCGTCGGCCAACAGCGACGCCGGCCTGCGTGTCGAACGCGCCGGATCGCAGCGCTGGCTGGTGGCCAACGATGCGCCGGAAGTGCTGTGGCCGCGCATCAAGGATTTCTGGCAGGAGAACGGCTTCCTGATCGCGATCGAGAACCCGGAAGCCGGCGTGATGGAAACCGACTGGGCAGAAAACCGCGCAAAGATTCCGCAGGATTTCATCCGCAGCGCGCTGGGCAAGGTGTTCGACTCGCTGTACTCGACCGGCGAACGTGACAAGTTCCGCACCCGCCTCGAGCGCCGGCCGGGCGGCGGCACCGAGATCTACATCAGCCATCGCGGCGCGGAAGAGAAGGTCACGGGCCAGACGGTGACGACCCAGAATGCCATCTGGACCGGCCGCCCGTCGGATCCCGAGCTCGAAGCGGAATTCATTGCGCGCCTGATGGCGGCGCTGGGCAGCGATGCGAAGGTCGCGAAGGCTGCCGTCAAGGAAGCGAAGGCAGCGCCGCTGCAGCGCGCACGCGTGATGAAAGAAGGCGGCGTGAACGTGGTGGAAGTCGATGAAGGCTTCGATCGCGCATGGCGGCGTGTGGGCCTGGCGCTCGATCGTGTGGGCTTCACCGTCGAGGATCGCGATCGCGCACGCGGCGTCTATTTCGTGCGCTACATCGACTCGGAGGCCGATGCGAAGATCAAGGCCGAGAAGGGCTTCTTTGCGCGCCTGTTCAGCTCGAAGGACGAGAAGAAAGAGGCGCTGCGCTACCAGATCCAGGTGAAGTCCACCGGCGAGCGTAGCCGTATCGGCGTGCTGGACGAGAAGGGTGCGGCGGCATCTGACGCCACCGCGACACGCATCCTTGGCCTGCTGAACGACCAGCTGAAATAAGGTCTTTTCCGGCGTCCGTGCGCGGGCAGGCCCCGATGAGGTTTGCGAGCCTCGGCAGCGGCAGCGAGGGCAATTCCCTGCTGATCGCTGCCGCCAGCGGAACGACCCAGACCTGCGTGATGGTCGATTGCGGGTTCGGCGTGAAGGAGGCCGAACGCCGGCTGGCGCGCCTGGATGTCAGGCCCGGGCAGATCAACGGCATCGTCGTCACGCACGAGCATTCGGATCATATCGGCGGCGTGTTCAAGCTGGCGCGCCGCCACCACATTCCCGTCTGGCTCAGTCACGGCACCTTCGAAGGGGCCGCCCGTGACGACGCGCACGGCGTCGATGTCCGGCTGTGCCGCGACGGCGAACCGATCGCGATCGGCGACCTGGAATTGACTCCCTATACCGTCCCGCACGATGCGCGAGAACCCCTGCAATACCTGGCCGGCGACGGCCGGCGCAAGCTGGGCGTGCTGACCGATGTCGGCCAATCGACGCCGCACCTGCAGGCGGCACTGGGCGGCTGCGACGCGCTGCTGCTCGAGTTCAACCATGACAGCGAGATGCTGGCGCGTTCGGCCTATCCCGCGTGGCTGAAATCGCGCATTGCAGGGCCGCTGGGGCACCTGTCAAACGCGCACTCGGCGGCCATTCTTGCGGCGCTGGACAAGTCGCGCTTGCGCAAGCTGGTGGCAGCGCACCTGTCACGGAAGAACAATACGCCGGCGTTGGCGCAGGCGGCCATTGATGCGGTGATCGGGGGGCAGGGTATCGACGTGGTGATCGCGGAGCAGGACGAGGGCTTCAGCTGGCTGGAATGCTGAGCCGGCCGCCGCAAGACAGTCCGCAGCGCGATGCGCCCAAAACGAAAAAGCCGCCCGGAGGCGGCTTTTTCGCTAAAGCGGGAAGAATTACTTCTTCTCTTCAGCAGCCGGAGCAGCCGGAGCAGCAGCGTCAGCCTTCGGTGCGTCAGCAGCCGGAGCAGCAGCGTCAGCCTTCGGTGCTTCAGCAGCAGGAGCAGCCGGAGCAGCAGCCGGAGCTTCAGCGGCCGGAGCAGCAGCTTCTTCTTTCTTGCCGCAAGCAGCCAGAGCCAGAGCCAGCAGGGAAGCGATCAGCAACGATTTTTTCATGATTATCCTTCAGGTGAGTATGAAAAATGAAACGTGAGGCCAGATTAATAACTACCGGTAGTTATCGCACATTTCTAGGATGCCTTGCTCTCTTGGCGCTGCAGCTTGCCGCGCTGCCACATCGCAAAACTTCCTAAACGGCAATTATACTGGCCTTTTTGAAACGCTTGCAAGACGTTTTAGGTCCATTTCGCTAACTTTGCACTTGATTTCTTGTAAGTAAAAATAACAGGCGCAAAGCTTGCCTCAGCATGATTCCGGAACACGGGCGCTGAGCGAAATTAGCGGCCGATTGAAGGTACTTGCAGCGTCAATCAAAAGTCGGCGAGCCAGCCATCCCGGTACCACTGCTGCAGGCTTTCCTGCAAGTCGGGTGAGGCTTTGCCGATTTGTCCGGCCGGCAGTTCACGCTGGTCTGCCAATGCCTGCAGCAGGCGACGATCCGTTCCGCTCGGCTGGAAGGATTCGCCATTGATGAAGACAAATTTGCTGCGATACAGCATGCGTGTCTTGCGGTGCAGTCGCAGTCCCCGTTTGTCCGCGGCTGCAATGAAGCGCGCCAGCGGCAGGGGGCGCTGCGGCGGATCGAACCACAGGGTGGCTTTCGGCTCGGACAGGTATTCGCCGAGGAAGATAGCAATGTCTTCCGGGCGCGCCGCCAGTTTTGCGAACTGCTCGCTGACGTTCTTCACCATGTCGTCGCCGATTTTTGCCGGATGCGAGGTCGGCGCCAGCTGCGGATCGGCGTACCGGCCGGGCAGCTCGACACTGTCGGCCATGAAGTTCAGGAAGGCTTCGCCAAGTTCCTGCCATGGCGGGGCGCGAAAGCCGATCGAGTAGGTCATGCACTCGCCCTCGGCGATGCCGTCATGCGCATAGTGCGGCGGAAGATAGAGCATGTCGCCCGGCTCCAGCACGTATTCCTGCGTCGGCGCGAAGTTGCGCAGGATTTTCAGCGGCATGCCTTCGACCAGCGACAGGTCTTTCTGCGCGCCGATGCGCCAGCGCCGCTTGCCATGGGCCTGCAGCAGGAAGACGTCGTAGGAATCGAAGTGGGGCCCGACGCCGCCGGTGTCGGTCGCGTAGCTGATCATCAGGTCGTCAAGCCGCGCATCGGGAATGAAGCGGAACCGATTCAGCAGGCGGTCTGCCATATCGTCATGCAGGTTGACCCCCTGGACCAGCAGCGTCCAGTTCTTGCGCGAGACGGGTGGCAATTCGTTCACGGGGCCGTGCTGCATTTTCCAGCGCTGACGAAAATTCGTGATCAGCCGCGATTCGACGGCGTCGCTGGCGGCGAGCGCGAACAGTGCCTCTCGCGTCAGCAGCGGCTGGAAGTCGGGAATCGCCTGCCGGATCAGCAGCGGTTTTTTTTGCCAGTAAGTCTTGAGGAAATCGCGGGGCGCAAGCTGCCCGAGCACGCTGAGGTTTTTCATGCCCTGATTATATCGGCATGCGTGATGCCGGCGGCCGTGCCATGGCCGGCGGTTATAATGCGCGCTGGCTCATTGAAAGGATCAACATGAACATTTCGAAGGACACGGTCGTCACGCTGCACTACCAGCTGTCCGATGCACAAGGCAACCTGATCGAGGAAAGCAGTGAGCCCATGGTGTACCTGCACGGTGGTTATCACAATACGCTGCCGAAGATCGAGGAAGCACTGGACGGCAAGGCCGCCGGTTATCAAGTCACGATCCAGGTCGATCCGGAAGACGCTTTCGGCGAGTATGACGCCGAGCTGGTGAAGATCGAGCCGCGCAACCTGTTCCCCGATGAGCTGGACGTGGGCATGCAGTTCGAAGCGTCTCCGGAAGGCGACCCGAACGCCGATGCGCGCGTCTTCACGGTGACCGACATCGAAGATGGCAAGGTGGTCCTCGACGGCAATCACCCGCTGGCCGGCATGGCGCTGCGTTTTGCGCTGGACGTCATCGAAGTGCGCAAGGCCAGCGACGAGGAAGTCGCGCACGGCCACGTGCATGGCCCGCACGGTCATCATCACGACGATGATGACGAGGACGGCGACCAGTTCCGCTCGGTCCAGCTGCAGTAATTGTTCCAGGGGTCCGCGCTCTCCGCGCGGATCATTGCGCGGGCGCCGCGCCGCTGTCGTTGACTGCCAGCGCGAATGGCTGCGCCGCTTCCGGATCGATCTCCAGATCGGTCACGCCCTGCGGCAGGCTCACGTGGCCGAGCTTGCCCTGCCATGCGAGCGCGGGCGACCCGGTGGCCGGCTTGCCCGCCGATCCCTGTACCAGCAGCACCGGCACGCGCACCGCACTGGCGAAAGCGCGCAATGCGCTGCGCATCTCCTGGAAACCATCCCGCACTCCCGCCGGAGGCCGTGCCGCCGGCCACAGCCGCCCGTCGCAAAACAGCACGATCGCCTTGCGGTGCTCTGTCGATGCCAGTTGCGCCAGCCGGCGCAGCCAGTCACGGTTCGCTGTCAACCTGTCCTCGAATTCACTGTTGCGTCCCGCCGCGGTGAGGTAGTGGTTGTTCTGCGCCGGCAGGTGCAGCGTGGCGAACATCACCTGCTGCACGGACCAGCGCGTGTTTTCCGCGTAGCTGCGGAAGGCCGGCAACGCAGATTGCCGCCGCAGGCTCAGGTGCTTCGAGCCGCTCCAGCTGATGTCGCCGTAGAGCTGCTCGCGCAGCAGGCCCAGCCAGACGGTTTCGGCTTGGCGGCCGCGGCGGTCGCGGCAATTGATCCAGTCGCTGCCGGCCATTGACAGGAAGACCGGTGCTTCGACCGCTTCGAGCACAGCTTTGCGGCGACGGAACAGGCGGTCGCTGCAGGCTTCGGCGGCCTGCTTGAGTCCGTTGACGACAATGAAGGCCGGCTCGCCTGATTGCGCTTGTTCCAGCGCGCCGCGCAGCGCCGCTTCGCCATCAGCGCCGGAGGACGCATGCATCAGCACCGAAATCCGGAAAGGTTCTGCCCGCAGCGGCGCCGCGAGCGCCGAGAACAGCGCGAACAGCAGCGCCGGCAG
>CAZTIF010000054.1:0-7106 GCA_964613635.1 uncultured Bifidobacterium sp. | reverse complement strand
AGCGCCGGCAGCAGCGCCGCCGGTCGCATCACGACGTTTCCTCGTCCCTGCCAGCCAGCCGCTTGAGCCGGTACAGCGCATCGAGCGCTTCGCGCGGGCTGAGGTTGTCCGGATCAAGATCCGCCAGCGCCATCAGCGCAGGCGACGCTGCGGCAATGACCGGCGGCTCGTCTTCCACCGGCGCTGGTGCGGAGAACAGGTCAAACTGTCCGCCGGCATCGGCCGATTGCGCCTCGAGCGCGGCGAGGTGCCGGCGCGCCGCGCGTATCACCGGCTGCGGTACGCCGGCCAGTTGCGCGACCTGCAGGCCGTAGCTCTGCGAGGCCGGCCCTTCCTGCACCGCGTGCAGGAAGACGATGCTGTCCTTGTGCTCGACAGCGGACAGGTGCACGTTCGCGCAGCCGGGGTGCTTGACCGGCAGTTGCGTGAGCTCGAAATAGTGGGTCGCGAACAGCGTGTAGCTGCGGTTCTGCTGCAGCAGTGCGGTCGCAATTGCCCAGGCGAGCGCGAGGCCGTCGAAGGTCGAGGTGCCGCGCCCGACTTCATCCATCAGCACCAGCGAGCGTTCGGTTGCGCCGTGCAGGATGGCCGCCGATTCCATCATCTCGACCATGAAGGTCGAGTAGCCGGCGGCGAGGTCGTCGGCGGCGCCGATGCGGGTGAAGATGCGGTCGACCGGCCCGATGGCTGCCGATGTCGCCGGCACATAGCTGCCGACATAGGCCAGCAGCGTGATCAGCGCGAGCTGCCGCATGTAAGTCGATTTGCCGCCCATGTTGGGGCCGGTGATCAGCAGCAGCCGACGCTCGGCTGTCAGCCTGCAATCGTTCGCGATGAAGCGTTCGATCGCGTTCTCGACCACCGGATGGCGGCCTTGCACGATCTCGAGGCCGGCATCGGTGGTCAGCTGCGGGCAGCACCATTGGTTGCGCTCGGCATGCGAGGCCAGTGCGACCAGCACGTCCAGCCGCGCGGCTGCCTGCGCGACGCGCTGCAATTCGGCGATGTGTTCGCCCAGCTGCTGCAGCACCTGCTCGTACAGCATCTTCTCGCGCGCCAGTGCGCGATCCTGCGCGGACAAGGCCTTGTCCTCGAAGGCCTTCAGCTCCGGCGTGATGTAACGCTCGGCGTTCTTCAGGGTCTGCCGGCGGCGATAGTCTTCCGGGACTTTCGCCGCCTGTCCGTGCGTGACCTCGATGTAGAAGCCATGCACCTTGTTGTATTCGACGCGCAGGTTGGCGATGCCGGTGCGCTCGCGCTCGCGCGTTTCGAGGTCGACCAGGAACTGCCCGGCGTTTTCCGACAGCCCGCGCAGCTCGTCGAGCTCGGCATCGAAGCCGCGCGCGATCACGCCGCCGTCACGCACCATCGTCGCCGGCTCGGGCGCGATCGCGCGCTCGAGCAGCGACAGGCAGACGTGCGGCGTCGCCAGTTCGGCATGGGTCTGTTCGAGCAATGTGGCCTGCCCGAGCGGATTTCCGGGCGACAGCGCGGATTGCAGCGCCGGCAGTTGCTGCAGGCCGGCGCGCAGCCCGGACAGGTCGCGCGGACGTGCCGACAGCAGCGCGATGCGGCTGGCGATACGCTCGATGTCGGGCACGCTCGCCAGCAGCATCGACAGCGGCTCGCAGGTCTGTGCATCGAGCAGCGCGCCGATGGCCGCGTGGCGCGCCTGTGCGACGGCCTGTGCGCGCGGCGCGTGGTGCAGCCAGTGGCGCAGCAGTCGCGAACCCATCGCGGTGCGGCAGTGGTCGAGCAGCGAGAACAGGGTGGGGGACTGACCCTCGGCGCCGCGCAGTGGCTCGGTGAGTTCGAGGTTGCGGCGCGTGGCGGCATCCATGCCGATGAATTCGTCCTCGCTCTCTACCTGCAACGTGCGCACATGCTGCAGGTTTTTGCCTTGCGTATTGCGTGCGTAGACCAGCAGCGCGCCGGCAGCACCGATCGCAGCCGTCAGGCCATCGGCACCGAAGCCGGCGAGGGTGGCTGCGCCGAGCTGCTCGAGCAGCGACTTCTGAGCGGCAGCGATTTCAAAATGCCAGTTGGCGACGGTGGTTGGGCGCAAGCCCGGGGTTTCCTGCAGCAGCGCCGAACGCTGCCCATCGACCAGGATTTCTGCGGGCGCGATGCGCTCGAGTTCCTGCCGGATCCGCAGCAGCGCCTGTGCTTCAGCGACCAGCAGTTCGGTGACGCGCAGTTGTCCGCTCGCCAGCGACAGCCACGCGAAGCCTATCAATACGCCCTTGCGTTGCGGAAGCACATGCAACGCAAGCAGCGGGCGATCGGATTTTTCCGGCAGCAGTTCAGATTCCGTCAGGGTGCCCGGCGTGACGATGCGCTGCACCTTGCGCTCGACCGGCCCCTTGCTGGTGGCCGGGTCGCCGATCTGTTCGCAGATGGCGACTGACTCGCCCAGCTTGACCAGTTTGGCGAGATGCTGATCGACCGAGTGGAAGGGCACGCCGGCCATCTTGATCGGCGTGCCGTTCGATGCGCCGCGCTGGGTCAGCGTGATGCCTAGCAGGCGCGCAGCCTTCTCGGCGTCGTCATGAAACAGCTCATAGAAATCACCCATCCGGTAGAACAGCAGCAGGTCCGGATAGTCGGCTTTGATGCGCAGGTACTGCTGCATCATGGGCGTGTGCTTTTCGGCGCCGGTCCGGTCGGGAGCATTCATGGATTCAGAGCGATGAAGTAAAAGAAGCCGGGCTTGCGCCCGGCCTCCGTGAGTGATGCGAAATGTAGCACAGCCGTGGCTGTGCAAACGCAATGCGTTGCGTGGCGGATCAGTTCTCGCCGCTGCGCTGCTTGCGTGCCTGAGCGTTTGCCGCCGGCTGGCTCAGCAGTGCGCCGCCGCGCTGCACCGGACGCGCGCCGGCAGGACGTGCCGGTGCTTGTGCGGCTTGCGCCGGACGCGGAGCCTGTGGCGAGCGTGCGCCCTGGCCTTGCCCTTGCCCCTGACCCTGTGCCGGGCGGTTGCCCTGGGCGGGACGTCCGCCGGCCGGTTTCGCCGTGCCGCTGCGCTGGCTTCTCTGGCCACCGCCCGAGCGCGACTGGCCACCGCGCGGCGGACCATTGCGGTGATCCTGGCTGCGCAGCTGGATGGGCTGCGCCTTGGCGTTCAGGTCGGGCTCGAAGCCTTCCACCACCTCGCGCGGCACTTCACGCTTGATGAATCGCTCGATGTCGCGCAGCAGGCCATGTTCGTCAACGCAGACCAGCGACACGGCTTCGCCGGTCGCGCCGGCGCGGCCGGTACGGCCGATCCGGTGCACATAGTCTTCCGGCACGTTCGGCAGGTCGTAGTTGACCACGTGCGGCAGCTGGTCGATGTCGATGCCGCGCGCGGCGATGTCGGTGGCGACCAGCGCCTGCAGCTTGGCGCTCTTGAATTCCGCCAAAGCCCGCGTGCGTGCTGCCTGGCTCTTGTTGCCGTGGATGGCCAGCGCGCTGATGCCGGACTTGCCAAGCTGCTCGGCCAGCTTGTTTGCGCCGTGCTTGGTGCGCGTGAACACCAGCACCTGGAACCAGTTGCGCTCCTTGATCAGGTGGGCAAGCAGCAGGTGCTTCTTGTCGCGGTCGACCGGATGGATCTTTTGCGTAATGACTTCAACGGTCGAATTGCGGCGCGCCACTTCGATCATGGCCGGGTTGTTCAGCAGGCTGTCGGCCAGCGCCTTGATCTCGTCGGCGAAGGTGGCAGAGAACAGCAGGTTCTGCCGCTGCGGCGGCAGCGCCGCAAGCACCTTGCGGATGTCGCGGATGAAGCCCATGTCGAGCATGCGGTCGGCTTCGTCGAGCACGAGGATCTCGACCGACTTCAGGTCGACGGCATTCTGCTGCATCAGGTCGAGCAGGCGGCCCGGGGTGGCGACGAGGATGTCGATGCCGCGCGCGAGCTTCTGGATTTGCGGATTGATGTTGACGCCGCCGAAGATCACTTCGGAGGTCAGCTTCAGGTACTTGCCGTAATTGACGACGCTCTCGCCGACCTGCGCGGCAAGTTCGCGCGTCGGCGTCAGCACCAGCGCGCGGATGTGGCGCGGCGCGGGACGCTTGCCGCCGTTGAGTCGCTGCAGCATCGGCAGCGTGAAGCCGGCGGTCTTGCCGGTGCCGGTCTGTGCGCCGGCCAGCAGGTCGCCGCCTTTGAGCACAGCCGGGATGGCTTGTGCCTGGATAGGGGTGGGTTGGGTGTAGCCGCTTTCCGTGACGGCGCGCAGGATGGGTTCGGCCAGGCCGAGTTCAGCAAATGACATAAATGAGAGATTGGTCGAACCGCCGCCGCTAGGGGCGCCAGTCACGGGTTCGGGGGGGTGAGTCAGGAAGGGGCGGCAAGGAGACTGGAACAATTGCCGCGGGCCGAAGTATAGCAGGGTTGGCGGAAGTGCCGTACCGGATGTGGAATGATCCGTTGATGTGGTTCGATGTCGAAGCTGCAGGGAGCGCGCAGTGGCGCCGTCCCTGCGCCGACTGATGCACGTCAGGCGAACGGCGTCAGCACGCCCAGCATCTGCGCGAAGATCTTCGGCGAGCCGGCGATCACGTCGCCTTTTTCCATGTGCCGGCCTTCGCCTGTGAAGTCGGACACGATGCCGCCCGCCTCGCTGACCAGCAGTGCGCCGGCGGCCATGTCCCAGGGCTTGAGACCTTTTTCAAAGAAACCATCGAGGCGGCCGGCCGCGACGTAGGCAAGATCGAGCGCGGCGGAGCCCGGGCGGCGCAGGCCGGCGGTCTTTTCCGTCATCGCCTTGAACATCTTCAGGTATTCGTCGAGGCGGGACAGATCGCTGTACGGGAAGCCGGTGCCGACCAGTGCATCGGCGAGCTTGTCGCGCTTGGCGACACGGATGCGCTTTTCGTTCAGGAAGGCGCCGACACCCTTGGTTGCGGTGAACAGCTCATTGCGGGTCGGATCAAAGATGACGGCCTGCGTGATCTGGCCGCGGTGCTGCAGCGCGATCGACACCGCATATTGCGGGAAGCCGTGAATGAAGTTGGTGGTGCCGTCGAGCGGATCGATGATCCAGACGTTCTCGTTGTCGTCGTGCAGGTTGGACGAGGGGCCGGATTCTTCGGCCAGGATCGCATGATCGGGGTAGGCTTGCTTCAGCACGTCGATGATGGCCTGTTCGGCCGCCTTGTCGACTTCGCTGACGAAATCGTTGTGCCCTTTGCTCGTGACGCGCAGCTGGTCGAGGTCGAATGAGGCGCGATTGATGATGGTGGCGGCACGACGCGCGGCTTTCACCGCGGTATTGATCATGGGATGCATGGTGGTTCCGTTAGAATTCGGCAGCTGGGAGAATGAGCGATGCGGAAGCGACCACGAGCCACTGGCGGCGATGTCGCCTCCGTTCGAAAGGACTTGGGGTGTCCATTCCGCCGGCGCTGTTCGCCATTGACCTCTTGTGAATCCTTCACGCGTTACCCTCTATTTTAAATGAACCAGCCTGCCTCTACCCAATCCCTGTTCGCCCGCCTTCGCTTCGTGCTGGTCGAGACCAGTCGCGCCGGCAATATCGGCTCGGCCGCGCGCGCCATGAAGACCATGGGATTTTCCGAGCTGGTGCTGGTGAATCCGCGCGATCCGCAGGCAGTGCAGGATCCGGAAGCGATCGCGCTGGCCAGCGGCGCGACCGACGTGCTGGCCGGCGCGCGCATCGTCGGTTCACTCGACGAGGCGCTGGCCGGCTGCAATTTCAGCGTCGCGTTGTCGGCACGCTTGCGCGAATTTTCTCCGCCGCTGTTCGAGCCCCGCCCGTTGGCGCAGCAGCTCGCGGCAGACGCCGGCCTGCGCGCGGCGCTGGTTTTCGGCAACGAGCGGTTTGGCCTGTCGAACGAGCAGGTAGAAAAATGCAGTGCGTTGGTGACGGTGCCGGCGAATCCGGACTATTCGTCGCTGAACCTGTCGCAGGCGGTGCAGGTACTGGCCTACGAGTGTCGGATGGCTGGCAACAGCGACGCGCCTGCGGCGCCTGCCATCGGCTTTCGCGGCGAGCCCGCCGGTGCCGAGCAGATCGAGGGGATGTTCCGTCATCTCGAGCAGGCATTGGTCGAGATTGATTTCCTCGATCCGCAGAACCCGAAGAAGCTGATGCCGCGGCTGCGCCGGCTGTTTGCGCGTACCGGGCTGGAAGTGGAAGAAGTGAATATCCTGCGCGGGATCGCCACGCAGCTGATCGAGAAGCGCAAGCGCCGCGGCTGAGCGCGGCTTTCGGTCTCAGCCCCAGGCCCGCAACAGGCCGACGGCCAGTCCCTCGAGCGCAAATTCATGCTTGCCCGGCTCGACGCGGATGGTGTTGAAGTCGGGATTTTCAGGCAGCAGCTCGATCGCACCGCCGCTGCGGCGGAAGCGCTTGACGGTCACCTCGTCATCGAGCCGGGCCACGACGATCTGTCCGTCGCGTGCGGTGTCGGCCTTCTTCACGGCCAGCAGGTCGCCATCGAGTATGCCGGCATCGCGCATCGACATGCCGCGTACTTTCAGCAGGTAATCGGGGCGGGCAGTGAACAGCGCCGGATCGACGTTGTAGGTGGCCGAGATGTGTTCCTCGGCGAGGATGGGCGAGCCGGCTGCCACCCGACCGATCAGGGGCAGGGAAAACTGCATCAGGGCCGGATGCGGCAGCGTCATCTGCCCGCTCGCACGCACCAGGCCGCTGCCGTCTGCAGCCCGGTCCAGCAGGCGGATGCCGCGCGAGGTTCCCGGAGTGATCTCGATCGCCCCTTTGCGCGCCAGTGCCTGCAGGTGCTCTTCGGCGGCATTGGCAGAGCGAAAACCAAGCGTCTGCGCAATCTCGGCGCGGGTCGGCGGAAAGCCGGTGGTGTCGATCGCTTCGCGGATCAAGCCCAGGATCTGCTCCTGGCGTGCTGTCAGTTTGATCATCGGCTGTTCCTCGCGGCCTGTTTTTTTGCACAGCCTGTATTTTTATACAGCATCCGCCGCTGGCGCAAGTGCTTTCGGGCGAAAAGAGCGTAGTTCGGCCGGGATTAGTCCCTAAATACTTGAGCAAATTGAGTTTTCGGCATAAAGCGGGTATAGTCACGGGCTTTTCCTCTTCCCACACCCGTCCTGACGCCGGGGTGGGCGATTCTGCAATCCGACC
>CAZTIF010000053.1:0-21625 GCA_964613635.1 uncultured Bifidobacterium sp. | reverse complement strand
CATGCTCTTTAAATCTTGGCCATCCCAAGAAGATTCCCTCAAGAAATCGTCTAAGTACATTAGCTGCACAGGAAGACGCAAGTGCGGCTGTCACCACATATGCACCAATTCCTTTCCATTCAAAACCCGGCCCTGAGTAGAAGGCTGACGAAATAATCGATTGAAGTTCGACTATGAACATTAAGCCTGCATTGCTTGACGCATAAACCGTCCAGGCGAGGTGAACCAGAAAGGTGCAAGCAAACAATATCCCCGATGTGTGGCTATTGCGTCGATTCTCATTGGTTAATTGCGCCATATAATCAGACTTGCATCCCTAGATAGATGCCCCCTGTGTAAGCGGAGTTCTCGTTCGCCGTTGCTGCATCCAGTAATCCTGCAGCACACCGTGATCCCAAAGCTTGAGGGATTGAACAGAAGCTAATGTTACTGCCCTGCGGATTTAATAAAAAATGAAATACCGCCAAAAGCAATAAACCAGAACGCTGTCACAATCCAAATGCCACCCGCAAAATCTGCAAAAAACACCTTCTCTTCTATTCTCGTTCGCGGATAAAGGTCACCCTGCAGAATGCTTTTTGCCGACCTGATGTTTGCAAGGTTTATCGGATAGCCATACTCAGAGAATGTGCTCCCATCTATTCTCCGAGCCGAGTAAAAATGGAGAACCACACCAAGAGCCAGGGACAAAATATAAACTCCACCAAAGCAAGAAAACGCCTTGTAAATCAAAGAGAAAATCGCGACCGAGGTAACAAACTCATGCCAAGTATTGTTGATGGCGGGAAATAAAACGATGGTAAATGCGATAAAAATGGAAGCCAGATGTAGGCGCCCAGTCCACTTGAGCTCCCACTGGACGATGGACTCATGGAGTGCTCTCCTAGACACTACATTCGGGTCAGCAGGGTCTTGGGGCTCTTTAATCCCATGAATTTTTCGCCACTGCTCTTTGCTTAGCTGTTTCATTTCATCCCCTCCCGCCCCATATTCACCACCTCATCCACCTGCAATCCCTTCGGCACCTGATGCGTGATGAAGAGCATCGTCACCTTGCCCTTGAGCCGGTTGATCGTCCGGGCAAAGTGCTCGGCGGTCTGCTGATCGAGGTTCGAAATCGCCTCGTCGAAAATCAGCACCCTCGGACGCTTGAGCAGCGCACGCGCAATCGCGATGCGCTGACGCTGCCCGCCCGACAAGCCGGTGCCGCGCTCGCCGATCTCGGTCTGGTAGCCCTGCGGCAGTTGCTCGATCACTTCATGGATTTCCGCCGCCTTGCACGCCGCGATCACTTCGTTGAAACCTGCATGCGGATGGGCCATGACGAGGTTGTCGTACACCGTTCCGGAAAACAGCACGGTCTCCTGCGGCACCACGCCGAAGTTGGAACGCAATTCGTTGGCCGCCAGATGGCGGATGTCGCGCCCGTCCAGAGTGATTCTTCCCTCCTGCGGCCAGTAGAAGCCCTGCATCAGCTTGGCGAGCGTGCTCTTGCCGCAGCCACTGGGGCCCGTCAGCACGGTGAGCTTGCCGGGGGTGATGGCCAGACTCAGGTTGCGATAGAGCCATGGATGTTGTTCGGAGTAGCGAAAACCGAGGTCGCAAATGTCGATCCGGCCTTCGCCACCCGCAGCACATTGCGGTGTGAGCGTGACCGGTTCCCGCGGCATGTCCAGAATGTCGCCGAGACGCTTGACGGACAGGCTGGCCTGCTGGAATTCCTGCCATAGCCCGACCAGACGCAGCAGTGGCTGGCTCATGCGGCCAGCGAACATCTGAAAGGCGACCAGCATGCCCACGGTCATGCCCGCCTCGGGTTGCATCACCAGCCACGCGCCGACGATGAGGATGGACAGCGTCATCACCTGCTCCAGCCCGTTGGCGACGACGTTGTAGGTGTTGCCGGCCTGCCGGGTGGCGAAGCCTGCCGACAGGTATTGGGCGAGGTAAGCGCCGTAGCGCTTGCCCACATCCGGCTCCAGCTGCAGGGACTTCACCGTGGCCATGCCCGCCAAGTATTCGGTGAGGAAGGCCTGATTGCGCGCGCCGAGCAGGAACTGCCTGTCCAGCCGCTCACGAAAGATCGGCACCATGAACAGGCTGGCGGTGACGATCATTGCCATGACGCCGACGGCGATCAGCGTGAGCTCCCAGCTGTAGGAGAACATCACAGCGAGGAAGATGAGCAGGAAAGGCAGGTCAAGTATCAGGCTGACCGCCGCTCCTGAAATGAATTCGCGCAACTGCTCGATGCCGTGCAGGCGAGCCACCAGGGTGCCGGTGGAACGCGCCTCGAAATACGGCAGCGGCAGGCGCAGCAGGTGCATCAGTACCTTCTCGCCCAGCACGGCATCGATGCGGCAGCCGGTGTGCAGCACCAGATACTGGCGCAGCCAGCTCATGCCGCTGGTAAAAAGCATGAACACCACGAGGGCCACGCCCAGCACGACGAGTGTGCTCTCGGAGTGATGGGCAATGACCTTGTCGATGATCACCTGAGTAAACAAAGGCGTGGCCAGCCCGACGAGCTGAATGGCCAGACTGGCGAGCAACACATCGCGCCACAGGTTCTTGTGGCGCAGCAGTTCGGGGATGAACCAGTGAAACCCGAAAGCCTTGCGTGGCTCCTGACTTTCCTGCTGCCGCTCTTTTGATTTGCCGATTGATTCGCTGACCGGTGGCTCGGCCTCGGCGACCAGAAGCACGAACGGCAGACACCGCGTGCGTGCCACATCCGAAGGCAGCGATTCGGGACTCTCCTGCCCCGGACGTATCCAGACAAGGGTATGGTCGCCGTGTTTGAGGATCAGCGCCGGGGAAAGCGTGGACATAGCCTCGGCCGGAGCGACTTCCTGATCACCGCCGAAGTGGTCACTGCCGAACTGACCCGGGTCGGCATGCGGCTCCGGCAGAAACACCACCGCCGGCAGCGGCATGCTCGCTCCATTCTCTTCCGGCCAGTCGGCCAGACCTGCCTTGAGACCAAGCGCGTCGAGCGCCTCGATCAGCGAAGGCCAATCGAACGGCGGCACGAAGCGCTGCATCAGCAAGGTCGCATCGAAAGGCCGGCGATACAGGCCGGCCAGGCTGCCCAGCAGCCACAGCACCGATCGCGTTTCAAGCAGATCCCGTGAAGGGCCTGTCGCCTCCTGCTGCGCTTGCTGCATCGGCGGGGGCATGGTGGTCATTGCCGTGACGCGCAGCGTAAAACGAGGTGGCTCGATCGGACTCGTCGGTTGACGGTGGAATGGCCGTGCCGCGGCTCTTCAGCGTCGATGGATCGCCGAATCGCCAGCAGCTGATCGAAGATCGCGCTCAACTTGGTGGAGCCTTCGAGGTACGCGAAACGTCCGCGGATGAAATCGACATTGATCGCCCCGGCGACCTTGCGCGGCTGATGACAGGCCGGGCTCCTTGCTTCCGGCCTCACACTCTCTCGTGCGTGTTGATGATGAGTCAGCGTCTTCTGCATGCACGCATCATGAACAAGGCCCTCCGCTCGCGAAAGGCCTTGTGGGGAATTGTCGACAATCTGCGCAGCCACACCGGCGGCACGCTGAAGAAGATCGGCGAACCTCAGGCTGCAGTTAGGTGGTGGCTGAATTTGCGCTTGGCATATATCTTATTCGTCGGATCAGATAATGCCGTCGTTATTCAATGACCTCCACGACCCCGTCCATGCAGCAAGCGCAGCAGGCGCCGACAGGCCCTTCACGGGATTTGCTTGAAACGCCATCGGTGCGATGGCTGCCGGGCATAGCTCTGCCGATCGCGCATGCCGCCGCCGCGATGCTGGCGCTCGTGCTGCCGGCCATCGCCCGTGCGGATGCACTTTCGCCATCGCTGGACTGGCTGCTGCCTCAGCGCGTCTACGGCAGCAGCCAGCTGCTGCCCGGCGAACGCTGGGAGGGACACCTGAGCGGCGAACGCAACGTGGCCCTGAAACCCGGGATCGAATGGCAGACCAGCACCGAGCTCAGCCGTGTGCGCTACGAGCAGATGATGCCTGTGCGCGCGCAGGGCTTCGGCCTGTCGACCGGCCCGCAGTTCCGGCTGGGCGCGGCCGAACTGTCGCTGCCCTGGAGCGCCGGTCGCGACACCCACAGCGTCGGCGGCGGCTCGACCTGGAGCGGCGGCGCGCCGCGCATGACGGTGGCGCTGGGCCCGAACGACCGCATACGTCTCGAGGCGAGGATCAGCCGCCGCAAGGATGCAGGATCGACGAAACGCAAGCGCACGACCTCGCTCAGCTGGCGGCACAGCTTCGGCGACGCGTGGTCGATGTCGGCGGGACTGCGGGAGATGCGCGAGACAGACGAAGCCGACGCCAGCATCACCGGCGAAACCTGGGCGAGCGTCGATGCGCGCCTGTACGATGGCTGGCGCTGGTCGCTGGCGAGCAGCCTGTCGGAAGCGCGCACCGGCTCCGCCAGCGCCGCCTCCGGGCTGCAGCCGGCACAGCGGATCGCGTCATTCTCGCTGTCGACGCGCTACCGGCTCTCGGATGGCTGGTGGATCAGCGGCGAGCTGAAGTCTGCCCACACCTCCTACGCCAATGAAGAGCGGCAGACGATCAGCCGCTCGGGCGGCCTGAAGCTTTACCGGGATTTCTAGGCGGCGTCACGGGCTGCATGAAAGCCCGGCCCGAAATTCGCATGCAGCCATGCGATCAGCTCGTTCAGCTGGGCGGCGTTGACGGTGTAGGCCTTGTTGTTGGCGACCGACCTGACCTGCACGATCTCAAGGTCGGCCAGCGTCTCGAGCTGCTTGAAAACGGCCGATCCGCCAAGCCCGGTGCGTGCCGCAATGTCGAGCATCTCCAAACCCGATGGCCAGCTCTCGAGCAAGACCTGGATGATCTGTACGCGCTCCTCGATCGACAGCGCGCCGAGGCCTCTTGCAATCTGTTTCGCATCCATCACGGACTTCCTGCGGCAAAGCGTTGAATTGAAGGTATGCGGATCATACAGGTTCGCGCACCCGCCGAACCCACGCTGGATTTCCATCCCGAGCACAGCGGACGCCGATATTCACTGTGCAGTAAATATTTCAATTCTGGCGAATATTCGCCATGGCGCCAACATTATGGCTTTGGGGATCCCGCACCGAACACGGTGCGCTGATGATTCTGAACCTACGGGCGGACGCGCCGGATTTCGCCGGCTGCCAGCTACAGCCCCTGCCGACCCAGGGGCATCTCGACCCTGAACGTCCCGCACTCGTCGATCATCGCCCCCGCGCCATTCACCAGTCAGGAAACGGATTCACTGACCCACCCTAACGCTTGAGCGCCGGCAGGCGGCGCAGCAGCTTCAGGCCGTCGCAGTCGATGATCTCGATGAACTTCTGGTCCACCCGTATCAGCCCGCAGCGGCTGAAGCCCGACAGCGTGCGGCTGACCGTCTCCAGCGTGAGGCCGAGGTAGCTGCCGATGTCCTCGCGGGTCATGCGCAGGTGGAAGGACTTGTCGGAGAAGCCCATCGCCCGGAACTTCTGCGATATCGACAGCAGGAACTTCGCCACCCTGGCCTCGGCCGGCAGCGTGCCCATCATGTACTCGACCTTCTGGCCGTCGACCAGCGCATGGCTCATCAGCTCCATGATCTTGCGGCGCAGGCCGTACGCATGGCTGCCGGTCGAATGGAAGAAATCCATCGGCACCACGATCAGCTCGATATCGGACAAGGCCACCAGCGTGTTCCTGAACTGCTTCGAATCGATGCCGTCGAAACCGACAACGTCACTCTTCATCGGGAAGCCGAGAATTTTCTCGTTGCCGTATTTGTCGACCCACGATGTCTTCAGGAAGCCGGCATAGACGACGAAGATCGCGTCGCAGCGATCGCCCGCCGAATAGACACGCGCGCCGGTGCGCGACTTGATGTGCTGGAAGCGATAGGCGTCGTTGATGATCGCTTCGTCCGGCTCGATCCTCAACAGCTTGTACAGCTGCTCGACCGTCGACCAGAGCCGGGGAAAATTATCCGTCATCCTTGCGATGCGGTTCACGTCAACGACCATCGCGGGATCGACAGGCTCAGTACCGTTCTGCTGAAGCGTCTGCATGCATTTCCCCTTGAGTGAACGCCGCTGCAATGCAACGGGAACCTGCACGCGATACTAGAACAAAAATTTATATTAATTCTTGCAATGCCAAGTTTAGCTGAGTTCGGTCAAGGAACACCGGCCCGTCTTAACCGCGCGCATCCTTCGCAGGCGCAAGGGCTTGCAGCGCGTTCATCCGAAGGGCAGGCCGCGCGCTGCGGCCTGCACTGCGCGCCTCAGGGCGCGTCCAGCGGCAGCCGGACCTCGAAGCGCGTGATCTGTCCCGGCGCGCTGGAAAAAGTGATGTCGCCGCGATGCGCGTTGACGACCGTTTTCGACAGCCACAGGCCCACGCCCATGCCATCATCCTTGGTCGAGCGGAACAGCTGGAAGATGAATGCCTGGTGTTCCGGCGGTATGCCAATGCCGTTGTCCTCGACGGACAGCACCATTTGCCCGGCCTGTCGCCGCGTGTAGACCCGCACGAACTTGTCCGGCCGCGACGCCATGGCCGTGGCCTCGACCGCATTGTTCAGCAGGTTCAGCACCACTTGCTGCAATTGCGTCTGGTCGCCGACCAGCTCGCAATCGCCGTCGATGAACAGCTGCAGTTCCACTCCCCGGGCCAGCGCCGCGGGTGCGACCAGGCCGACGCAGTCGCGGATCACCTCGTGCATGTCGAGCAGGCCCGTGGCGCCGCTGCGGTCCTCGAAAAGCTTGCGCAATTTGATGATGATGTCGGCGGCGCGACGGTTCTCGGACTTCAGCGAGCCGACCAGCGCAAGGATGTCCGCCGCCGGCGCATTGCCGTCGGCCAGCTTGCGCTCGACCAGCTGCACGTTCAGCCGTATCGAGCAGAGCGGCTGATTCAGCTCGTGCGCAAGGCTGGCCACCAGCGCACCCATCGCGGCCGTCTTGTTCGACAGCGTCAGCTGGCGGATGATCTCCTCGCGCTCGCGCAGCAGAAGCTCAAGCTCGGCCTGGTGCCGGCTGAGCAGGAAGCGACGCGCCTCCGTCACCGCCAGCTCGCGCTCGGCCCGCAGACGCTTCTCCTCGCGCGCCTCGAGGAAGATGCGCAGGAAGCCGATGTTCGCCAGCGGGACGAAGATCATCTGGCCCGCCACCATCACGGCCTGGTCGAGCGTCTGCGCATAGATGCCCCGGGCTTCGGGATCGACCGCCACCCCGATGGCCCGGAAAGCCTGCGTGAACGACATCCCGAGACCGGTGACCATCAGCAGGTCGCAACCGAGGCTGCGGCGCCCGGCCTTGATCCAGTAGCCCATCAGGCCGTAGTCGATCACGATCACCGCATAGAACCCGAAGTACAGCACCTCGAGGTAGCGTTCCGGCACGCGCGCCTCGTAGCCGCCGACCATCAGCGAGAAGAAAACGAGGGAACTGAGGCCGTAGAACCAGAGCGCGCGGGACGAGACCTTGTCGAGGAACATGCGCAGCGCGAGGCAACGCCCGGCGTTCCCGAGCACCATCAGCAGCTGGCCGACATAGATGAAAGCGAATTCGCTGACGTTGCCGCGCATCGACAGCAGCACGACTGCCGTGCCGCTGAGCAGCCCCGACAGGCTCCACAGCCGAACCTGCGAATTGCGTTGCTCGGACAGCGCAAACCACACCGCCGCATGGATGACCAGATAGATCATCGAGATCATCAGGATGACGGTCTGCGTGTGGATCAGCACTTCAGCCCCGGCTGGCGAATGGTCGGCTCTGCCCGGCGCGCGCTCGCGACCGCGGCAGCCGGAAAAGAGAGGTTCCTGCCCGGATCGAGCGGGCTGCAGTGCGCAGGCAGGACAAGGGGCGCCGCGCGGCCCGGATAGCGGCAGTGCGGCGGATGGCGGGACTCAGGTGAAAAAACGTTCGAGCGAACTGATGCTGATGCCGTAGCCGCGCGCCAGCCTTACCATGGTGCGAAAGCCCGGCTCGCCATAGGTGCCGCTCTCGATCTTCGAGACGGTCGGCAGCGACACGCCGGTGGACGGATCGCCGTTGATCATGCTGGCGGTGACGACATCGGTCTTGCTCATGTGGCGCGCCAGGCGCACGGCCAGCAGGTATTCGTGGCAGGCGTCGAACTGTTCGGGGTCGATGCCCTCAAGCCACTTGCGCGACATCTCGGCGATCGCGTCCGGCCGGGTCCGGTAGGACGTATCTCGTTCGACGAGCGCGGCCGGCTCGGGAAGCGTTGAGGGATGGTGAATCATCGAGGCTCTCCGTTGTTGTTTTCTGCGTCCCCATTTGGCGAGAAACCACCTCAGAAAATATATCCAGAGGCCGACGAACGGACTATAGCCCGTTAGGGCAAATCAGTCGATGTTGTCGAGCATGCGTACAAGTTCGATAATGTTCGACGCACCAAGCTTGCGCATCATGTGCATGCGGTGCAGCTTGACGGTGCGTTCGGCGATGCCGAGTTCGCCGGCGATCTGCAGGTTCTGCAGGCCGCTCGCCACCCGCCGCGCGATCTGCGCCTCGCGCGCCGACAGGGTGGCATAGCGACGCGCCGCCTCCTGCACGGACAGGCTGGCTCTTTCATCTTCGGCGCTGCGCGCGAGCGCGCATTCGACCACGGCCAGCAGCTCGTCGTCGTCGAAAGGCTTGATCAGGAAATCCAGCGCGCCGCCCTTCATCGCCTGCACCGCCTCGGCGGCGCTGCTGCCGCCGCTCATGAACACCACCGGAAGCGCGATGCCCAGCGGCGAGAGGCGACGCTGCAGCTCGAGTCCCGACTCGCCCGGCATCTTCACATCCAGCAGCAGGCAGCGCGGCCCCGGAAACAGCGGTTCGCTGCCCTGCTCGAATTCCAGGAAGCTTTCTGCCGAGGGAAATCCGCTGACCGCATAGCCCTCGTGTTCCAGCATCGCGGCCACCGCGACGCGGACGGCATTATCGTCATCGACGACGCTGACATGCCCGTGCGCATGAGAGGCAGCCAACCGTTCGTCATGCACGGTGACGGCCTTGCGTACCGGATGTGCCATGCATTCTCCCTTGCTGTCAAATCAGCCGAATCATAATCGAAAATTGCCAATTTGAAATACTGGAAGTTAATGTTTGCTGACCGGAAGTCAGCATCAAGCTGAGGTCGTACCGCTCGCCGTCCGGCACGACCGCGCCGCAGTGCTATTCCTGCGAAGCCGCGGGAATGTCGGCGCGGGGCAGGCGGACGAAGAAGGTGGTGCCGAGCGCCTCCACCGACTCGAAGGTGAGGGTTCCGCCGTGGGCGTCGACAAAGCCCTTCGCGATCGACAGCCCGAGGCCGCTGCCCCCGGTCCGGCGGGTGCCGACTGCATCGGACTGGGTGAATTGCTCGAACACGTGAGTATGGAATTGCGCCGGTATGCCGATGCCGTCGTCCTCGACGGCGATGATGACGTCGCCATCCCTGAGCTCGAGCCGGATGCGCACCTCGCTGCCCGGCGCCGAAAACTTGGCGGCATTCGACAGCAGGTTCGTCAGCACCTGCAGCATGCGGTCGCTGTCGACATCGACGTAGACCGGCTCGGGCAGGCTGATCAGGCGATAGCTGACCCGGTTGTCGATGGCGTAGGGCTCGTTGATCTGCACCGCCTTTTCCAGCAGCGGCTGCATGGGCTGCACGCTGCGGTGCAGCGGCATCTGTCCGCGCGTGAGCTTGTCGAGGTCGAGAATGTCGGAGACCAGGCGCACGAGGCGGTCGCAGCTGTCGGCCGCCACACCCATCAGCTTCGCCTGTTGCGGGGTCGCCGTCCCGGCCAGCGATGCATTGACGATGGCAATGGCGCCTTTGATCGATGTCAGCGGCGTGCGCAGCTCATGCGACACCACCGAGACGAAATCCGATTTCAACCGGTCCAGCTGCTTTTGCTGCGACAGCTCGGTCACGATGGTCACATGCCCGCTGACCACGCCATCGCGTCGCCTGAGCGGCGACACATGCAGCTGAACGGGCATGGGAGTGCCATCGCTTGAGCGATAAGTCCATTCGCGGCGCGGATCGGCCTGCAGCACCGGAATCAGGTCGGCGTAGACGACACCGGCCAGCAGTGTCGACGGCAGTGCGGTGTGCATAGCGGCGGCCACCTCGTCGGGGTCGTGGAAAATCAGCGGACTGAGCCGTCCCCTGACCTCGTCCGCGGTGTAGCCCAGCAGGCGTTCCGCGGCCTCGTTGAACATCACGATCCGTCCGGATGCGTCCGACGCGATGATCGCGTATAAGGCGCTGTCGAACACGGCGTTGGTCAGCGCCAGCGCCTCGCTCAGCGCTTCATTGGCGCTGGCCGTGCTTTCCTCGGCGTTTTTGAGGCTCGTGATGTCGACCTGGGCGAGCAGGAAGCGGCGCGGCTCGCCCGGTACGGCCGGCAGCGGCAACAGGCAGGAATTGAGCCAGAATTTGTCGCCGCGCTTGCTGCGCGCAAGCCGCACGCCGCGCCAGGCGACGCCGGCCTGCAGGGACGACTGCAGTATCGTTTTGAATCCGAGATCATCGACCCGGCCGTCCAGCGGCGGAAATCGGCGGCCGACCAGCTCGTTGCGCGAAAAGCCGCTCAGCCCGCAAAAACGATCATTGACCTCGACCACCATGCCATCGGCATCGAGCAGTGCGGCGATCACGAAATCGTCGAGCGCCGCCTGGTAAGTCTGCAGCTGGGCCAGCGCATTCTGCAACGCGCTCTCGGCCAGCTGCAGCCGCCCGAGCTGCCGGTACAGCTGGAGCGCCACCAGCGCCAGCAAGACGGACAGCGCGATCAGGTAACCGGCCTTGACCAGCGCGCCGGTGATCCATGCATCGATCAGGTCGTCATCCGACGCGCCCGTGACCATGATCAGCGGATAGGCATTCAGGCGCTTGAACGCATAGCGGCGCTCGAGGCCGTCGATGGGCGAGACGGAGGTGAAGCTGCCGGCGGAATCCCTGATCAGATGTTCCTCGTATTGCGGGGTGCCGCGCATGTTGCGGCTCATGATTTCCGGGTCTGGCGGATAGCGGGACAGGATGTGCCCGTTCAAGTGATAGATCGCGATGAAGCTGCGGGGCCCGAGGCGCAGCGCCCTGAATTCCGTGACCAGCGCCTCGCCATCCAGGGCAATCATCACGACGCCGGCAAAGCGCCCCTGTTTGTCGGTGATGCGGCGGCTGACGGGGATGAAGCGCTTGTGGCTGGCGCGACTGACCAGCGGCGTACCGATCAGCAGCCCCTCGCCCGGGTCGGCCAGATGATGCTGGAAATACGGACGATCGCTGAAGTTCAGCCCCTGCCGCCCGGCTGGCAGGGAACTGGTGGCGGGCGTGCCGTCAGGTCGCACCAGCACGATCATTTCTATGTCGGGGTTTTCGCTGCCCAGCTTGACCAGCCTGGCCCGGTATTCCGGTCGCGCGACACGCTCCGGATGATCGACCAGGTCATCCGCCAGCAAGTTCGCCAGCATCGAGGTCTTTTGCAGGGTCGTCTGCAGCCGATCGGCCATTGCGTTGACCAGGCTGAGCTGCGATTGCCGGGATTGCTCGATCAGCTGCCGGCGCTCCTGCCAGACCATGTAGACAGTACCGGCGATGAGCAGTCCGATGATGAGCAGCAGCAGGGGAAAAATGCGCCGGCGTTGCCTCTGGTACTGCGCCCGCTGCGATGCGTCGCTCATGAGTGACCATGAAAAAAGGTGAATGAACATCCGATCCGGCGGATCGACTCGCGCCGGCAGCGGCCGGACGGACGGACGGGAAAACGCGGTCGCATCGGCGGGCGTCAGTGAACGTCCCCGGCTTGCCGCTGACTATCATAAACCGGCCTTCCGTTTTGTTCACGTTCGCGCATAGCGCGCTTGCGGGCCGGTATCGCTCCGTGCCCCGTTGAATTGGCTGAATTGACTGGCCTGTTGGCCTGCCCAGCAGGACTCGAACCTGCGGCCTACTGCTTAGAAGGCAGTTGCTCTATCCAGCTGAGCTATGGGCAGTGTGCAAGGGCGGCGGACGCCGCAAAAAAAACGGGTTGTCAGGGACAACCCGTTGTTGACTGGTCGGAGTACAAGGATTCGAACCTTGGACCCCCTGCTCCCAAAGCAGGTGCGCTACCGGGCTGCGCCACACTCCGAAGAATTGAATTATAGCCGATCGACGGCGCTACCGGGGAGCCGCGCCGTACCCGTGGTCAGTTTGGCACACAGGCAGCGATGCGCTCGGCCAGCGACCGGGCCTGTGCAGCGTCGCGCGCCTCGACCATCACGCGCAAAAGCGGCTCCGTACCGGACGGTCGGATCAGCACACGGCCGGCGTCGCCCAGCTCGGCTTCGGCACGCCGCTTCTCGGCCATCAGGTCGGCGCTGGATTGCCAGTCGTAGCCGGCACGGATGCGCACGTTCAGCAGCGTCTGCGGCCACAGGGTCATGTCGGCGGTGCTGTCGGCCAGCGTGCAGTCCATGCGCCGCAGCGCGGACAGCACCTGCAGCGCCGAGATGATGCCGTCGCCGGTCGTGTGCTTGTCGAGGAAGAGCATGTGGCCGGAGCCCTCGCCGCCGACCTGCCAGCCGCGCTCCTGCAGCATCTCCAGCACATAGCGGTCGCCCACCTTCGCGCGCGCAAAGCCGACGCCCATCGTGCGCAGCGCCGACTCGACCGCCATGTTCGTCATCAGCGTGCCCACCGCGCCGTCGATGCCGCCGTTGGCCAGCCGGTCCTTCACCATCACGTACAGCAGCTCGTCGCCGTTGTACACGCGGCCGCTGGCGTCAACCATCAGCAAGCGGTCGGCGTCGCCGTCGAGTGCGATGCCAAGGTCGGCGCGACGCTCGCGCACGGCCGCCGACAACGCCTGCGGCTGCGTCGCGCCATGGCCGTCGTTGATGTTCAGGCCGTTCGGCTGGTTGCCTATCGCGATGACCTCGGCGCCGAGTTCATGGAAGACGTCCGGGGCGATGTGGTAAGCCGCGCCGTGCGCGCAATCGACCACCAGCTTCAGCCCGCGCAGGTCGAGCTCGTTCGGGAAGGTGCTCTTGCAGAACTCGATGTAGCGACCGCGCGCGTCATCCAGCCGCTTCGCCTTGCCGAGGCGGTCCGAACTGACGCAATGCATCGGCAGCTCGAGCGCTTGCTCGATCTCGGCCTCGACTGCGTCGGGCAGCTTGTTGCCGGTGGCGGAAAAGAACTTGATGCCGTTGTCCTGATTGGGATTGTGCGACGCCGAGATCACCACGCCGGCCGACAGCCGCAGCGCGCGGGTCAGGTAGGCGATGGCCGGCGTCGGCATCGGGCCGGCCAGCATCACGTCGACGCCGGCGGCGGAGAAGCCGGCTTCGAGCGAGGCCTCCAGCATGTAGCCCGAGATGCGCGTGTCCTTGCCGATCAAGACCGTCGGCCGGTCGCCGGCGGCGGCGCGGTGCGCCAGCACGTGGCCGGCCGCATAGCCCAATCGCATCACGAAATCGGGCGTGATCGGCGGCCGGCCGACTTCGCCACGAATGCCATCGGTACCGAAATATTTGCGTGCCATAGTGTCCTGTCGTTCAGTGCTCGTTGTTCAGCGCCCGCTTTTCAGCGCGCCCGGCGCGCCGCATCCCATACCTTCAGCGCATCGACCGTCTCGGCGACATCGTGCACGCGCACGATCTGAGCGCCGTTCATCGCCGCCACCAGCGCGGCGCCGACGCTGCCGGCCATGCGCTGCTCGACCGGCTTGCCGGTCAGCTGCCCTATCGTGCTCTTGCGCGACAGCCCGGCCAGCAGCGGGAAGCCGATGGCCTGCTGCAGCTCCTGCTGCCACGCGAGCAGCTTCAGGTTGTGCGCGACAGTCTTGCCAAAGCCATAGCCGGGGTCGATGCAAATGCGGTCGGCCGCAATGCCGGCCGCCTGCGCACGGGCGACGCGCTCGCGCAGGAAGTCGCGCACCTCGGCGAACACGTCGTCGTACTGCGGCGCCTGCTGCATGCTCTGCGGCTCGCCCTGCATGTGCATGATACAGATCGCGCAATCGCCGTCGCTGACCGCCGCCAAGCTGGCCGGATCGCGAAAGCCTTCGATGTCGTTGATCATGTCGGCGCCGGCGGCCAGCACCTCGCGCATCACCAGCGGGCGGCGCGTGTCGACCGACAGCGGCTTGCCGCAGTCGCGCAGCGCGTACACCACCGGCATCACGCGCCGCAGCTCTTCTTCGGCCGAGACCGGCGGCGCACCGGGGCGCGTGGACTCGCCGCCGATGTCGATGATGTCGACGCCGTCGGCGATCATCTGCTCGGCATGCGACAGCGCCAGTTCAAGCCCGTCGAAGCGGCCGCCGTCGGAAAAGGAATCGGGCGTGACGTTGAGTATGCCCATCACCAGCGGACGGAAGGCGTCGCCGGACACGGGCAGCCGGAAGCGGCCGCACTGGAGGTAATTTCTGGAAAGCTCAGGCATTCGGAAAGTGCCGGGGCCGTCAGCAAAACGGGGTGGGGATCGCTCCCCACCCCGTGTCAGCATTGGCCCCTCAATCGAGGTTCACGCAAATGGTTTGCTGCACTTGCGTCAGGCCGGTGCTGCGGCGGGTTCGACCCCGCCGTCGGTGGAACCTCCGCTCGGGCGCGAGGTCGGCGGCGTCTTCGGCGGCCGCGGATCGCGTCCGGCCATGATGTCGCTGACCTGGTCGGCGTCGATGGTTTCCCATTCGAGCAGCGCCTTCGCCATTGCTTCAACCTTCTCGCGATGCTCCTCGAGCAGGCGGCGCGACAGCGCATACTGCTGGTCGAGGATGCTGCGGATCTCGCCATCGACCTTCTGCTGCGTCGCCTCCGACACGGTCTTCGACGACATGCGACCGAAGTAGGAATCCTGGTCGGTATCTTCGTAGACCATCGTGCCGAGCGACTCGGACATGCCGAAACGCGTGACCATCGCGCGCGCCATCTTGGTCGCACGCTCGAAGTCGTTCGATGCGCCGGTCGACATCTGGTTCATGAAGATCTCTTCGGCGATGCGGCCGCCGAACAGGATCGCGATGTCCTCGAGCATCTTGTCCTTGTACATGTTCACGCGGTCATGCTCGGGCAGCTGCCAGGTCAGGCCCAGCGCCATGCCGCGCGGCATGATGGTGACCTTGTGCACCGGGTCGGCCTTGGGCAGCAGCTTTGCGACCACCGCATGGCCGGACTCGTGGTACGCAGTGTTGCGGCGCTCTTCCTCGCGCATCACGGCGGACTTGCGCTCCGGGCCCATCACGATCTTGTCCTTCGCGTCCTCGAAGTCCTGCATCTCGACCAGGCGCTTGTTGCGGCGCGCGGCGAACAGTGCCGCCTCGTTGACGAGGTTGGCGAGGTCGGCGCCGGAGAAGCCAGGTGTGCCGCGCGCGAGCACGTCGGCGCGCACGTCCGGCGCGATCGGCACCTTGCGCATGTGAACGTTCAGGATCTGTTCGCGGCCACGGATGTCCGGCAGGCCGACGATCACCTGGCGGTCGAAACGGCCCGGGCGCAGCAGCGCCTTGTCGAGCACGTCGGAACGGTTGGTCGCGGCGATCACGATCACGCCGGCGTTCGCCTCGAAGCCGTCCATCTCGACCAGCAGCTGGTTCAGCGTCTGTTCGCGTTCGTCGTTGCCGCCGCCCATGCCGGCGCCGCGATGGCGGCCGACGGCGTCGATCTCGTCGATGAAGATGATGCAGGGCGCATGCTTCTTCGCGTTCTCGAACATGTCGCGCACGCGCGAGGCGCCGACGCCGACGAACATCTCGACGAAGTCGGAACCGGAGATCGTGAAGAACGGCACCTTCGCCTCGCCGGCGATCGCGCGTGCCAGCAGCGTCTTGCCGGTACCCGGCGGGCCGACCATCAGCACGCCGCGCGGGATGCGGCCGCCGAGCTTCTGGAACTTGGTCGGGTCGCGCAGGAAGTCGACCAGCTCGCCCACTTCTTCCTTGGCCTCGTCGCAACCGGCGACGTCGGCGAAGGTGACGGCGTTCTGGGTTTCATCGAGCATGCGCGCCTTCGACTTGCCGAACGAGAAGGCGCCGCCCTTGCCGCCGCCCTGCATCTGGCGCATGAAAAAGATCCAGACGCCGATCAGCAACAGCATCGGGAACCACGAGATGAATACCTGCGAGAGGAAGGACGGCTGCTCGGGCTGGCGCACGTCGAACTTGACGCCGTTGTTGACGAGGTCGCCGATCAGGCCGCGGTCGAGCTGCGTGACGGTGGCCTTGATCTTCTTGCCCTCGTTGGTGACCGCGATGATCGAGCGGTCATCCAGCGTCGCCTCGCGGATGCGCTGCGCCTTCACTTCGTCGAGGAAATCGGAGTACGCGATCGGCGTCGCGCCGCTCGACAGGCCGCGTTCGTCGAACTGCTTGAACACGGTGAAGAGCACCAGGGCGATCACGACCCAGATGGCGGCTTTGGAAAACATGTTGTTCACTCGGTGGACTCCTTGGGTGCGGCGGGCGGGCAGCGGCTTTGCGTAAGGATAAATTTTACTCCCATTGGCGAGCCCTTGCCATCGAACAGATCGGGCTAAACCCCTGATTTTTCAAGATCGCCGCACGCGACCGAGCGGGATTCAGGCCGGATTTTTCAGTCCGCGGCCCAGCAGGAAGACCTCGGACGACTTGTCGCGGCTGGCCTTGGGCTTTTTCGAGCTGACCACGCGGAATTCCTGGCGGAACTTCTCGACGATCTGGGTATAGCCGCTGATGTTGAAGCATTTGACCAGCAGGCAACCCGATGGTTTCAGGTGATGCCGGGCGAAATCGATGGCCAGATCGACAATATCCTCGATCCGCGCCGCGTCGGTCGTGGCGATCCCGGACAGGTTCGGCGCCATGTCGGACAGGACCAGGTCGACCTTCTCGCCACGCAGCGCCTGCTCGAGCTGCGCCAGCACCTCCTGTTCGCGGAAGTCGCCCTGGATGAAATGCACGTCGGCGACCGGCTCCATCGGCAGCATGTCGAGCCCGACGATCATGCCGCGGATGCCGCCGCCCTCCTTGCCGGCCAGCTTGCGGCGCGCATACTGCGACCAGCTGCCGGGGGTGCAGCCGAGGTCGACGATGTTCTGGCCGGGCCGGATCAGCTTTTCGTCTTCGTCGATCTCTTTCAGCTTGTAGGCGGCACGGGCGCGATAGCCCTCTTTCTGGGCCAGCTTCACATAGGGATCATTGATGTGATCGTGCAGCCAGTTCTTGTTGACCTTGTTCTTTGCCATTGACGTAGAATACTGCGTTTTAGAAGGTATTTATGCTCAATTTGACACCCGCCGAGCGCAGCGAGCTGCGTTCCCAAGCCCACGGCCTGAACCCGGTCGTCATGATCGGCGAGTCCGGCCTCACACCTGCCGTCATCAAGGAGGCCGGCGCGGCCCTGGATGCACACGGCCTGATCAAGATTCGCGTGTTCGGCGACGACCGCGAAGCCCGCATCGCGTACTACGAAACCCTGTGCGCCGAACTCGGCGCCGCGCCGGTGCAGCACATCGGCAAGCTGCTGGTGCTGTACCGTCCGAAGAAAGACGCACCGAAGGAGCCGAAAGCCACGCGCGGCAAGGGCCTGCGCGAAGTCACCATCGTGAAGACCCATCCGACCAAGCGGCCTTCGGTGACGAAGGTGACCGTCAAGGGCAATGAGCGGGTGACCGCGGGCGGCAATGTCCGCAAGGCGAAGGTGCGGCAGAAGAGTCTCAAGAAGAGCGCGCTGGGCAGGTAAGTACGGCGGCTCTGGCTTGGCTTGAAAGACACTGGATCCCGGCCTTCGCCGGGATGACTTTTTGGGGGCCGACAGCTCTCGGAACGTCGTCCCAGCGCAAGCTGGGACCCATGATCGATGAACCCTAAAACCCACTAGTTACGCTGCAGGTCGGGCATGATGGGTCCGAGCTTTCGCTGGGACGACAATTTTGGGGCATCAGCGCTTGATACGTCATCCCGGCGCAGGGTGAGGCGGGGATTTCGCAATGCCTGCATTGCGCCCGTCGAAGCGGACAGGCTTGCAAGCCTGTCCGTGGCCCGAAGGGGGATCCAGTGACTTCCGCACGACTCAGGCTTGGCCGGCAACGGCGCGGCAGCCTCACCAACGGCTTCACCGCCCCTTCAGCACCAACCCCACCCCCAGCAGGCTCTGCAGCATGTAAATCACGCTCGCCACCCCGTGCAGCATGCCGAAGCGCGCACGAACGGCGTCATCCATCACGCCGCCGTTCGCCGCCGCCGTCGCCTTCAGCTCGGCCATGAAAGGCTGCAGCCCGAAATAGCCGACCGCGACGCACCCGAGCATGCCGGCCACCAGCAGCAGGCAGGTACGGCGCTTCGCAAAACCGCGATCCGCATAGAACAGGCCCAGCAACAGCAAGCCGCACACCACCGACAGCCAGGCCTCGACCCGGAACAGGCTGCCGGCAATGCTGCCGGCCAGCATGCGGTCGGCCAGGGTCGCGAACAGCGTGGGCGCGGCCAGGTAGCCGATCGCCCACAGGCTGCCAACCCACAAGGTCACCAGCAGCGTGCGCAAACCCGGCAGCAAGCGGGCGACGTTTGCCATCAGATGTACTGCACCTCGAGCACTTCGTACTCGCGCACGCCGCCAGGCGTCTTCACTTCGACCGTGTCGCCAGCATATTTGCCGATCAGTGCGCGCGCGATCGGCGAGCTGATCGAAATCTTCTTGACCTTCAGGTCGGCCTCATCGTCACCGACGATCTTGTAGGTGACACTGTCGCCGGACTCGAGGTCTTCCAGCGTGACGGTCGACGCGAACACCACGCGGCCATCGCCGTCGATCAGCTTCGGGTCGATGATCTGTGCCGCCGACAGCTTGCCCTCGAGTTCCGCGATGCGGCCTTCGATGAAACTCTGGCGCTCCTTCGCGGCATCGTACTCGGCGTTCTCGGACAGGTCGCCCTGTGCGCGCGCCTCGGCGATGGCATTGATCACCGCCGGACGTTCCTTGCTCTTCAGGCGCTGCAGCTCGTCCTTCAGCATTTCGGCGCCTTCTACGGTAAGGGGGATAGTACTCATGCTCTTCCGATTCTCAACAATAAAAGAACAGAGGCTGCGGTTCACGCAGCCTCTGTCGGTTTGCCGTCAATTATAGGCTTACTGCAGCGACGCGTGCATGCCTTGCAAATCGTAGACATGCAACTCGTTCAGGTGCGCCATGCCCTGCACCGCCGCCTCGGCGCCGGCGATCGTGGTGTAGGTGGTCACGCGCGCGCCAAGCGCCGACGTACGGATCGTGCGCGAGTCGTTGATCGCGTTGCGCTTCTCTTCGACCGTGTTGATCACCAGCGCGATCTCGTTGTTCTTGATGATGTCAACGATATGCGGACGACCCTCGGCCACCTTGTTCACCGTCTCGACCGGAATGCCGGCAGCAGCGATCGCCGCCGCGGTACCCTTGGTCGCGACGACCGAGAAGCCGATCTTCACCAGGTCACGCGCGATCTCGACCGCGCGCGGCTTGTCGCTGTTCTTCACCGACAGGAACACCTTGCCCGACTTCGGCAGGCGCACGCCGGCGCCGAGCTGCGACTTCACGAACGCCTCGCCGAAGGTACGGCCAACGCCCATCACCTCGCCGGTGGACTTCATCTCCGGCCCGAGGATGGTATCAACGCCCGGGAACTTCACGAACGGGAACACCGCTTCCTTGACGCTGAAGTAAGGCGGCACGACTTCGGCGCCGATGCCCTGGCTGTCGAGCGACTGGCCGACCATGCAGCGCGCGGCGATCTTCGCCAGCTGCAGGCCGGTTGCCTTGGACACATACGGCACGGTGCGCGATGCGCGCGGGTTCACTTCCAGCACGTAGACGACATCTTCGAGCTTGCCGTCGACTTCCTTCTGCTGGATCGCGAACTGCACGTTCATCAGGCCGACCACGTTCAGGCCCTTGGCCATCAGCGCGGTCTGGCGCTTGAGTTCCTCGATGGTCTCCTTCGCCAGCGAATACGGCGGCAGCGAGCATGCGGAGTCACCCGAGTGCACGCCGGCCTGTTCGATGTGTTCCATCACGCCGCCGATGAAGGTGCGGGTGCCGTCCGACAGGCAGTCGACGTCGACTTCGATCGCATCGTTCAGGAAGCGGTCCAGCAGCACCGGCGAATCGTTCGACACCTTGACCGCCTCGCGCATGTAGCGCTCGAGGTCGCGCTGTTCGTGCACGATCTCCATCGCACGGCCGCCCAGCACATACGACGGGCGAACCACCAGCGGATAACCGATTTCCTGCGCGAGCCTCAGTGCATCTTCTTCGGTGCGTGCGGTGCGGTTCGGCGGCTGGCGCAGGCCGAGGTCGTTCAGCAGTTTCTGGAAACGCTCGCGGTCTTCGGCCGCGTCGATCATGTCCGGCGAAGTGCCGACGATGGGCACGCCGTTCGCCTCGAGGTCGAGCGCGAGCTTCAGCGGAGTCTGGCCGCCGTACTGCACGATCACGCCGACCGGACGCTCCTTGTCGACGATCTCGAGCACGTCTTCCAGCGTCAGCGGCTCGAAGTACAGGCGGTCCGAGGTGTCATAGTCGGTCGACACGGTCTCCGGGTTGCAGTTGACCATGATGGTCTCGTAACCGTCTTCGCGCATCGCGAACGCCGCATGCACGCAGCAGTAGTCGAACTCGATGCCCTGGCCGATGCGGTTCGGACCGCCGCCGAGCACCATGATCTTCTTGTTCGTGGTCGGGTTCGACTCGCACTCTTCCTCGTAGGTCGAGTACATGTACGCGGTGCCGGTCGCGAATTCGCCGGCGCAGGTATCGACGCGCTTGTACACCGGGCGGATGTTGTTCATCCGGCGCAGCTTGCGGATCTCGCGGTCTTCGACCTTCAGCAGCTTGGCGATGCGGCGATCCGAGAAGCCCTTCTTTTTCAGCGCCAGCAGCGTTTCGCGGTCGAGCGCGGCAATGGTCTGCTGCTCGAGCCACAGCTCGATGTCGATGATTTCCTTGATCTGCGCGAGGAACCACGGATCGATCTTGGTCAGCTGGTGGACTTCTTCCATCGTGAAGCCCTGCGCGAACGCGTCGCCGACATACCAGATGCGCTCCGGTCCCGGCTCGCCGAGTTCCTCTTCCAGCACTTCGCGGTCGGTGGTCTTCTCGTTCATGCCGTCGACGCCGACTTCCAGACCGCGCAGCGCCTTCTGGAACGATTCCTGGAAGGTGCGGCCGATCGCCATCACCTCGCCGACCGACTTCATCTGCGTGGTCAGGTGGCTGTCCGCCTGCGGGAATTTCTCGAACGCGAAACGCGGGATCTTCGTGACCACGTAGTCGATCGACGGCTCGAACGACGCCGGGGTCGCGCCGCCGGTGATCTCGTTGCGCAGCTCGTCGAGCGTGAAGCCGACCGCCAGCTTGGCTGCGACCTTTGCGATCGGGAAGCCGGTGGCTTTCGACGCCAGAGCCGAAGAACGCGACACGCGCGGGTTCATTTCGATGACGATCATGCGGCCGTCCTTCGGGTTCACCGAGAACTGCACGTTCGAGCCGCCGGTATCGACGCCGATCTCGCGCAGCACCGCGAGCGACGCGTTACGCATGATCTGGTATTCCTTGTCCGTCAGCGTCTGTGCCGGCGCGACCGTGATCGAGTCGCCGGTGTGCACGCCCATCGGGTCGAGGTTCTCGATCGAGCAGA
>CAZTIF010000052.1:0-22270 GCA_964613635.1 uncultured Bifidobacterium sp. | reverse complement strand
AGCTGGGCGGCAAGTCGCCGTTCGTGATCTTCGACGATGCCGACCTCGACCGCGCGCTCGATGCGGCCGTGTTCATGATCTTCTCGAACAATGGCGAGCGCTGCACCGCCGGCAGCCGCATCCTGGTGCAGCAGAGTATCTATGCCGAGTTCGCGCAGCGCTTCGCCGAGCGTGCGAAGCGCATCGTGGTCGGCGATCCGCTGGATGAAAAGACCATCATCGGGCCGATGATCTCCGCCGGCCATCTGGCGAAGGTGCGCAGCTACATCGAACTGGGCCCGAAAGAGGGCGCGACGCTGCTGTGCGGGGGCATCGACCGTCCGGCCTATGCGCCCGAACTGCCGGCGTCGCTGGCACGCGGCAATTTCGTCTGGCCGACGGTATTTGCCGACGTCGACAACCGAATGCGCATTGCGCAGGAAGAGATCTTCGGGCCGGTGGCCTGCCTGATCCCGTTCCGTGACGAGGCGCATGCGATCGAACTGGCCAATGACATTCCTTACGGCCTGTCGAGCTATGTGTGGACCGAGAACATCGGCAAGGCGCACCGGGTGGCGGCGTCCGTCGAAGCCGGCATGTGCTTCGTCAACAGCCAGAACGTGCGCGACCTGCGCCAGCCTTTCGGCGGCACCAAGGCCAGCGGCACCGGACGCGAGGGCGGCACCTGGAGCTACGAGGTGTTTTGCGAGCCGAAGAACGTGGCAGTCTCGCTCGGCGGCCATCACATTCCGCACTGGGGCGCGTGATTTACGCGCAGCCCTCACCGAAACACGGAGACAGTCGACCATGGGCCAGCTAGCCTTAGCCGCAAAAATCACGCATGTGCCGTCGATGTACCTGAGCGAATTGCCGGGACCGCGGCAAGGCTCGCGCCAGCAGGCGATCGACGGACACCGCGAAATCAGCCGACGCTGCCGCGAACTCGGCGTGGACACGCTGGTGGTGTTCGATACGCACTGGCTGGTGAATGCGAATTATCACATCAACTGCGGCCCGCATTTCAAGGGCACCTACACCAGCAACGAGCTGCCCCACTTCATCAAGAACCTGCCGTTCGAGGCGCCTGGCAATCCCGAGCTTGGCCAGCTGCTGGCGAAGGCCTGCAATGCGCACGGCGTCGAGACCCTCGCGCATCACGACACCACGCTCGATCCCGAATACGGCACGCTGGTGCCGCTGCGCTACATGAACGCCGACCAGCATTTCAGGGTGGTGTCGGTGTCGGCGCTGTGCACGGTGCATTACCTGAACGACAGCGCGCGACTGGGTTGGGCGATGCGCAAGGCCATCGAGGAAGAGTACGACGGCAAGGTCGCCTTCCTCGCCAGCGGCAGCCTGAGCCATCGTTTCGCGCAGAACGGCCTTGCGCCCGAATTCGCGTTCAAGGTCTGGAGTCCCTTCCTCGAGCAGCTGGACCACAGCGTGCTGGCGATGTGGCAGCGCGGCGACTGGAGGGACTTCTGCGCGATGTTGCCCGAGTATGCCTCCAAGGGACACGGCGAGGGCTTCATGCATGACACAGCGATGCTGCTCGGCGCACTCGGCTGGTCCGGCTACGATGCGCCGGCCGAGATCGTCACGCCTTACTTCGGCGCGTCCGGCACCGGACAGGTGAATGCCGTTTTCCCGGTGACCCCGCAATCCGGCGAATTCGTGCCCGAGCCGGTGGCCAGCAACGCGCAGGGTTACACCGCCGTCGCTTCCCGACTCTGAACCGGAGACGCCATGCCCCATCTCGTCATCCTCTACACGCCGAATCTCGATCGCGAGACCGACATGACCCGGCTGTGCCGCTCGCTGGCTGATGCGATGCTGGCCGAACGCGACGACACCGGCAAACCGGTCTTCCCGCCCGGCGGCACGCGCGTGCTTGCGTATCCTGCAGCGCACTATGCGATCTCCGACGGCGGCGCGGCCGGGCGTGCGGCCGGCACGCACACGGGCGCTGCATCGGGCGACCCCGGCGATTATGCGTTCATCTACCTGAACCTGCGGATGGGGCGTGGCCGCAGCGCCGCCACGCACAAGCAGGTCGGCGACACGCTGTTCGCCGCGGCGAAAGCGCATTTCGGCGAGCTGTTCGAGCAGCGCCATATCGGCATCACCTTGCAAATCGACGAGGGCCCGGAGGTCTTCGACGGCAAGCACAGCAACTTGCATCCGCTGTTCAACCCTGTACCGAAGGCCTGACCATGCTCTCCCGGGACACTATCCTCCAGCTGGCGCGCCAGCTATATGAGGCGCGCAAGACGCGCACCCAGCTGCGCCATTTCTCAAAGCAGCATCCGCAGATGACAATCGAGGATGGCTATGCAATCCAGCGCGAATGGGTCAAGCTGGAACTGGCCGATGGCCGTCGAATCCGTGGCCGCAAGATCGGCCTGACCTCGCGCGCGATGCAGCTGTCGAGCCAGATCGACGAGCCGGACTATGCGCCGCTGATGGATGACATGTTCTTCGAGGCCGGCGGCGACATTCCTTTCGATCGCTTCATCGCGCCGCGCGTGGAAGTCGAGCTGGCATTCATCCTCGGCAAGCCGCTGAAGGGGCCGGGCGTCAGCATCTTCGATGTGCTGTCCGCGACCGAGTACGTGACGCCGGCGATCGAGATCATCGATTCACGCATCGAGCAGTTCGACCGCGAGACCAAGGTGATGCGCAAGGTGTTCGATACCATTTCCGACTTTGCGGCGAATGCGGGCATCGTGCTCGGCGGCAGGCCGGTGCGGCCGATGGATGTCGACCTGCGCTGGGTCGGCGCGCTGCTGCACAAAAATGGCGTGATCGAAGAGACCGGGCTGGCTGCGGGCGTGCTGAATCATCCGGCGACCGGTGTGGCATGGCTGGCGAACAAGATTGCGCCATATGGCGAGCAGCTGAATGCGGGCGATGTGGTGCTGGCCGGCTCATTTACAAGGCCGACGCCGGCGGTGGCGGGGGATACCTTCCATGCGGATTACGGGGCGTTGGGGAGTGTGGCGTTCCGGTTTGTTTGAGCGTCGGGACGTCTGCGCCTGTCGAGGCGTTGCCGCCTCTTGCCTTCTGGGCGCGGCTGACGACACTGGATCCCGGCCTGCGCCGGGATGACGATTTCAGAGCCGACGTCTTTTAAAACGTCGTCCCGGCGCAGGCCGGGATCCAGCGACTTGGCTCAATGTCCGGCGTCACCGTTATCATGAGTCTGCGACAGGCTACTGCCACGACGACCATCGTCACTGCCGTAGCCCGCACACCCAGGCAATCATTGAAAACTACCAAGGAGAAGAGAGCTGATGGACATGCCGCTGAACCATTTCAAGAGGGCGCTGGCCGCCAGGAAAACGCAGATCGGCATTTTCGTCGGCCTCGCCGACACGCTGGCCGCCGAGGTCGTCGGCACCGCCGGCTTCGACTGGCTCATCATCGACGGCGAGCACGGCCCGAACGACCTGCGCTCCATCCTCGCGCAGCTGCAGGTGCTGGCGGCCTATGACGTGCAGCTGGTGGTACGCACCGTCGACCAGGACGTCGCGCGCATCAAGCAGCTGCTCGACTGCGGCGCGCAGACGCTGATGGTGCCGATGGTGGAATCCGCCGCCGAAGCGGCCACGCTGGTGCGCGCGATGCGCTACCCGCCGGCCGGTATCCGCGGCGTCGGCACCGCGCTGGCGCGGGCGGCACGCTGGAATGGCGTTGGCGATTACCTGACGCATGCCGATCGCGAGATGTGCCTGCTGGTGCAGGTCGAGTCCACCCGCGCACTGGCCGCGCTTGACGAAATCCTCGCGGTCGACGGCGTCGACGGCGTGTTCATCGGCCCGGCCGATCTTGCCGCGTCGATGGGCTATCTCGGCCAGCCCGGCCACCCCGAGGTGCTTGCCGCGATCGAGCAGGCGATACGGAAGATCGTCGCGTCCGGCAAGGCCGCCGGCGTGCTGGCCACCGAGCCTGAACTCGCGGCGCGCTACCAGTCGCTCGGCGCGTGCTTCCTGCAGGTCGGCGTCGATACGCTGTTGCTGCGCAATGCCGCCGTCAGCCTTGCGGAGAAGTTCAAGTCGTCAACCGGCGGCAAGGCCGGCGCCGCGTACTGAGCCAGCCTCAGCGACCGGTCTCGCAATCCGAACGAATCACATTGCCCGCGCTCTCGACCGTCCAGCTGTTGCCGTAGCGGCCGAACACCATGCGCAGCACGAGTTCGAGGTTTTTGCGCTCGACCGGGTCGCCATAGCTGCGCTCGTCCAGTCGCGCGAGCGCCTGTTCGCGCGTGACGCCGCTCTCGCGCCACTGCATCGCCTGCGAAGCGAATTCGCCCATGTCGCGGCAGCTCAGCGTGCCGAGCGGGTAGGGGGCGGCCAGCGCGCCTGACGCCGCCAGCAGCAGCACGGGCCACAGGTGGCGCATCATTTCTGCGCCCCGGCGGCGCCGAAGGTAAATTCGAGTTGCAGGTAGCGCCGCCCGACCAGGTCGCGGGTTTTGACCAGCACTTCGCCCGCGTATTCCGCCTCGATGGTGTAGCGGCCGCCGGCGGGCGGGTTCACGAACAGGCGGGGGCCGGACGACGTGGTTTCGACGACCAGGTCGCCGGCGGTGTTGCGCACGCGGACGCGTACGCCGGGCAGCCCGCCCTTGTCCTCGCTGCGCAGGAACAGCAGCTGTATCTGGTGGCGCGGCGCGAGCTTCTCCAGCTGCGCCAGCTCGTGCTCGTCGTTGCCGCCGCTGACGATCGTGTATTCGCCCTGACGCGACTCCTTCAATCCGTCAGGCAGCGCCGGCAGCGCGCAGGCCAGCAGCACGGCGCCGGCAACGGCGGCCAGCAGTCGCCGGCGCCAGCCGGCCAGGGTCAGGCAGGACATGAGGGCTTCCTTTCGCCGGCGCGAGCGCGCCGACGTGTTCGTTGACGGCGTATCGGTTTATTGTTGCGCCGGCTCGTCGGCCGGCAGCGACTTGATGTAGCGGGCCAGCGCGCGGATCTTGTCCTCGGTCAGCGTTGCCTTGAAGCTCGGCATCGCATTCTGTCCCTTCAGGATGGTCTGGAACACCTGTTCCTCGTCCTTCGCGGTACCGGCCAGTTTCGGTCCGCCCTTGCCGGCCTTCTTGCCGAAACTCCCGTGGCACCAGCTGCAGTTCGACGCAAACACCTTGCGTGCATCTTCCAGCGAAATTTCCTGCGCTTCCTGCGCGGCGGCGGTGGTCCACCATGAAGCGCCGAGCAGGGCGATCGCGCCTGCCGCCATCATGAAACGTTTGTACATTGAATCCCCGGATTGGATTGAGCTTCGACTATCCCGCGTGCCGGCCGCGCCGCCGGAGCGCGCAGGAACCACAGGCCGGCGAGGGCCGCAACCCTCGCCGGCATGCTGCAACGATTTACTTCAGTCCGAACACGATCAGCTGGCCGTTATCGGTCGGCATCTCGTTGAACGGCGACCCGAACAGCGGGCCGTAGTTGCCGGACACGTGGCTGCCCCAGCCGGTCACGACGGCCACATACTGCTTGCCCTTGGCGGTGTAGCTGATCACGCCGCCATGGTGGCCGAGGCCGTTGTTGTGACGCCAGAGTTCCTTGCCGCTCTTCGCGTCAAGCGCCTGGAAGACGCCGTCGGCGCCCGGCACGAACACCAGGTCACCCTTGGTCGACAGCAGCGAGGCCAGCGTCGGGTACTTGTTCTCGACGCGCCATGCGAGCTTGCCGGTGATCGGGTCACGCGCCTGGATCGTGCCATAGGCCTGGCGTCCCTTCGGATGCGTCGCGGTCCACGATGCGCCGAAGTAGTTCTGGCCCGAGAAGTCCTTCGGACGATCGGCCTTCACCACCTCGAGGTCGAAGCACCATTCCTGCGTGGCCTTGTAGTAGAGGCCGGTCTTCGGGCTGTAGGCGCCTGCGTTCCAGCTGATCGAACCGTCGATCGCCGGGCACATGTTGGGGAAGCTGCCCTCGGTGAAGTCCTTGCGGCCGATCAGCTCGCCCGTCTTCGGGTTGACGCCCTTGATGTAGTTGAAGGTCTCGCCGATCATGTACGCATTTTCGACGCCGAGCTTCTCGCCGCCGCCGAGCTTGCTGCCGTTGTAGACGAAGATGATGCCGCCCTTGTTCGGGTGCACCACATAGTCCTTGCCGCCGCGCGAGATGCGCATGAATTCGCCGACCGCGCTGTCGAAGTCCCACGCGTCATGCGGCATTTCCTGGAAATAGGACTTGAGCTTGCCGGTGTCCGGATCGAGCACGATGACCGACGAGGTATACAGGTTCTCGCCGGGGCGCGCGCCCTCGGTTGCCCAGTTCGCGCCGGAGTAGTCGTAGTCCGGTGCCGGGTTGGCCGTGCCCCACCAGACCGAGTTGGTCTTCGGGTCGTACTGACCGGTCATCCAGCCGCCGCCGCCGCCGGTCTTCCACGTGTCGTTCTTCCACGAGTCGCGCGAGCGCTGGTCGCCGCCAACCGTGTCGAACTGCCAGATGGTTTCGCCGGTCTGTGCGTTCAGGCCGTAGATCGGGCCGCAGCAGCCGGACAGTTCGCCGCCGTTGGAGCCGATGATCAGCTTGTCCTTGACGACCAGCGGTGCGCCGGTGAAGCCCTTGTTGCCTTTCTCGACCGTCATCACCATCTTGTCCCAGACCGGCTTGCCGGTCTTGATGTCGAGTGCGATCACGCGGCCGTCGACGGTGCCGAGGTAGACCTTGTCATAGGCGATCGCGATGCCGCGGTTGTACGGGCTGTAGATGGTGCCGTCGCCGCGATCGTTGTCGATCTTGGCCTGGTAGCTCCAGATCACCTTGCCGTTCGAGCCGTCCAGCGCCCACACCTTGCCCGAGGCCGAGGTGTAGTACAGCACGCCGTCGACGGCCAGCGGGAAGGACTGGATGCCGCGCTTGCTGGCGTTTGGGGTATGGATCCACGCCACGCCGAGCTTGTCGACGTTGCCGGAATTGATCTGGTCGAGGTCGCTGTGGTGATAGCCGTCGAAGGACTGGTGGTACATCATCCAGTTGTTCGGGTCCTTGCTCGCGTTCAGCAGCTTGTCCCACGTGACTTCCGCCGACGTGGTTGCCGTTCCCAGCATGGCGATTGCGAAGGCCAGGGCTTTCATACGAGTTGTTGCGCGTTGCTGTTTCATCGTCTCCTCCTTGTTATTGGACCTTTGAGGTCTTTTCGGTGTGATGACTACAGTGCTGCCAGTAACAAAATCCGGATTGCGCGGTATCGGGTCAATTCATCGGCGTCTCCTCTGCATGCTTTTACGGTAGGCATGCCCGCCGTGGCGGCGAGCTGCGAAGGTTCGGGGCGGGGCCGCGCATCGGCGGTTACGGCGGAGCTGCGGAAGGGTGTTTTTCGGAGCGGGTGCGGAAGGCGCGACCGGTCGACGTCGGGCGGTCTGCATGCGTCGGTCGGGTCATGCCGGGCTCCTGTGTAGGTGGACGGGGCTAGATTAATTCGTCGTGTTCATCGCGTGAAATATGGATTTCTTATCGATCCATAAGTTTGAATTATTCTCCGGCTTTTATCTTTCCCCTTGTCGCGTCAGGGCGATCTTGTCGGGTAATATGCGCCGCACAGGCGGCAGCACGGAACGATAAGCCTGGCCTATGAGAATCCGGAAAGGAAAGCGGGCCGATGGACATCAAGCAGCTGAAATATTTTCTCGCCACGGTCGACTACGGCAACATGACGCGGGCGGCCGATTCGCTGCACATCGCGCAGCCGGCGCTGAGCCAGCAGATCGCCGGGCTCGAGCGCGACCTCGGCAGCAAGCTGCTCGATCGCAGCGTGCGCGGCGTCAAGCCCACCGTCGCCGGCGAGGTGCTGTACCGCCATGCCAAGGGGCTGCTGCGCCATGTCGAGGACCTGAAGGGCGCGGTGTCGTTCGAGCGGCAGCATCCCTCGGGCCGCGTCTCGGTCGGCGTGTCGGGCGGCGTCGCGCGGCTGCTGCTGGTGCCGCTGCTGGACGCCTTGCGCGCCTATCCGGGCGTGCTGCTCGAGGTGATCGTGCGGCAGAGCTCCGAGCTGGCCGGGCTGGTTGCGCAGGGCAGCCTCGACATGGCCATCGCCATCGACGCGCTGCCGCAGCGCGGCATCGCGATACAGCCGCTGTTCCGCGAAGAGCTGTATGTCGCATTGCCGCGCGCCGCCAGCCGCCGCCGCACCTCCGGCATCAGCCTGGAGGAACTGGCCAAGCTGCCGCTGCTGCTGCCGAGCGCGCCGAACGCCACGCGCAACCGGCTCGACCTGGCCTTCCTGAATGCGAACCTGAACTACCGTCTGGTGGCCGAGATCAGCGCGCCGGATTTGCTGATCCGGCTGGTGGAGGCGGGCGAGGCCTGCAGCGTGCTGCCCTGGTCGGCAATCCATCGCGAGGTCGCCGAGGACCGCTTGCAGGCGGTGCCGCTGCTGCCGACGCCGATCGCGCGCGAGGTGTCGCTGTGCGAATCGGAAGACGTGCCGCCGGGCGAGGCGGCGCTGGTGGTGCGGCGCATCGTGCTCGACCTGCTGGACGCGCTGCAGCGCAGCGGACAATGGAAGGGCTGCGAGAAGATCGCGGCCGCGCGCCGTTGACGCGCAGCCGCCGGCGCGGCGGTGTCAGTTCTTCGCGCGCAGCTCGTTGTGCATGTTCTGTTGCAGCATCAGCGCCTCGAACACCGCAATCATGATCGGCGACTGGTATTTCAGCATGTCGCGCAGGCCGTCGACGGTGATCTCCTGGCAGACCGAGTCTTCCACCGCGATCGCGCTCGCGCCGCGGATGCCGCCCTGCAGCATCGCCTGTTCGCCGAACGATTCGCCGGCCTTCAGCGTGACGAACACGCGGCCGCTCTTGTCGGCCATGCCGACCGCGCCGGACTGGATCAGGTAGAGCTTGTCGGCCGGCGCGCCGGCCTCGAACAGCACTTCGCCCTTGGTCAGCGAGATTTCCTTGAAATTGTTCATCGCAGCTGCGGCGTCGGCGCCTCGAGTTTCAGGGTGCGCATCACCAGCGAACGGATGATGCCGCGCAGTCCGGAGTTCATGTTCTGGATCAGCAGGTTGATGCTGTGCATCGGCAGCTTGCGCACCTGCACCGCGCCGACCGCGATTACCGTCATCGAATAATCAATGCCGGCGATGCCTTCGGAGAGGCCGATCACGCTGCCCGGGCCGAGCCGGTAGATGCGGTTGCCCTGCACGCCGAGGCAGGTGCCATTGATGATGAAGTAGGCGTCCTCGGCCGGCTGGCCGGCCGCGCAGATGCGCGTCTTCGGGTCGAACAGCGCGAGGTTCAGTTCCGAGCAGCCCCATAGCGTGAAATACAGCCGTTCATTGCTGACCAGTTCGCCGGACGCGTACAGGTCCAGGCTCTGCTGCGAATACGGGTCGACTGCGCCAAGCGCATGCAGCCGTGCGATGTCCACGCCAAAACTGGCGCTCGCTTCCTTGTCCAATCCCTTGCTCCCAGGCTGCCGCGCAGGCCCGCGCCGGCTGGCGCGCGGCCGACACGAGCGGGGCAGCGTCGGTCAAAAAATGCCTCTGGCGGCATATCCGCGACGAGAAATTCCACTGCCGGTCACCCGCTCATCTGTTGGCAGCTTACCAAGGCAATTGGACTGAAGCAATCTTGCGCGCAGGAAAGGAATGTAAAATATGCCAAACGTAAAAGCGGCATGCAATGGCGAACAAGAATCTGACCCTGCCGGATTTGCAGCGCGAATTCCTGCGCCTGCGCGGCCTTTGGCGCGTGCAGTGGATCGGTCTTCCCGCAGTGGCCGCCGGCTGCATGGCGCAGCTGGGCCATACCGGCGAGGCCGGGCTGGCCGCCGGCGAGCGCGCGATATCCGATTGCATCATCGCGGTCGCGCAGGCCATCGAGGCCGATGGTGTGCGCCGCAGCGAAGCCGGGGATGAGCCCGGATACCATAACCGCCTGCACATTGCCGACACCCTGAGCGCGCTGACCTGCCTGCTGCTGCTGACGCGGCTGGAATTCGGCCGGCCGTTCGACGCGCGTCCGGACCACGCGGAATGGCTGCAGACCCTGGCCATGCTGGCGCATGATTTTCTGCACAGTGGTCGCGTCAACCAGTTCCCGTCGCAGATCGAGCAGGCCTCGGTCGATGCGCTGCGCCCGCTGATGCAGGCGGCCGGCATGGCGGACGACGATTGCCGGCAGGTCGCCGAACTGATCCTGATGACCGATCCGGCGCGCGTGCGCGCGCATCACCAGCAAATGAGCGGCGCGCCGTTCGAGCCCGGCAGCTTCGGCAGCATGGCGCTGCTGCTGCAGGAGAGCGACATCCTCGCCAGCGTGATGCCCGGCATCGGCGTCGAACTCACGCATGCGCTGGCGGGCGAGTGGTCGCGCTTTTCGGAGACGATGGCGCGCTCGCTGCTGTCGGCCGGCAGCCGCATCGCCTTCCTGCGCGACTTCGCCCGCTTCACCAGCCCGGCCAGCCGGCGGCTCGGCGTTGCCGAGGCCATCGCGGCGGAGATCGCCGCGCTGGAATGCGTTGCCGGCGACGCGCCGTTGTGAGGCCGTCGAGCGGCCCGCTTCAACGGCATCATCGAGTGCATTGCCGACCTGCCTGTTTTCGTTATCCTTGCGGCCTTGAACGGCCACCTCGCCGTTCTCCCTGAGCTGAACATGTCTCAAACTCTCTTCGACAAATACGGTGGCGTTCCGGTGGTGACCCTGATCGTCAGGGACTTCCACGAACGCCTGATGCGGCGGCCGAACATCCGCCGGTATTTCGCCGACATGCCGGTGGACCAGCTGGTCGACCACCACATCCAATACGTGTCCTATGCGCTCGGCAAGCCCGGTGGCGATGTGCGCGTGGAAGTGCTGCGCGAGCAGCACCTGCCGGCCCGCGTCACCAAAGCATCTTATGAACTGATGCTGGACTTGCTGGCCGGCGTACTGCGCGACCACGGCGTTTCGGACGAGGACGTCGCGCAGGTGGTCGAGCGCGTGCAGGGGCTGTCCGGCGCGGTGGTGAGCATGGGAATCTCGAAGTAGTTTCGGTCGCGACCGACAGCGCCTGCAGATACCGAGCCGGTGCGAACAGGTGCGCCCGACGGCCTCCGACAAGTCGCCGCTACAGCAGCAGCGCCAGCCAGGTGAAGACCAGCATCAGCAACAGTCCCGCGACGAACCTGCGCGCATAGTCGCGCGTGCCGCCGGCGATGGCGACGGCGGCCTTGGTCAATGCATTCGCGCTGAACGCGGCGAGTATCCCGAGCTTCGCGTCGTGTGCCGACAGCACGCCGCTGCTGGTCAGGTTCAGCAGCGAGGCGGTGGCCGAATGCGTGTCGGCGAGTCCTGCGGCCGCCGCACCGGCCAGCGCGCCGCCGGCGCCGAACTGCCGGTGCAGCAAGCTCGCCAGCAAGGTCACCAGCAGGATGCCCGCGGCCAGTCCGAAACTCAGCTTCAGGGAAAACGCATGCCCGCCCGGCGGCGGCACGGCCTCTGCGGGCGCTTCGTCTCGACGCCGGTGCAGCAGCAGCGCGACCTGGCCGGCAATCACCAGCATGCCCGCCGCCATCGACGGCAGCAGCGAGGCCAGCAGCGCCGGCGACACCGACAGCACCAGCAGCGCCAGCTGGATATAGGTCGATGCGCAGGAGACGATCGCCGCCGTCAGCGGGCCGTCGTCGCGCCGCGCCGGATCGCGCGACAGCTGCGCCATCTGGTAGACCGTCGCGGTGCTGGAGATGAAGCCGGCCGCGAAGCCGGCCAGCAGCAGGCCGCGGCGCTGGCCCGGGATGCGCATCGCGATGTGACCCATCGCGCCGATCAGCATCACCAGCACGATGAACATCATCACCTGGCGCGGATTGATCGCGTCCATCGGCCCGAGGAAACGGTCCGGCGCCAGCGGCATCACCACCAGCACGATCGCGCCCAGCACGATCACGTCGTTCAGTTCCTGTTCCGTCAGCACCTTCTTCACGAAGCCGTGCAGGGTGTCGCGCGACACCAGCAGCGCCGCCAGCGCGATGCCGGCCGCGGCTGCGACCGCCGGCGCGGACACGGCCAGCACGCCCAGCACGCAGGTGAGGATCAGCGCGACCTCGGTCGTCAGGCCCGGATCGTCGCGCTGGCTGCGGCGGTAGGACTGCAACGCATGCAGGCCGACCAGCCCGACCACCACCGCCGTCAGCACCGGCGAAGCCAGCAGCTGCGCGACCGCGCCCATCAGGCCGACGATGCTGAAGGTGCGGATGCCCGCCGCATCGCGCCCCGGACCCGAGCCCTTGCGGCGTTCGCGCTCGGCGCCGATCAGCAGGCCGATGCCGAGCGCGGTGGCGAGCGCGACGGCGGTGTTCGGGGGCAGGAATTCATGCATGGACATGTCAGCCCGCGCAGGGGCCGCGATACGGTGACGAGGCCCGATTCTACCGGCTCATGCACCGCCGTCGGATGCGGCCGAGGCCAGGCCGCACGAAGCGCAGGGCCGCGACGGCAAGGATTTCCGCTCGCAGAGGCCGGGTTACGAGTACGATGGCGGCAAGTCGATGGTCGTCGCGAAGTTCCACCCAAGCCCGGCCGTACAGACGAGACGCTGACGCGCGCTGCGTGCGCCGTCCTGAAATGAACCCTGCGCCGGCCGCGGCCGGCATCCGACGATGAACCTTTTTTCCTACCTGCCGGCCGCGCTGCTGCTGGCGCTGGCCTCGACCGCCGATGCCGCCAACGGCGCGCGCGTCAGCAATGCCGAACTCTCCGCCTGCGTCGGCAGCAGCCTTGAACGTCATGACGATGGCGCGACCCCGGTCGGCGATGTCGCGCGCGCGATCTGGGCCGCCTGCCGCGGCGACGAATCACAGGCCGTGGCCGACAGCCCCGCCGCAGCCGACATGCTGCACCTGCGCATTCGTGCGATGGTGACCGAGCATCGCAACACCGTGTTCGGCGCGCGCGCTGCCAAGCGCAGCGTGGAGAAGGCTGCTAGCGGCGGCGCGACGCAATGACGCGCGGCGCACGCAGCGGTGGCCGCGCGTGAACGCCAACCTCTGGCTGCTGGCGGCCGCGCAGGGGCTCTTCCTCGCGAATAACGTCACGCTGATTGCCATCAACGGACTGGTCGGGCTGCGCCTCGCGCCGCAGGCGTGGATGGCGACGCTGCCCGTGATGGGCTATGTGGTCGGCAGCGCGCTGTCGACCGGGCTGGTCGCGCGCACGCAGTCGCGCTTTGGCCGCAAGGCCTCGTTCCAGTCCGGGCTGCTGGTGGCGCTCGGCGCCAGCCTGCTGAGCGCCTTCGCGGTGACGGCCGGTATGTTCTGGCTGCTGGTGGCCGCGACCGTCGTTGCCGGCTTCTATGCGGCGAATGCGCACCTGTACCGATTTGCCGCCGCCGAACTGTGCGCGCCCGCGCAGCGCGAGAAGGCGGTGTCGCTGGTGATGGCCGGCGGCCTGCTCGGCGCCGTGATCGGCCCCAACCTCGCCAGCCATACCCGCACCACATTCGGCGTGCCTTTCGTCGGCGCTTATCTCGCGCTGGCCCTGCTTGCGTTGCTGTCGATGGCGCTGGTCGCGCGCATCGCCTTCCCGCCGCTGCCGCCCAAGTCGGCACAGGCCGCGCCGGGACGCACGGTGCGCGAGCTGCTGCGCGAGCCGGCCTTCGCCGTGTCGGCGATCGCTGCCGCCGCCAGCTACGGCGTGATGAACCTGCTGATGGCGGCCACGCCGCTGGCGATGGATATCTGCGGCATGCCCTTCGGCGACGTCGCCCTCGTGCTCGAGTGGCACGTGATCGGCATGTTCGCGCCGGGCTTCGTCACGGGCCACCTGATCCGCCGCTACGGCACGACCCGCGTAATGGGCGCCGGCGTGCTGCTGTTCATGCTGTGCATCGCCATCGCGCTGTCGGGCGAATCGCTGCATCACTACACGGTCGCGCTGTTCCTGCTCGGCGTCGGCTGGAATTTCCTGTTCACCGGCAGCACCACGCTGTCGCTTGACGCCTACCGTCCGGAAGAGAAGGACCGTGCGCAGGGCGCGCTGAACTTCTTCGTGTTCGCGACCATGGCGGTCAGCGCGTTTGCGTCCGGCGCATTGGTGATGGCACATGGCTGGCGCTGGCTGAACGTCGGATCGATCGTGCCGGTACTCGCGACCGGCGCCGCGCTGGCGTGGCTGGCAATGCGGCGTGCACGCGGCGCGGCGGCAGTGCCATAATCCGGCCCGACCGGCAGGCATTGCGCAGGCCGCCACCGACCCACCCCGATGAAAACGAACGCATGACACTCGCCGCCCGCCTGCTCGCGCAGGCCGAGCGCACGCCCGACGCGATCGCTGTCGCCGACGAGCGTGCCACGCACAGTTTCAGTACATTCCACGACCGCGCTGCACGGCTCGCTCAGGGCCTGCACGACCGCTTCCGGCTGCAGGCCGGCGACCGCGTGCTGCTGCTGATGGAAAACCGCAGCGAATTTCTCGAGATCCTGTTCGCCTGCTGGCAGCGCGGCTATGCGGCGGTGCCGGTGAACTCGCGGCTGCATCCGAAGGAAGTGCTGCACATCGCGTCGAATTCCGGCGCGCGGCTGGCGATCAGTTCGGATCGTTTTCCCGAGGTCACCGACACGCTGCGCGCCTTGCCGGATTGCGCGCCGCTGTCGGTCGATGATCCCGCTTACTCTGAATTGCTGCAGTCGACACCGTCGCCCTTGCAGCCGGTCGATGGCGACGCGCTGGCCTGGCTGTTCTACACCAGCGGCACCACCGGCCGGCCGAAGGGCGCGATGCTGTCGCACCGCAATCTCGAATTCATGTGCGCCGCGTACGACGCCGACATCGGCCGCGCCGCCGTCGGCGACACGCAGCTGCATGCCGCGCCGCTGTCGCACGGCGCCGGCCTGTATGCGCTGCCGCACCTGTTCGCCGGCGGACGCCAGCAGGTGCTGCCGCAGTTCGATCCCGAGCGGATGATGGACGCGATCGCCGCGCACGAGGCCTGCAGCTTGTTTGCCGCGCCGACGATGGTGATGCGGCTGGTGAACCATCCGGCCGCCACGGCGGAGCGTTTTGCGCGGCTGAAGTGCATCGTCTACGGCGGCGCGCCGATGTACGTGGCCGACCTCGAGAAGGCGCTTGCGCTGCTCGGGCCGAAGCTGTACCAGCTGTACGGGCAAGGCGAGTCGCCGATGACGATCACGGGGCTGGCGCAGTCGCGTCACGAGATTGCCGATCCGCAGCAGCGCCGCCGCGTGCTGGCTTCCTGCGGCCATGCGCGCACGGGTGTCGAGGTCGCGGTGGTCGGCGACGATGGGCAGCCGCTGCCGCCCGGGAGCATCGGCGAGATTGTCACGCGCAGCCCGGCGCTGATGGCCGGCTACTGGGGCGACGAGGCCGCCACGCGCGCTGCGCTGAAGGCCGGCTGGCTGTACACCGGCGACCTCGGCGCGATGGACGCAGACGGCCTGCTGACGCTGCATGACCGCTCGAAGGACATGATCATCAGCGGCGGCAGCAATGTCTATCCGCGCGAGATCGAGGAAGTGCTGCTGCGCGATCCGCGCGTGCTCGAATGCGCGGTGGTGGGGCGACCGGATGCGGAGTGGGGCGAGCTGCCGGTGGCCTTCGTGGTGCCCGCGCCCGGCGTATCGATTCCGGTGGCCGAGCTTGAGCAGCTGGTGCTCGACCATTTGGCGCGCTTCAAGCGGCCGCGCGAGTGGCATATGCTCGACGCGCTGCCGAAGAACAATTACGGCAAGGTGGTGAAGGGCGAGCTGCGTCAGCGGCTGTCGGCCTGAACTGTTGTTCCCGCATTACGACCCGAAGCAATGAACAAGCACGTCTCCGAAACCCCGGCCACGCAATTTCTCTCACAGCGGAAAGTCGCATTCGACCGGCATCCGTATGACTATGTCGAGCATGGCGGCACCGGCGAATCGGCGCGCCAGCTCGGCGTCGATGAACACCAGGTGGTGAAGACGCTGGTGATGCGCGACGAGCAGAAGAAGCCGCTGATCATCCTGATGCATGGCGACTGCAAGGTGTCGACCAAGAACCTCGCCCGGCAGATCGGCTGCAAATCGGTCGAGCCCTGCGATCCGGAAGAGGCCAGCCGACATACCGGCTACCTGATCGGCGGCACCTCGCCGTTCGGCACGCGCAAGCGCCTGCCGGTCTATGTCGAATCGACCATCCTGCAGCTGCCGCGCATTTACATCAATGGCGGACGGCGCGGCTTTCTGGTCAGCCTCGAGCCGCAGCTGCTGACGGGTTTGCTGGCGGCGAAGGCGGTCGAGTGCGCGCTGTGAGGCGCGCCTTTGCGGATGAAAAAAAGGCTGCACGCTCGCGCGTACAGCCTCTCTGCTGAAACGACGGGGGATTACAGGCGCTCGAAAATCGCCGCAATGCCCTGGCCGCCGCCGATGCACATCGTCACCAGGCCATAGCGCTTGCCGGTGCGGATCAGCTCGTACAGGCACTTCACCGTGATGATCGCGCCGCTCGCGCCCAGCGGGTGGCCGAGTGCAATCGCGCCGCCGTTCGGGTTGGTGCGCGCCGGGTCGAGATCGAGGCCGCGGCAGACGCCGATCGATTGCGCGGCGAAGGCTTCGTTCGACTCGATCACGTCCATCTGGTCCAGCGACAGGCCGGCGCGCTTGAGCGCCAGCTGCACGGCCGGGATCGGGCCGGTGCCCATGATCGACGGATCGACGCCGGCGACAGCGTACGACACGAGGCGTGCCATCGGCACGAGGTTCGCGCGCGCAGCGGCTTCGGCTTCCATCAGCACGCAGGCCGCCGCGCCGTCGTTCAGGCCGGACGCGTTGCCGGCAGTGACGGTGCCGTTCTCTTTCAGGAAGGCCGGACGCAGCCCCGACAGCGATTCGACCGTGGTGCCGGCCTTCGGATGCTCGTCGGTGTCGAACAGGGTCACGCCCTTGCGGGTCTTCAGTTCGACCGGCACGATCTGCGACTTGAAGTGGCCGGCCTCGATCGCGGCCAGTGCCTTGCGCTGGCTGTCGGCGGCGAACGCATCTTGCTCTTCACGGGAGATGCCATACATTTTCGCGACGTTCTCGGCGGTGATGCCCATGTGGCCGGCGCCGAACGGATCGTTCAGCGCGCCCAGCATCATGTCGATCATCGCGGCGTCGCCCATGCGCGCGCCCCAGCGGGTCATCGCGGCGTTGTAAGGCGCGCGGCTCATCGTCTCGACGCCGCCGCCGATCGCGACATCCGCGTCGCCCAGCTGGATCGTGTTGGCAGCGGAGACGATCGCCTGCAGGCCCGAGCCGCACAGGCGGTTCAGCGTCAGCGCAGCCGACTCTTTCGCCATGCCGGCCTGGATACCGGCCACGCGCGACACGTACAGGTCACGCGGCTCGCACTGGATCACGTTGCCCAGCACGATCTGCTGCGCGGCCGAGGCTTCGATGCCGGCGCGCGCGATCGCGGCCTTGACGGCGATGGTGGCCAGCTCGGATGCGGGAAGGTCCTTCAGCGATCCGCCGAAGGTGCCGATCGCGGTACGGACTGCGCCGACGACCACGACCTCTCTGTTAGTTGCCATTTGCTTTCCTTTTTTATAAGTGAACCGGGTTCCGGGCCGGACCGCGCCGCGCCGGGCAGCCGCGAGTCTGCCATGCATGCTGCGCTGCAGGATTCAAAATTGAAAAACATCCCTTTCAAAATTCCAATTCCGTGCGGGGCAGGGGAAGGCGCACAATCGGCGGGGGACACTGCGAGGCGGCGCGTGGCCGTCTTTCCGAAACGCCCGAGACTATAACAAAGACGAGGAGACTTCCCGATGAAACGGCAGCAATGGATGCGGCTCGGCGCCGGCGCGCTCGCGCTGGCAGCGGCACAGTTCGCGCATGCGCAGTACAGCGGCGACACGATCAGGATCGGCTTCATGACCGACATGTCCGGCGTGTATGCCGACGTCGACGGCCCGGCCGGCGCGGATGCGATCAAGATGGCGATTGCGGATTTCGGCGGCAGCATCAATGGCAAGAAGATCGAATTCCTGGCGGCCGACCACCAGAACAAGGCCGACATCGCCGCCAGCAAGACGCGCGAGTGGTTTGACCAGCAGGGCGTGGACCTGCTGATCGGCGGCACCAATTCGTCGGCCAACCTCGCGATGTCGAAGATCGCGGCCGAGAAGAAGAAGCCCTTCATCGCGATCGGCCCGGGCACGACCCGCCTGACCAACGAGGAATGCACGCCCTACACCATTCACTACGCGTATGACACCGCGGCCGTTGCGCGCACGCTGGCCAATGCCATGGTCAAGCAGGGCTACAAGGACTGGTATTTCCTGACCGCCGACTATGTGTTCGGCCTGTCGCTGGAAAACGATGCCTCGCTGGTGGTCAAGCAGCAGGGCGGCCACGTGCTCGGCTCGGTGCGCCATCCGCTGGCGGCGTCGGACTTCTCTTCCTTCCTGCTGCAGGCGCAAAGCTCGAAGGCGCAGGTGCTGGGGCTGGCGAACGGCGGCGGCGACACCGTCAACGCGATCAAGGCGGCCAATGAATTCGGCATCACGAAGAAGATGAAGCTGGCCGGCCTGCTGATGTACATCAACGACGTGCATGCGGTCGGCCTGAACCTGACCCAGGGCATGTACCTCACCGATGGCTGGTACTGGGACACGAATGACGAGACGCGCGCATGGGCGAAGAAATTCATGGCCCGCAACAAGAAGGCGCCGTCGATGCTCCATGCAGGTAACTACTCGGCGGCGGCCTTCTATCTGAGTGCGGCGAAGGCGATCGGCACCGACGACGGCGACAAGGTGATGGCGAAGCTGAAGTCGACCAAGGTGAACGACATGTTCGCGAAGAATGGCGAAGTGCGTCCGGATGGCCGCATGGTGCATGACTTCACGCTGATGCAGGTGAAGTCGCCGGCCGAGTCGAAGTACCCGTGGGATTACTACAAGGTGGTGCAGGTGATCCCGGGCGACCAGGCTTTCATCACGAAGGCCGAATCGAAGTGCGCGCTGTGGAAGTAAGCACGGCAGGCCGCAGGAGGGAATGATCCGATGAAGGCAGGGTGGCCGGGTTCCTGGCTGTTGCGAGCGACCGTCTGCGCCGTGCTGCTGGCACGGCCGGCGGTCGGCGCGGCGCCGTCCGGGGACGATGATTGTTTCTGGAATCCGGTCACGCGGCAGTGCACCGCCGACGAGCTGCTGTACGCGCAGCCCGTGGCCGGGCTGGATGCTGCGCAGATGCGCCTGTTCGACGACGGCCTGAAGCAGTTCCGCGCGCCGTGGACGATGTTCCCGCGTGCCGACGGCGAATGGGGCCTCGGTCCCTTCTTCCATGCGAATGCCTGTACCGGCTGCCACGTGAACATCGGCCGCGGCATCGTGGACGAGCAATCGGGCAGGCCGGTGTTCCAGCAGTTGCTGCGGCTGTCGGTGCCGCACCGGCAGCGTGCCGGCGATACCGAGCCGCATCCGGCGTATGACGCACAGCTGCAGCCGTTCAGCATCTTCGGCCCGAGTACGGAGCCGGTGTCGGGCGAGGCCGACGTGCATGTCGAATGGCTGCACGAGAAGGTGGTGCTGGCGGACGGCACCGAGGTGCCGCTGCGGCGGCCGAAGGTCGTCGTGCGCAATGCCGGCTTCGGCGAGCTCGGTGCAGAGGTGCTGACTTCGCTGCGCAACACGCCGGCGCTGCTCGGGCTCGGCTACCTCGACGCGGTGCCGGAGGCCGATATCCTCGCGCTGGCCGAGGCGCAGAAGGCACTGGGCTACAACGGCCGGCCGAATTACGTGAATGACGACAGCACCGGCCGCAAGCGGCTCGGGCGCTTCGGCTGGAAGGCCAACCAGCCGTCGATCAGCCAGCAGGTGGCCGCCGCCCACCTCGGCGACATGGGCATCACCAGCTCGCTGTATCCGGACGACGACTGCACCGGCGTGCAGGTGCAGTGCCTGAACTTCGGCTACAAGAAGGGCAAGCCTGAGCTGACCGACGCCGCGTGGCGTGCGGTGAACCATTTCATGGCCGCGACCGAAGCGCCCGGCCCGCGCCGTGGCGACGATGCGCAGCTGCGCCGGGGCGGCCAGCTGTTCCGCGAGATGGCCTGCGCGGTCTGCCATGTGCCCGAGATGAAGGCGGGCCGCTACCCGCCGCTGCCGGCGATCGAGGGCGAACGATTCCAGGCCTATACCGACCTGCTGCTGCACGACATGGGCGAGGCGCTGGCGGATGGCCGGCCGGATTTCCTTGCCGGCGGCCGCGACTGGCGCACTGCGCCGCTGTGGGGCATCGGCGTGTCGGCGCGGGTGAACGGCAGCACCGATCTGCTGCATGACGGCCGCGCGCGCAACGTGGCCGAGGCGATCCTGTGGCACGGCGGCGAGGCGCAGCGCTCGCGCGACGGCTTTGCGCGGCTGCGCCGCGAGGACCGCGACGCGCTGGTCGCGTTCGTCAATTCCCTTTGATGCACGCGTGCCGCTGCGCCCGCTTCACTGCATCGACATGATCCACTGCGCGAGGCTGCGCACCTGCGGCGGCGTCAGCACCGGGTAGGCGGGCATGCTCTTCGCGCTGTCGCTCCATGCGCCCTTGCTGCCGGAGCTGATGCGGTCGGCGAGATAGGCGACCGCATCCTTGCGATCGCGGTAGCGCTCGGCGATCTTCAGCAGCGACGGTGCGACCGGCGTGTGCCTGTCGATGCTGTGGCAGCCGAGGCAGGCATGCTGGCGCGCGAGTTGTTCGGCTTCCTGCGCGGACGCAGGTAGTGTGGCGGCGACGCAGGCGAGGGCGGCGGCGATTGCGCAGGCCGGCCTTGATGCGAACGCGCGTGCAGATGCCATCGGGGAGAGGTGCGGGTTCATCGTTTCCTCCTTGTCCGGTCAGGTGGGGCAAGGGCTACTGTACCCGAGCGGCGGTCAGGCTGCCGTGTGTTTCCGCGAAAGCGGAAACGGGCGCTTTCCGAATTCGGAATGACGGCGATGGGGATTTCTTCCAGAATCCGGGGACTCGCACACAAGCCACCCAGGAGCGGCCCACAAGGCCGGACAGACATGAGCTCGTTTGAAAAAAAATCCGTGCGCACCGAGCGCCTCGACATCGAATACCTCGAATGGAATCCCGCCGGCCGGCGCAGCATCGTGCTGCTGCATGGCTGGCCGGATTCGTCGCGCTGCTGGTCGGCGGTCGCGCCGGTGCTGGCTGCGGCCGGCTTCCGCGTACTGGCGCCGTCGCTGCGCGGCTTTGGCGGCACGCGCTTCCTGGATGCGGCCACGCCACGCAGCGGCGAGCTGGTCGGTCTTGGCCGTGACCTGATCGATTTTGTCAGGGCGCTGGGTCTGCAGAAACCGGCGCTGGTCGGGCATGACTGGGGCGCGCGCGCAGTGCTGAATGCCTGCGGTCTGGCGCCGGAGCTGGCATCGCACCTGGTGTCGGTGTCGGTCGGTTACGGCACCAACGATCCGTCGCAGCCAATGGCGCTGGAGCAGGCGCGCTGCTACTGGTATCACTGGTTCATGGCCACGCCGCTGGGCGAGCGCACCGTGCGCGAAGATCCGCAGGCATTTGCGCGCAAGATGTGGGAGACGTGGTCGCCGCAGGGCTGGTATGACGATGCCGAGTTTGCGGCGACGGCGGCCGCGTTCGACAATCCGGACTGGATCGACGTCACGCTGCATTCATACCGGCATCGCTGGGACTTCGTGCCGGGCGACCCGGCGTATGCGGCTGATACCGCGTCGCTGAAGCCGCTGCCGGTGATCGCGACGCCGACGCTGGTCATTCATGGCAAGGACGATTTCGTGAACCCGGTCGCTACCTCGGCGAACAAGGAGGCGTGGTTCAGCGGCGGCTACCATCGCGTGGTGCTGGATGGCGTCGGGCATTTCCCGCAGCGGGAGGCGGGGGAGAGGGTGGCGGAGGAGATTCTGGCGTTTGTTGGCAAGTGATCGGCTGACCGGACGCTGCTGAAGACACTGGATCCCGGCCTGCGCCGGGATGACGATTCAGAGGCCGCCGGCCGTAACACTGTCATTCCAGCGCACGCTGGGATCCATCGCCGCTGAACCCATGGCAGTATTTCTTGGTAGGGCGATCGTGGATCCCAGCTTTCGCTGGGATGACGCCTTTGAAGTCGGCTGACTGTAAAACGTCATCCCAGCGAAAGCTGGGATCCATCGTCGTCCTCGTGCTGACGACTGCCATGGGTTCATCGATCGTGGATCCCAGCTTTCGCTGGGATGACGCTATTGAAGTCGGCTGACTGTAAAACGTCATCCCAGCGAAAGCTGGGATCCATGGTCGTCCTAGTGCTGACGACTGCCACGGGTCATCGATCGTGGATCCCAGCGTGCGCTGGAATGACGCTATTGAAGTCGGCTGAC